>NZ_NEDJ01000025.1 GCF_002114285.1 Halorubrum ezzemoulense DSM 17463
AGTCCACCACATCGACGCTGTGGGACTACCCGTGCCCGAAAGGTGTGGTAGTCCGGTGATCGGACTGGAAACCTGAAACTCCCACCGCTCGGGATTCCTCCGCGTTTACGCGGAGGAGGATGTCAATACCACGGTCGAGACCGGAGGCGCGAGGCCGACATTCGCTCATAAACACTACCCGAGTGCTGCGTCTTGGTTCACGTTCAGTTACATTTCTATAGGGGACTTATTACTGCGTAATTATATATCTAACAGTAAGGCGTCACATGAGCGAGAAAGTGAACTCAATCCGCATTTTACATGTCGACGATGATCCCGACCTTGCGGAATTGGTCAGTACCTATCTTCGAAGAGAGGACAGTCATTTCGAGGTCGTATCCGCGGGGAGCGCGAGTGACGGACTCGACACACTCGCTGAAACGGACATCGACTGCGTTGTTTCCGACTACGACATGCCGGAGCGGAACGGGATCGAACTTCTCGAAGCCGTTCGCGAGCGGGACGCCGATCTTCCATTTATACTGTTCACGGCGAAAGGAAGCGAGGACATCGCGAGCGATGCGATTTCGGCGGGCGTTACGGATTATTTACAGAAGGGAGTCGGCACCGATCAGTACGCCGTTCTGGCCAATCGGATCCGAAACGTCGTCGACAAGTGGCGAGCCGAGCGGGAGGCCGAACGGACCAAGCGGCGCCTCGCTGCGATCGCCGAAAACTCAAGCGACGCCATCCTCACCGTCGACTCCACGAACACGATCCAGTTCGTAAACCAAGCGACCGAAGACCTGTTCGGGTACGACCCGGAGACCCTCAGAGGCGACTCGCTGTTCACCTTGATACCGGAGCGGTATCGAGACGGCCACCGGCAGGGAATGGAGCGGTTCCTGGAGACGAACGACCGGTCGCTGGACTGGACGGCGATCGAATTCTCCGCCCAGCATCGAGAGGGACACGAGGTGCCGGTCTCGATATCGTTCAGCACGTTCAAGGAGGGCGGCGAACGCAAGTTCGTCGGCGTTCTCCGAGACATCTCGGAGCGTGTTCGGATGGAAGACGAACTCCGAGAGCGAGAACGGCGGTTCCGGCAGATGACCGAGAACATCCAGGAAATGGTCTGGATGACCGACCCGACGAAGGGTGAAGTACTCTACGTCAACCCCGCGTACGAGGAGATTTGGGGCCGGTCGCCCGACGCGCTGTACGAGGACCCGCAGTCATTTGCGGACGCCATCCATCCGGAGGACCGAGACCGAGTCGAAGAGATCCTCGATCCGCAGTCGACTGGCTCCTACGAGGAGGAGTACCGCATCGTCCGGCCGAACGGAGAGACGCGATGGGTGTACGACCGGGCCGTTCCGGTGAAAAACGAGGCCGGAGAAGTGTATCGGACCGTCGGTATCGCCTCGGATATAACTGAGCGGCGAGAACGCGAGCGTGAGTTTGATCGCGTCGTCGAACTCCTCGATCACACGGAACGGGTCGCCGATGTCGGCGGCTGGGAGGTCGACCCGAAGACGGGGGACGCGTTCTGGTCCGACCACCTGTTCGAGCTCATCGGCTGGGAGGGCGACCGAGCGCCCTCACTGGAGGACGTCGTCGACATCTACGTCGAGGAAGACCGGCCGAGGGTTGAAGCCGCGGTCGAAAACGCACTTACTCACGGGGAATCGTTCGCGATAGAGGCCCGCCTCCAGCGGTCTAACGGCGAGGATCGGTGGATGGAGATCCGCGGCGACCCTCACGTCGAAAACGGTGAAGTCACGACGCTCCGAGGGGCCGTTCACGACATTACTGAGCGGAAGCAACGAGAGCGGGCGCTTCACGAACTGTACGACGTCACTTCGGACCCGGATCTGTCGTTCGACGAGAAGGTACAAGCGCTTCTGCGGCTCGGTCGGAGGGAGTTAGGAACCGAGTACGGGACCCTCTCGAGCATTCACGACGACGAATACGTCTTCGAGTTCGTCGACACGGACCGTGAGACGATCCAGCCCGGCGACGTAGTTCCGGTCTCGGCGACGAACTGTGAACTAGTAGCAAGCACCAGACAGACGGTCGTGATCGGCGACGTCGAACGGGATGCGCCCGAGGAGACCGGCCGGGCGGGATTCACCGAGTGGGGGATTTCGTCGTACATCGGAGCCCCGGTGTTCGACACCGGTGACGTGTACGGGACGTTCTGTTTCTACGACACTGCGGCCCGGGCCGATCGGTTCACGGACTGGGAGGAGACGCTGGTTGACCTGATGAGCAACTGGGTGACGGTGGAACTCCAGCGAAAGCGGACGACGGAACAGCTCCGAGATCAGAACGAGCAGTTGAACCAGTTCGCGTCGATAGTTTCGCACGACCTACGGAACCCCCTGAACGTCGCGAAGGGCCGACTGGAGTTGGTACGAGAGGAGTACGACGGTGAGCATATCGACGCGGTGCGCCGGTCTCACGAGCGGATGCAGGACTTGATCGACGATCTGCTTGCGCTCGCTCGCGTCGGAGAACAGATGGGCGAGTTAGAGCGAGTGAACCCGGCGGATGTAGCCAGCGATTGCTGGCGGACGGTCGCTACCACTGAGGCGACGCTCAAAACGGCTATCAGCCGGAGTGTTCGTGCCGATGAAAGTCGGTTTCGCCAGTTGTTCGAAAATCTCATCAGTAACGCGATCGAGCACGGCGGCGAGGACGTGACGGTTACCGTCGGGGAACTGGACGACGGGTTCTACGTCGAAGACACCGGTGTGGGGATTCCGGAAGAGAACCGTGACAGCGTGTTCGAACCGGGCTACTCCACCACGCGAAACGGGACCGGCTTCGGACTACACATCGTGAATCAGGTGGTGAAAGCACACGGATGGGACATCCGGGTGACTACCGGAGCTCGGGACGGCGCCCGGTTCGAAGTCACGGGCGTCGAGTTCAGTTCGGAGTGACCTGTCGCGGGTTCAGCTCCCGAGGCGTCGCCCCGCGACGCGGAGCGGCACGGCCTCTCAGGACTGCTGGTTGGGGAAGACCATCACCGGCACGGCCGCCTCCCGGATGAGTCGGTTCCCGGGGTCGCCCGCCAGCGTCTGCTTCCACGTGTCCATGTCGCGCGGCGTGAAGGCGACCACCGTCGCCGCGGTCATCTCGACCGCGTCGACGAGCGCCTCCGTGACCTCGCGCGCTTCGAGCGTCACCCACTCGAACTCGAGGTCGCGGCGATAGAGGATGTCCGAGAACGTTTCGTAGGTCGCCCCGGCGAACTGGTCTCGACCGGTCTTGATCGTCGTCTCGGCGTCGGTCCCCCGCGTGACGTGTGTCACGATGAGCGTGGTCCCCGCGTCGAGATGCGGCCGGATCGCACGCGCCGTCGCCTCCGCGTCTTCGGGACTCGCAATCGGGACGAGAATGCGTTCGAAGAGCTCGTCGTTCACAACGGAACTGTCTCCCAGACGAACATAACTCGTGGGGGACGTTCCCGAGGTGCGGCTCTCCGTGTGCGGCGGCCACCGACACCCCAGTCGGACTCAGTTGACCTCGATGATCTCCACGTCGAACGTCAGCGTTTCGCCGGCGAGGCGGGGGTTGAAGTCCACCCGAACGATCTCCTCGTCGACGTGAACGACCTCTCCCTGACTCCCGTTCTGAGCCTCGAGATACGAGCCCTCCTCCGGCGTCTGTCCGCCGAGCATCTCTCTGAGCTCCGCGGTCTCGAACTCCTGGACGTGTTCCTCGCTGGGTTCGCCGTAGGCCTTCTCCGGCGGGATCGTCAGCGTCTCCGTGTCTCCCGCCTCTAAGCCGATCAGTCCCTCCTCCATCCCCTCGATGACCTGCTCGGCCCCGATTTCGACCGTCAACGGCGTGTACTCTCTGTCGGGTTGCGCTTCGGCGAGCCCCGCCTCCTCGGCGACGGACTGCCGGGTGGTGTCGAACACTGTTTCGTCGTCGAGTCGGCCCGTATACTCGATCGTCACGGAATCGCCGGTATCGATCGTCATACGCGTTCGAACAGCGCCGCACGGAAAGTCTGTGGCATTGCGCGACAGGAGCCGGTGCGGCACAGTGCGGCGTCGCCGTGTCGGCGGTCAGGGCGGGCGCCGACGGGTGGCTCGCTTCGTCACTGCGATCCGACCGACCGCCGGAGCGCGCGCTGTGCGCGGTACAGCGTGTACGCAACGGAGACCCCGACGAAGACTACCGCCGCACCGACGGCAGCGAGCACCGGACCGGACGCCGGCTCCTTCAGGTCGTCGCCCGTGCCGCAGTTTCCGCAGCCGTCGTCGCCGCAGTTCCCACACCCCGGCGCGTCCGTCGAGTCGTCGTCCGCCGAGTCGCCCGTCGATCCGCCCCGGTCGGCCGCGGTGGCCTCGTCTGCGTCGGGGGTGGCACTCGTCTCGTCCGGTTCGCGAGAGGCGCCGTCCGGCCGCGTCTCGCTCGGCGTTTCGTCCGGGCCGTCGTCCGTGGCGACCGGCCCGGCGGTCACTTCGACCGAGTCCGTGGCCTCGCCACCCGAGTCGTCGGGCTCGTCGAACAGGTGCGGCGCGTGCGAGCGGAGCGCCTCCAGCCCAGCCTCGATCTCTTCGCGGTCCTGGTGGCCCACCGCGAACTCGGACAGCTCGTCGACCATCTCGCGGGCGCGCTCGGATCGGTCGTTCTCGACGTAACTCCGGGCGGCGTCGAACATTGCCCGGCCGAGCCAGTGTGCGAACACCGGGTTCTCGTACCGGTCTTCGAGCGCTTCGAGGCGTTCGAGCTTCGTCTCGCCCGCGTCGATGTCGCCGTCGAAGAACGACGCCCGCGCGGAGAAGAACGCCGCCACCGCCGCCCACGTCGCACTCGACGGCGTCGAGAGTCGCTCGTGGTGCGCGGCCGTCTCGCTCGCCCAGTGTTCGACCCGACTGATGTCGGCCGCCTCGAAGCCGGCGCGCGCGGCGTTCGCCGTCGCGACCGGGAGCCAGCGGGTGATCGACTCCTCCCGGGCCGGGTACCGGTCGGCGAGCGCTTCGATCCGACCGATCCGGGCCTCGATCGCTTCGACGTCCGTCCGCTTGGCGTCGGCGTTCGTTCGGCCGGCGAGGACGCCGGCCAGGCCGGCGGCGACGTCGCCGTCCGGGTGGGTTCGAAACAGCTCCTCCGCGCGGGCGACGCGGTCACCTTCGACCGCCGAATCGGGATGGTCGTCGCCCGTGTCGGCGCCGGCGTTGCGGCCCAGCGGCACGTCAGCGGTCTCCTCGCTCTCGGGTTCCTCGCCGAGGTACAGTTCCGCGTGAGCGTACGCCCGCAACAGCGCGGCCGCGACGTCCGGCTCGGGATGCGCGTCGTACAGCGTTTCGAGACGGTCAACCAGGGGTTCGATCCGATCGCGGCGATCCCCCTTCCCGTTCGCGTGGATCGTCTCGGCGGTCGCCCGAGCCAGCGGCGCCGCGATCGCCGGCTCGGGGCGGCGGTCGTACAGCGTTTGGATTCGGTCTCGGTACGCCTCGATGCGGCCGGGGTCGATCGCGGTCTCGTAGAGGTCGTCACGGTCACGCACGCTCGTCGCGTTCGCGAGGGCGTTCGCGAGGTGGACCGCCGTGTCGTTGGCTCCGCCGTGGCCGCGGAGCCGGTCCAGCCGCGCGATCGTCTCGGCCTCAGCGTCGAACGCTCCGCGTTCGCCGTAGGCGTCGGCGAGCGCGACGAGGGCGTCGGTCAATCGCGCGTGATCGTCCGGGCTCCTCTCGGCCGGTTCCGTCGCGGCGATCGCCTCGACGCGTCGCTCTAGCTCGTCGACAGACCGTGTGTCGCTGGCTACCATATGTGTTGACTTACCCTTGGCGTCTTCCGACGTAAACGCTCGCCTTCGAGCGTGGCGTCACCTGCTGTCGTTTTCCCCGCGCGTCCCGCTCCGTGCTGCCGAGCAGTTTCCGGTCGTCAGGCACTAGCGCTGGCTGCGTCGGCGCTCCGCTTGAGCCTGATAATGAGACTAATCAGGAAGGTCCCTATCATCACCAAGAGCACGTTGACGGCCCCTCGGATTGCCGGCGCCGGGAGCGAAGTGGCGGTGGCGCCCTGTATAACGCTCACCGTCCCCACACAGATCAGCACGGCGATCACGTAGGTGACGGTGGCATCGAGGACGGTCCCGTGCGTCAGCCGACGCGCCCGAATCGCCTGTCCGAACGAGACCCCGTAAACGGTGAACGCACCGGACGCGGTCGCGACGATCACCTCCGCGACCACCGTCGGCCCGAGCCAGACAACGAGCGGGAACTGGATTAAGGCGAGCAGCATGAATCCAGTCTCGATCCGTCGGGCCGTCGACAGCGAGATCCGGGTTCCCTCGGTCGATGTCGCGGGCTGAGCGTAGTACAGTTCTCGGAGTGACAAGGCGAGGAAGACGGCAAAGAACAACTGTGAAAGGAGTCTGAACGCGACGAGAACCGTTCCAACTGCCGGGCGAGTCGTCTCGGCCAGCAACAGCGCCGAGAACACCCCTCCGACGGCCGTCGACAACGCGACGTACCGCCACACGAGCGTGTCATGCGGTTCGTGTCGCGCTGTTACCAGCGCGTACCGCGCCGTTCCGAGGCACGCGGCCAGCACGAGGACGAGGGCGACGAACCGAGTGACGCCGACCCCGAGTACCGGTGACGAGGTACTAACGACCGCTGGTCCCGGCTCTAACGCGCTCGACCCGAGAGTCGCCGTCATCAGTTCGTTCCCGCCACGTTCGACGACGCGGTCACGCATTGCTGGTCACGATAACAAGTCTCGTTTGAACGCTGCCACAGAGGCGTATCGCTCCATCTTCGCTGTTCTCAGCGACTTCAGCAGGACTGTGGACAGTCCTTCGGGGATACCGGTCACGACGTCTCGCGTGTGAACGGTCCCGTCGTCGCGGGTCGGCGCGGCGCCCGTCAGTAGCTCGTGCCCGATCATACCGAGCCCGTAGATGTCGGTCGCAGTGTCGACCCCGCCGAATCGGTCGGGAGCGACGTGTTCCGGTGCCGCGTACGAGTCGGGTATCTCGTGCTGTGTTGAATAGATGCTGAGTCACGGTTAAAGCGGCTCACACAGTGGTTCTATGTTGGTGATGGCGAACATCAAGACGATTTCACGGAACTGCCGATACCAGCCCAGCGCTCGCACGGCGTCGCCGAGCGAGCGCTTCGTTGTCGAATACGATGTTTCGGCCATCCACCGCTGAGAGTAGCCCTTCGCTCGGTTGAGTGCGTTATTCGCAGCTGCGTTCGCTGACGAGCCGCGGTAATGAACGAGGTACTTAACGTCATATGCGGCGATTTCGTACTCGGTATGCCAGTCTTGGAAGCCGTTGTCGGCGGCGACGGACTGCAGGTCGTCCGCGTTTCGGCGGACGACCTGCGGTCCAGTCTTCGTATCATGCTTCCACCGAGCTGCGATGTGAAGATCAAGAACAGCCAGCGATTCCACATCTGTCAATGTCGTCACTTTCAGCGTCTGTATCGTTCGTCCTGCCCGCTGGCGAAAGTACGATGACGCACGTCGGCGATCGAAGAACGTGCTGTCGAGAGCGGCGTGGCCAGACTGCGGGTGCTGCTGCGCGGAAACGCGCAGCAGCGCCCGCCATACCCACATTTTCAGCCGATCAAACGACTTGTAGATCGTCGTGTGATCAGGGAGGTCGTCCCGAGCTAAGTCGAGAGCGTCACGAACTTCGTCCATGTACTTCAGCCCATTCGGTGTTTCACGGTAGCTGTGGGTCTCTTCGACCCGAAAACAGTGGAGAACGACATGAACCCAGCGGGCGAACCCGCCGCTGGCGGGCTCGCCCGCATGCTTCCCCAACGCTTGTTTAGCTAGGTGACGACACTGCTCGATGAAGTCGAGGATATCGATCTCCATGTCAGGTTCGATTTCCTCGGCTTCACCCTTCTAAACCCGTGATATCGGCTGATAAGATCGCTCTTCAACAGAGCAGTATCTCGGAGAACGTAGTCTCCGGCCCGAACACTTCCCGCAGTCCCCAGTCGCTGACCCGCGGAAAGGCCCACGCGTCAGGGTCTTCGACGGCGTTGACCGCAGTAATCACGCCCGGCCACATCGCACCGTGAAGCACGCCCGCAGCGTGTGCGTACTGAACCGCGTCGGCGATCTGTAACAGAATCCACCTGGCTTCAGCCGGTGAGACCGGCGTCTCTCTCTCGGTGAGGAGCCCCAGTGCGCCCCGCTCAGAGACGAGCCACGGTACGGGGCGCGTTCCGGCGTCGACGACGCGTGCGACAGCGTCATGATCGTCGATCCGACGCCACCGCTCGATCGCGTCCCGAAAGGCGTCGTCATGCATACCGCTGGCGATCACACCCCGGCGGCACGTCGCTGTGAATTCGCGCCCGCTCGTCGCGAATTGGATGCGCTCGGCGTCTGAATCGCCGGCTGCTTCAGCAGCCTCTCTTGACCTGTGTTCGGTCAGCGATCGGTCGAGTCGGGGTGGCTTCGCAGGGGGCTCGTTTGGGGGATGTCCGGGCGTCGGCGACGCGTCCTCGCCGTCCGCGGAGCCGGTCGACTCCTCCCGGCCCGCCGCGACGGCGGGTTCGGTCGGTGAGATCGCTTCGTCCCCTTCGTCCGCGATCACTGACCCGCCGGATTCGAACTCGGGGGGTTGATAGCCGGCGACAGTCCGGATGGCAAGTGACTCGTCAATCAACCCGGCTTCGACCGCCCCGTCGATGATCTCGGCGACCGCCTCCTGGTTGTGGTCATCGAGCACCGCGAGAGTTCGAAGCGCGACCGACCGGGCCGCTGGATCGCGAAGCGCTCGTCGGAACCGTCCGGCACAGGCGTTGACGAGTTCGGGCGTCTCCGCGGACACGAATCGAAGTGCCCACGACGCGGCTCGTTGAACTTCCTCGTCGTCGTGCTCGAGCTGCGCCACGACCCGCGCGGTCCGCGCGGCGTCGAACGATTCGGGATCTGTGAGCGCCGCCTCGAGCAGCTCGTTCGGGTCCGGCGTCAAGTCCGTTCGGTCCATGATGATACTCTACCCAACAGCACGTCGTCACGTGGTCTGCTCAACCTGAGAGAGTCACGCTAATAAATCACGCTACATCACCCACGGTCCGCTCGATCTCCACCAAACGACTTCGGGGGTCGAAGACCAAGGTGTACCGAGATGAGTGTTCCGCCCGCTACTGTCGAACGAACCTCCGGCGACCCGTTGATCGTACACGTCAGTGATATCCACGGCTACCTCACGGACGCTCGAAGCGCGCTGCTCGCCGTCGGTGACTCCGGGCAGTATCCGGACCTCGTACGGGCCGATGAGTCTGACCGGCTCCACTGGGCGGACAACGATTACGTACTCGTGGTCAACGGCGACGTGATCGACCGGGGGCCGGCGAACGAGGAGTGTCTCGAGATGGTCTGGCGACTCCAAGAGGAAGCCCCGCCCGGGCGGGTCCGATACCAGTTAGGGAATCACGAGTTGGCTATTCTGCTCCCGTCGTTCGTCCGGTGGCCGGGTGCGTATTCCACCGGCCTCGACGCGGCGGACCGGCGCGAGTTTCTCCGGCGAGCCAGCGAGGGGGCTGTCACGGCCGCCTTCGAGGGATATCAGTATCGCTACAGTCACGCCGGACAGAACGAGCCGTTCGACGTGACGAGGGTAAACGACGTAGTCCGGAACGCCGCGAGCGAGCTGTTGGCCGTCGACGGCGACGACAGAACGGTACAGAAGCGGCTCGAACGACGACACGGCCGCGTGTTCGCCCTCGGCAGCGACGGCGGCCGCGGCCCCGATGCCGGGCTCTGCTGGCTGGACTTCACGCACCTGGACCCGTCGGCCCCAGCACAGATCGTCGGCCACACGAAGCGAGTTGACCCCGTTCGGAACGGCAACGTGGTCTGCGGGAACATCATCCGGATGAACCACCGCTCGGCAGGGGGCGAGGGCGTCCTGATCGAGAGCGCTGATTCGCTGGAGGTCGTCCGCCGAAAACCCGACGGGTCCGTCTCCGTCTCATCGGTCTGACCGGCGCGCGCCGCGCTGTAGCGAGCGATCGGCGCAGGTGGACCCGCTCCGCGTCTGTGCGTGACAACGCCCGCTGCGGCGACTGCCCAGTTCTACCGGTGTACGGGGCGAGCGCCGCGACGCGCGGCCCCGAGACCGTCCACGGGGCCGAAAGCGTCGACGGTGCGTTTCGGATACGGCTGAAGTGATCAGTCGTCCCCGATGGTGGCCTCAGCGTCGTCCGGTTCAGGTCCCGGTTCGGAGCCGCTGGGGTCCGGCGTCCCGCGAACGTCGCCCGCACGCCACGTCCCGCGTCGGAACCACAGCCACGCGATGACCGCCCCGGCGACGTTCGAGGCGAAGAACGCGATCCAGATGCCCCGGACGTCGGGCTGGCCGAGGAACCACAGGTCGGTCGGGAGTATGCCCTGCGAGGCCACGTAGGAAACGGGCAGCCGGATGACGGCGAGCGCCGTGATAGAGATGGCGGCGGCGATCAGGGTCTTCCCGGCGCCGCGGAAGCCGCCCGTGAACGCCCGCTGGATCCCGATGAACCCGAACGAGAGCGCGACGTACCGGAGGAACTGCGCACCGACATCGAGCACGGCCGGGTCGTCGGTGAACACCGAGACGATTGGTGTCGGGACGAAGAAGATGGCGACGCCGACGACGCCGAGGATCCCGAACAGTCCCTTCGCGGCCATGTAGTTGGCCTCCTGTGCGCGGTCGTACTTGCCGGCCCCGACGTTCTGCCCGGTCATCGTCTCGACGCCGCGCGCGACGGCGATCGCGGGGAGGAAGATGACGGAGAACACCCGCGTTCCGATACCGAACGCGGCGACGACCGAGGTCGAGAACAGCCCCACGACAATCAGCAGGGCGTTGATCGAGAGCGCCCGACCGGTCCCCTCGATCGACGCCGGGACGCCGATTCGGAGGATCTTCCGGAGATACTGGAGGTCGGGCTTCATATCGGCGACGTTGATCTGAATCCCCCGCGTTCCCGACAGCATGATGTAGAGGCCGACGAGCATCGCCAGCGCCCGCGAGAAGATTGTGGCGATAGCGGCGCCCTGAATTCCGAGTTCCGGGAACGCGATCGGGCCAACCGCCCAACCGTTGATCAGGAACGGGTCGAGGATCACGTTGATGACGACCGTCCCGAACATGACGAGCATCGGCGTGATCGTGTCGCCCGCGCCGCGCATCAGCGAGATGAACACGAAGAATCCGAACATGAACGGCAAGCCCAGCGCGACCACCTGCATGTACGCCGTCGCGCCGGGGAGGACTTCGGGCGAGGCGCCGAGGAACGCGAGGAACTCCTCGACGAACGGATACCCGATCGCTCCGAAGATGACCGAGGCGATGAACGCGAACGAGACCGTCTGCGAGGCCGCATACTCGGCTTTTTCCGTCTCCTCGGCGCCAGTGTGCTGGGCGACGAGGACGCTCCCGGCGACCGAGAGCCCCATCCCGAGCGAGATGAGCAGGAACACCATCGGGAACGCGAAGGAGATGGCCGCCAGCGCCTCCGTCGAGTACTGGCCGAGCCAGAACGTGTCCGCCAGGTTGTAGGCGGTCTGCATCAGGTTCGTAATGACGATGGGAAGCGAGAGGAAAAACAGCGGTTTGACGATGCCGCCCTCCGTCAGGTTGAGCTCCTCTTGGCCTTTGAAGAAGCTCACGCGACCACCTCCGATCGGGGCTGCCAGCCGAGGTGGAGTTCCAGCGTGTTTTCGAGCATCCGACGCGTGTCGTCAAGCGGCTCACCGAGCGCCACGTGTCGGGCGTGTGCGCCGTTGATCGTCGTCGTGACGAGCCTGGCGACTTCGTCCGGGTCAGTCTCGGCGAAGTGTCCGCCGTCGATACCGTCGGCGACGATCTCCCTGACGACCTCGCACACGATGTCGTCGAGTTCGAGGAACCGTTCCCGGTACAGTTCCTGGAAGGGTGCTTGGGCTTTCAGCTCCATCATCGCCACGGGGAAGCCGTCGGCGGCGGGATCCGACGGTGTGAAGGCGTGGTCGAGGAACGCTGTGAGCCGGTCGCGCGGGTCGGTCGCCTCGAACGTGAGTTTCGTCTTGAACCGCTCGATCAGGTCGTCGAGGAACGCGTTCAGCAACTCCGCTTTCGTGTCGAAGTGGTAGTGGATCGCGGCGGTGGTCATCGACGCCTCGTCGGCGATTTTCTGTACCGTGAGGCCGGCGTACCCGTGCTCACACAGCACCGAATTCGTCGCGTCGATGATCTCGGATTTTGTCTCCGATCCCATTTCGTTCTGTCTCAACTTACTAACTGATTAGTTAAGGGCCTTCTGATGCGACGGCGGAGCCGAGGAGTCGGTCGCTGCGACTGCGAGAGTCGAGTGGATCGGTGTCGTGTGCGGTATCACATCGCCGAGGCCGACCTTCGGTGTGATCCAGGACCCGGCGCCGACCGGCGGAGTGGCTAGAAGCGTGTCCGGTACGCTGTCGCCGTTGAACTCCGACGGCGCTCGACAGACCGGACCGCGTCGTACGCGTTTCCCGTCGATCGCGTTCCGCGCGTCACCCAGGCCACTCACCGGCGGCGTGACAGAAACCGTGTCAAACTTCACGTCGTGTCGCCGCAATCGTTCGCTCGACATGAATCCGGAGCTGATGGGGGTGGGGGTCGCACTGAGTCTCGTCGGCGTCGCGCCGGTGGGGACCTGAGCCTCTCCGGGCCGAGGCCCCCGACCACCCCGCTGGGGCCGGTGGGACGGGCGCTCCTCTTGGCCGGCCTCGCCGGGATACGACTCAGTCTCGGCCCCGATCGGTGAGTCCCGCCGGTCGTCTCTGGACCGGCGTGAGACGGGCCGCCCGGTCGTCGGGAGGTATGTGTCGAGAGCGGACGGACTACGCACCCGGCGAACGCCCCTAATGGCGAAGTGACTCACTGTTCAGCGGGGACCCACCGGTGAAGTCTCGGCCGACGGTCGCGTGGGCCCTCGGAGTTGTCGGGCAATAGATCGAAGCGAGAACCGAACGAGTGCTTGTGTGTCTACAACACATTTCTGCCGAATGTTTAATCCAGCTAACCGCGAATGGGTGGACGGAAAGAGAGTCGCACGCTCCCTTTCCCCCCCTAATGACCGACAGCTCGGCGCCGCTCGGACAGTGCCCGAGCTGCGACCGCGAGATCCCCGCGGCGTGGAAGATCATTGAGTACGACCACGGGGACGGGAATACGGGTGTCTTCGCGGAGTGTCCGGACTGCGATGCGGTCGTGAAACCACGGTAGGCCGGTCCGCTCCCTCGACGTAGTCGGGGAGTTCCGGTCTCGGAGACGGCTTGGTCTCAGATCGCGACCTCACAGACGCGTCTCAGAGAAATGGAGTGGCCCCCTCGCCCGTGTGTGCGTGAACGATGAAAATCGGCACGTCGTTCATAACTGGTCCCGTTAGCTTATGTACAATTCGCACAATACAGTCTCGACGCCGGCGAGACGACCGGCAGAGATGACCTCACCGTGCGACGATCGACGCCGCGGGACCTCGCCGTGACGGAGACGAATCTCGCCAACGACGAGAAGAGCCGCCGGCGCACGGGATGAACGGGCCTGTTCAAGCCGGTGGTTCCAGTCGCCCTCCGTTCCAGCGCACCGGCGGATTCGTGACTTCCGGGTCGACCGTTAGCCGCTGGGCGACGCGATGACTTCGGACGACATCACCGCACCCAAAGCGCTACTCGACGTGCTCTTGGAACAGGGACTCGGGGTCGGCCTCCATTTCTGCCTCGACGTCAGCGGACAGTTCGCCGACCGAGAGTTCGTCGAGCGCCTCCTTGAGCTCCTCGGCCCGTGGGAGGGCGAGTATTTTGCAACTCACGGCGTCCCCAGCCGTTTTAATGAGGGTGTCGAACCCGAACACGTACTCCTGTGTCGTCGCGAGATCCAGCATTATCGGATCGACGATAGCCGACGCGAAGTCGTGGACGAACTCCGGAGGGGTATGCTGGTTCGACGTGCCGAGCACGTTCGCCCACCCGTCGACGAATCCGCTGATCATGATATTGCTGATCTCTTCGATCGCGCTCTCGTGAATTCCGTCGAATCCGTCGGTGACCGCTCCGGTACCCATCGCCTCTGCGATTGTTTCGGCGGAGGGCTCGTCGAACAGGACAAGGACGTAGCCGGTGGGGAGGCCGGTTAGCTTCGCAACGACGCCCACCTGCTGCTCGTCACCGAGTCGCGGTCCGATCTGTTCGACCTGAAGGAAGCTCATGCGGCTGACCGTGACCGACGTGTCGATCCCGGTCATCATCGTTATGCTGTCGCCTGCGGTGTCGCCGCCCTTCGCGGCCATTCGGCTGAACACCTGGAGCTTGTCCAGCGGTATCGGCGTCGACTCGCTGGTGAGCCGGGTATCGAGAATATGCCTGAACGACGCCTCCTCGAGGAATACGTACGCCGTCGTTTCGACGACTGCGCTCGACGTTTCGAACGTAGTGTTCACCGTCAGCACCTGATTCGACGCCTGATCGATCGGCGTCGCGTCCGGGATGATGTCCGTCCCGCCTCCCGTCAGGTACGTCGGTGGGCGCTGATCGATAGCCTGGTTCAGATAGTCCGCCCACCCGTCGATGAACCCGCTAAGCATGATGTTTCCGAGTTCCGTGAGCCGCGATTCGAGACCGATCGCCTCGGCGCCGTCACCGGGAAGGCTCTTCGCGAGCGTCCTCGCGCCCGCCTCGTTGAAGACGAGCAGTGCTGTCCCAGCGATACCCCCGGAGAATTCGCTCGAAATGCCGATGAGATCCTGATTGTGAAGGTCAGCGATGATATCTCGACGCCGGAGGAGATCGATGCTCGTCGCTTCGACCGTCGGCCGGACACCGGTCAACTGTCCGAGTGAGTTCGCGGCCTGTTTCGACCCGTCATGAGCGAGGCGATTAAACTCTCCGAGGGCGTTAACCTCAATCTTCATATATGGTATGTTAATTGACAAGGCAGCATTTTAACACTTACCCCGGCGTTCCGCACCGCGGAAGCGAACCCTGAGAGCTCCTCGAACGGTGACGCGTTATACGGGCGCCGAGTGAAGGCAGCATCGGCAACCGCAGCATCGATGAACGCGAAGCGGCCACCCTCGGCAGTTCGTTCGGAGTGACGCGTCGTCCGCTGCGGAGATTCACTGTGCGTCGGAGAATCCGTAGGCTTTCACTCTCTGAACTCCACCGTGTAGCCGTTGTCGCGGAGCGCCTCGACGAGTTCGTCTCCGCGCTCGATCGTGAACTCGTGGAACGAGTTGTCCGGGCTGTCCGCCGAGTACAGCTCCGAGTCGATGTTGTCCGGGACCTCGTTCTGATGGGTGTCCTCCTGGACGACGACCGGCTGACTGGGAACCCGGGTAGAACTGCTTTCCTCTGTCATTTGAACATATCTTGTTACAGGTGTTCGGATATTTGAATTTCGATCCGGGTTCGGATCGGGACCGGCGTCCCCACGAACGAATACGGCCGGGTCGGTGCCGACGGCGGACGGGTCGACCAGAACCGTCGACTGCGAGAGCGAGAGCTGCCGGAGCCGGTGCGCGTCACCCGACACTTTTCGTGGGGGCTCGTGTCGTGTGACGTATGGACGTTGATCGGGCCCGCGGTGTCCTCTGTGGGATCGCCTGTGGAGACGCGCTCGGTCGGCCGGTCGAGTTCATGTCCGCGTCCGGGATCCGTACCGGTCACGGGCGACTCGACGAGATGGTCGGCCACGGAACGTGGAACCAGCCCGCCGGGACGATCACGGACGACACCGAGCAGGCGCTGTGTATCGCGCGGAGCCTCGTCGAGCGGGGAGAGTTCGATCCGGCGGACATCGCGGAGCGGTTCGTCGCGTGGTACGACAGCGACCCGTTCGACATCGGCCGGATGACGATGAAGTCGTTGAGCCGACTCAAGCACGGCGGCGAGTGGGACGAGGCGGGCCGGCACGTCTGGGAACACAGCCCGGAGGGGCAGAACGCCGGGAACGGGAGCGTGATGCGGTGCGCGCCGCTCGCAGTTCCGTACGCGGCGGACCGAGAGCGACTCGTCGAGGTGAGCCGGGATTCGTCGCGGATCACGCACGCCGATCCGCGGTGTACGTACGGGTGCGGGATCCTGAACCTCACGGTGGCTGGGCTCCTCGACGACGCGGACGCGCCGTTACGGGATGCGCTCGACTACGTGGGTACGGACGCACCCGCTGAACTCGTCACGGCGCTTCGGCCGCTCGCTCGGGGAGACTCGCTCGACGACCTGGAGACGTCGGGCTACGTCGTTCATTCGCTACGGACGGCGCTCCACGACGGGTTGTCCGCCGAGAGCGCCGAGGAGGCAATCGTGACCGCGGTCAATCGCGGCGGAGACGCCGATACGATCGGGGCGATCGCGGGTGCGGTCGCGGGTGCGCGGTTCGGCGCATCGACGCTTCCCGATCGGTGGCTCGACGCCGTCGGCGAGGCTGACGAACTCGAACGGATAGCGGACCGGCTCGTGGAGACGGCGTAATCCCTCTCTTGGCGTTCGACAGGGATCGGACGGTGAACCGGCGGCTCACACGTCGCCAGCGGAACGGAACGTCCGGGGGCAGGTCGTCGCGCAACGGGCGGCGAATCGGCGCCGAGTCGGCGGCCGAGGGACGCACCAACTGACTTATAATCCAGCAAAAAGTGAGTCAGGGCACGGAGGACCGAGTGTGTCACAGGAGTTTCTGATCCCGCTCGTCGCCGGCATCATCGGACTCGGCGTCCTCGCGCAGATCCTCGCCGCTCGGCTCCGCGTCCCGAGTATCATCTTCTTTCTGCTCGTCGGAGTGACGATCGGTCGACCGGGGCTCGGGATCGTGACGAGCGAGAGCTTCGGCGACTCGCTCCCGGCGATCGTCGGGCTCGCGGTCGCGATCATCGTCTTCGAGGGGGCGTTCCACCTCGAGTTCGAGCGCATTCGGCAGGCGCCCCGGGCGGCGGTCCGACTCGTCACGGTCGGGGCCGGCATCGCACTGGTCGGGACCGCGGTGGCCGTCCGAGTCCTCGAAGGGCTCCCGTGGGAGCTCTCGTTCGTGATCGGGGCGCTGCTCGTCGCCACCGGCCCGACGGTCATCTCCCCGATCCTCGAGGTGGTCCCCGTCCGCGATCAGGTCGCAGCCGTCCTGGAGACGGAGGGGATCGTCAACGACGTGACGGCGGCGATCACGGCGGTCGTGCTCTTCGAGACGGTGAACCCGACTGTCGCGGGCGAGGGACTGATTCAGGGGTTCGCGCTCCGCCTCGGAGAGGGGCTGCTCGTCGGCCTCATCGTCGCGGGCGTCCTCTACTACCTGCGCCGGTACGTCGACCTGTCGCCCGGGGCCGCGCCGCGGAACGCACGGCTGCTCGCCCTCGCCGGCGCGCTCGCCGCGTACGCGGGGGCGAACCAGCTGGCGAGCGAGGCCGGCGTCGCCGCCGCCGCCACCGCCGGACTGGCGCTCGGGAACGTGGACATCCCATACAAGGAGGAGATAACCGACTTCAAGGGCGACATCACGCTGCTCGTGCTGGCGTTCGTGTTCATCGCGCTTGCCGCGCAGCTCCCCCCCGCGGCGATATTCGACGTGGGGCTCGCGGGGCTCGGCGTGGTCGTCGTGGTCGCGGTGGTGATCCGGCCGCTGCTCGTGTTCGTCTCGACCGTCGGCGACCGGTTCACCTTCTCCGAGCGGCTGTTCATCAGCGCGATCGGGCCGCGCGGGATCATCCCCGCGTCGGTCGCGACGCTGTTCGCCACCGAGCTTCGGGCGGCCGCCACGGAGCTCAACGACCCCGCGCTGGCGCAGCAGGCGGACCTGCTGATCGGGACGGTGTTCCTCGTCATCTTCGTGACCGCCCTCGTCCAGGGCGGGCTGGCGCGGTACATCGCGCAGTACCTCAACGTGATACCCATGAGAGTCATCATCGTCGGAGGCGGACAGGTGGGCCGCGCGCTCGCTGAGCGCCTCGAAGACCGCGGCGAAAACGTCGTCATCATCGAGGAAGATGAGGCGACGGTCGAATCGCTCCGCAACGACGGCTTCGCCGCCGTAATCGGCGACGGGACGGACACGGAGGTGTTGCGCAAGTCCGGCGCGGAGAACGCCAAGATCCTCGTCGCGGCCACCGGAGACGACGACACGAACCTGCTCGTCGCGCAGCTCTCGAAGACGAACTTCGGCGTCGAGAAGATCCTCGCGAAGGCGAACAACTCCGACAACGTCGACGCGTTCGAAGACCTAGGCGTGAGTACGATCTCGGCCGCGATGTCGGCCGCGTGGGCCATCGACAATCAGATCGAGCGACCGGACCTCGCCCACTGGATGACCGACATCGGGGAGACCGGCGATGTCCAACAGATCGAGGTCACCAACGAGGAACTGATCGGTAAGGCCGTCCGCGAGGTGGGTCCGATGCTCCCCGACGGCTGCCTCATCGCCGTTCTCAGCGACGGCGACAGCGAGTCGGTCGCGGTGCCGAGCGCGGACACGGTGGTAAACCGCGGCGACCACATCACGCTGCTCGGTCGACGCGAGGCCGTCCGAGAGGGAATGGAGTTGGTTCAGCCCGACTGAGCCGGGCTGGGAGACGATGCGCCTCCGCGCTCGGCGAGACTCACACGGAAGAGAAGTACGACTGGCCGAACCGGAGGAGATCGCGGTCGAACTCCTCCGGGTCGTCGACCCGGAAGTGAAAGAGTCGGTTCCGCATGTCGCCGATTTCGAGCACGAGCTCGCGGATCACGTCCTGCTGGTCGTCGAAGATCGGCTCGAACTCCGCCCAGTGGATGGAGATGAACTGGGCGTAGTGCGCGTAGCTACAGTGGTCGACTGACGCCGGCGTCGGCAGCGGGTGGTCCTCGTCGAACGTCGCGGCCAGCTCGTCTGACAGCGCGTCGCCGAACGCCCGCGCGAGGAGCTCGCGAAGCCGCATCTCGATCGACTCGATCAGCAGGAACGGTTCGAGCATCCGCTTCAGCCGCGTCAGGAGGTCGTAGTCGGTCAGGATCTGCCACGCCTCGCCCCCGTCGACGACGATGTACGTGTGCTCCGCGAGCGCGTCGAACACCGCGAGGACGGTCTCGTCCTCGCTGACCGTGTGCGCGTCCTCGACGGCCGCCCCGACCGATATCTTGTCCAGCGTCTTGTGGCCCACGTCCAGCTGGTGGAACGCGAGCAGCGTCCGGACGACGGATCGGTAGGTGACAATCCCGACGAGCTCGCCGTCGCGTTCGACGCCGACCTGCGTGTATTCGTTCTCGAACATCCGGCGGAGGGCCGTTTCGAGCTCGAGGTCGTACTGGACGGTCCGGAGTCGGTTGTCGATCGGGAGGTCTGCGATAGTGTACATGATGCTGTCGTGTCGTCGCGGGGAGAGCTACGCGTCTCCGCGCGGTCGTGTCACCGCTCCGCTCACGGGTGACGCCGGAGTTCGGAGTCGATGTACGAGGCGAGCGAGACCCGGGTCGCCGCCGCGGCGCTCTCGCGGTCGGTCGTCGCGCGGGCGTACATCGCGCCGTTGACAGTCGCCAAGACGTGCTCCGCGACCCGCGACGGGTCGACGTCGCGGAACGTCCCCTCGTCGATGCCGCGCTCGACGATGTCCCGGATGGCGGCCGCTAACCGGTCGTCGATCCGCGTGAACTGCTCGCGGAACACCTCGTTCGTCACGGCCTGCGACCGGAGCTCGACCAAGACGGCCTGGAGCTGGCGCTGCTCCTCGTCCGGTTGGAGCGGCAGGAGCTTCTCAATGACGTGTTCGAGGTCGGCCGTCGGCTCGTCGCCGGTCTCGGTCGCGACGGTCGCTTCGAACCTGTCGACGGCAAACTCGAGAAACGTTGCCAGGAGCTCGTCTTTGGCGTCGTAGTGGTAGTAGATGGCGGCCTTGGACTTGCCGAGTTCGGCGGCGATCCGCGAGATCGACAGCCCGGCGTAGCCGTGTTCGAGCAGCGCTCGGTAGGTCGCCTCCATGATCTCCGCTTCGGCGGCGCTCCAGTCCCGCTTGGGTGCGTCGGCGGCCATCGTCACTCGTCTCCCCGCTCGTCGACCCGTCCGGTGCCGGCGTCGTCGAGGGCTTCGAACTCGGTCGTACACCAGTGACAGAACCCGATGTCCGGGTCGACAGGCTTCCCGCAGGCGGGACAGGTCGGCGATTCGTCCGCCTCCGTCGCTCTCGCCGCATCGCTCGCCCGAGCGTCGTCGGACCGACGCTCGGCGTTCGCGACGAGGTACGCGTCGAGGACGCTGATACCGGTGACGAGGACGAGCGGGAGCAGCGAGAACGGGTCCACGAGCGTCCCCGAACTCACGGCGGACAGTGTCGATTCGGGGACGAACAGGACCGTCGCGGCGAAGCTGGCCGAGAGCCACCCGAGGGCGCGGACCCAACGCCGGAGGTACAGGTGGCCGAGCCCGGTGGCCAACGTCCCCAACAGGGCGGCGAGCAGCGGATTCTTTCGGAGCGAAACGCGTGCCATACTAAATACTGAACGTTCGGTAGGTAAAAGTGCTTCGTCCGCGTCTCTGGGTGTGTGCCGAGAGCGCTTTCCGCGGTCTCAAAGTCGTCTACCTGCCAGAATCCCCGTCATACAGCGCTAGAGGCGACTTCCGAACACCGACGGGGAGTCGCCCCCTTCGACGCCAAACGCGGACGAAAGGTTGATACTTACCGAACGTTCAGTAGAAGTTACGGGCGAACTGACGCCCGCGTTCGACCAATGACCCGCAACCCCCGATCCGCCGACGAATCGACGAAACCGTGGCACGACCGCCAGCTCGCTCACTGGGACGAGTCGGCCCTCTACGAGGCCGTCACCGACGCCGTCTCGAACGCCACCGGGACGGCCCGCTCGACGGTCGCGTCCCGGTACGACCGCGCGCACGCGGCGGCCCTCAGCCGACTGTTCGGCGAGGGCGACGGGGAGGCGACGCCCTCGACCGGGGTGGTCAAGTTCGTTCTCTCGGAGTGTGTCGTCTCGGTCCACAGCAGCGGACGGATCTCGGCCAGCCCCGCCGACGAGACGCCCGCCGCGGACGGCTGAGACGTCGCGGAGCAGCCGTGGCACCGAGTCGCTCGCGCCAATACGCTCTTTTCGCTGGTCACCCACCGGTCCGGACGGGCGACCGGAGGCGATGGTCGGCCGTTACCGCTCGACGCTGTCGGTCCCTGTTCCTGAAGGGATTTGAGGCGCCGGCGGGACCGAGACATCGAATCGTGAGCGGAGTCGGCGGGAAGACGGCGCCGGTCACCGGTGCGGGCTCGGGCATCGGCCGCGCCTCGGCGCTGCGCTTCGCCGAGGAGGCGGCGAGCGTCATGGTGGCGGACATCGTGGCGACCGAGAGGCCTGACCGACTCCGTCGACGGCGGACAGCCCGCGGACTGAGTCGTCTCGCCCGCGTTGCCCGCGTCGCCCGCGTCACCAGTCGCGAGACACCGGCGTCTCGCTCGCGTCGACGTTCGACAGCAGCCACGCCGCGGCCGCCGAGAGCGCGTCGTCGTCGGTGGCGGTCACCTTCAGCCGGTTGTGCTCCGCCTCGCGGTCGGGGTAACAGCCGACGGCGACGTCGAACCGGTCCATCGCCTCCCGCAGCGCGGGCACGATGTTCGACTCCGGTTCGACGGTGTACAGGAACCGGGAGCGGCGGTCCCCGGCGAACTCGTCGGCGACCGTCTCGAAGGTCGCCTTCAGCTCGTCCGGGATGCCGGGCAGGACGTAGACGTTCTCGACCACGCAGCCGGGCGCGAGCCCCGCGTCAGTCACCAGCGGGCGGCTCCCCTCGGGGACCGCCGCTTCGGCCTCGACGTCGACGTCGAACTCGCGGTCGGGGACCCGCTCGCGGATCGCCGCCAGCCGGCGCTCGACGGACTCGCGCGTGAGGTCGGTGACGGCCATTTCGCGGTCGAACGCGTCCGCGACCGCCTCCATCGTCACGTCGTCGGGGGTGCTGCCGATGCCGCCGGTGACGATTACGGCGTCGAAGTCCGCGGCGTACTCCCGGACTCGGTCGGCGATCTCCCCCCTGTCGTCGGGGATCGAGAGGATCCGTGCCACGGCGACGCCGCGCTCGCTCAGTTCGGCGGCGAGCCAGTTGGCGTTCGTGTTCACCGTGTCGCCCGAGAGCAGTTCGTCACCCACCGTGATCAGCGCGACCTCCATCAGTATCTCGTACGGTCGGGCGACGGATGTAGGTTTCCCGCACCTGAAGGTGCCGCGGTAAGTCCCGACGGAAGCCACCAGAAGGGCTAACTACGCGATCCGTGTACCTCGACGCATGGCCCTCCACGCAGTCGAAAACGTCGAGGAAGCGCTCGGTGTCACTCGAGCGTTTCTGACGCCCGTCACCGTGCGCCGCTGGCTGAAGCTCGCGGTCGTCGTGTTCTTCGTCGGCGGTGGCGTGAGCTTCCCGACGACACAGTTCAGCACGTCGGCTCCGACGGGAGAGGTTTCTCCCGGCGAAATTCCCTCCGGGCTCCCGGTCGAGCTGCTGACGCTCGCAGCCGCGGTCGTCGCTGTCGGCCTCCTGCTCCTCGGGCTGTTCGGCCTGGTCGGAGCGGTCATGGAGTTCGTGTTGATCGAGTCGCTCCGCACCGGCGAGGTGTCGCTCCGAGGCCACTGGCGCCGACGCTGGCGGCAGGGGATCCCCCTGTTCGGGTTCCGAGTCGCGATCGGACTCCCGGTGCTCGCGCTGTTCGGCGGCTGGGTCGCACTGCTCGCCGTTCCCGTCCTGACCGGGCGCGACCCCGCGCGCTCCGCCACGGCGTTCCTCGTCGGGATCCCGGTGCTGGCTCTCATCAGCGCCGGGTACGCGTTGGTCTCGGGGTTCACGACCGCGTTCGTCGTGCCGCTCATGATTCAGTCGGACTCGGGCGTCGTCGCGGCGTGGCGTCGCCTCTGGCCGTCGGTCAGGGCGGCGTGGAAACAGTACCTGGCGTACGTCGCGGTCGCGTTCCTGTTGACGGTCGCCACCGGGGTCGTCGTCTCGATCGCGGTCGCGCTCGTCGCGTTCGCGCTCCTGGTCCCCGTCCTCGTCGCGGTCGCGATCGTACACGCGACCGTCTCGGTGACGTCGCCGCTCGGACTCGCCCTCCTCGTCCCGCTCGCGGTGCTGTTCGGCGTCGCGTTGCTCGTCGTCGGGACGCTCTCACAGGTCCCCGTCGTGACGTACCTCCGGTACTACGCGCTGCTCGTGCTCGGCGACATCGAGGAGTCGTTCGACATCCTCGCCGACGGGCGGCCGTCGACCGAGGATCGGTGACGAGGTCGCTCTCCCGGCACCGAGCGTCGAGCGACTCCGCTTCGGGGCCGCTCGCATGCGAGAGCCCCGGGTCGGTGGAACGGATCGAGCACTTCGCCGACCGCGTCCGCGTGATCGCCGCCGCGCGTGCGTCTCACGCTCTCGGGCCGGGTGCCGGAGCGGGCCCCGCCCGAGGCGCCTCGGAGGACGGCTCCGAGTAGGCGATGACGGTCAGAACAGCGACTCCAGCTCCCCGTCGCTATCCATCAGCTCGGTGAAGCGGTCCTCGCTCTCGTCGGTGATCTCGCCCAGATTCTGTTGCGCCTCGACCGCGACCTGCTGAAGCTCCTTCACTCGCGGGACGTTCGTCACGCCGCCGAGCAGGACGAGCCCCGCGACGGTTCCCTCGCCGCGTCGCGGGTAGTCGCCGCCGCGGACCTCCATCGACCCGGTCTGTTCCTCGAGCCACTTGCGACCGTGCTCGATGCCCTTCCGGTTGAGATACTCCGGCGGCCCGGCGACGACGAGCAGCGCCCGCTCCGTCCCGCTCACCTCACACGGCAGAGTGAGCCGACCGAGCGTCGCCTTCCGGACGAGGCTCGTGATCCGATTGGTGGCCTCCGTGCTGTCGATCCCCTCGTTCGAATCGTTGCCGAACCGCGAGAGCAACCCCGACCGCTTCGGTTCGTCGACCTCGACGTCGGCGTACCCCAGCGACGAGATGCCGCCGCCCTTGAGCGTGTTGATGATCTCGGAGGAGTCGACCACGCTCTCGGCGACGTCGCTCCCCTCGGTGATTTCGCCGGCGCTGAAGAGCACGCCGAACCGCTGGACCAACTCCCTGTTGATCGCGTCGAACCCTTCTCCGACGGACTCGCCCGAACTGCGCCACGCGTCGTTGTCGAACAGCATGAGGTTGTCCACCTCGTCGACGAACGTCTTGAGCGAGCGGGCGGCGTTCAGCGTGTAGATCCCGCCCTCGTCGCTGCCGGGGAGGATGCCGAGCCCGTAGACGGGTTCGGTGTAGATCCGTTTGAGGTTCTTCGCGATCACGGGTGCGCCACCCGATCCCGTCCCGCCGCCCAGCCCCGCAACGACGAGGAACGCGTCGATCTCGTGGACCGGCACCGAGTCGAGCGCCCCCTGGATCTCGTCGATGTCCTCCTCGGCCACTTCCGCGCCCAGTTCGTTGTCCGCGCCCACCCCGTGGCCCTTGACCCGCGATTGCCCGATCAGGATCCGG
This sequence comes from Halorubrum ezzemoulense DSM 17463, assembly GCF_002114285.1. Lineage (GTDB taxonomy): Archaea > Halobacteriota > Halobacteria > Halobacteriales > Haloferacaceae > Halorubrum > Halorubrum ezzemoulense. The sequence goes on from NZ_NEDJ01000025.1 coordinate 24,420, forward strand.
CGGTCCTCCGGAAGGCGGTCGATCCCGTTGAGGTCCGCCTTCGCCGTGTTGACGGCGATCGCTCCCCGAACGATGTCTGCGCCCGTCTGTGCGTCGTAGGCCAGGAACTCGTCGACTACCTTCCCACCTGCCTGTCCGACCCCGATCAATGCGAGTTTCACGTGAACACACCGCATGTATCTACGCGGGTCGGACTGATAAAGGTTAGAAGCCGCCTCAGCGTAGCGTGAACGACTGCTTCCCCGGTACAGGAAGCCGCGGTGTTCACAGGCGGGAGTGGCGTCACGAGTCGTCGTCCGCGGACGCGTCGGAGTCGCGCCGTTCGGTCGACGGATCGGCACCGACGCTCGGACCGTCGGCAGGAGTCGCCCCGGTGTCGTCGTCGCCGCCTTCGTTACGAGCCTGCTTGAGTGCGTCGACGGCGCTGTCCGTCGATTCGACCCGGGTTTCGGTCACGCCGCTCGGATCGAGTTTCGGCTCCGCTGCGGCCTCGGTGCCAGTTTCGTCGGCGGCCGAGCCGTCGGTCTCGTCGGCGGCCGGGGTATCGACCTCGGCGTTCGCGTGTGGGTCCCCGTCTCCGTCGGCGTCGCCGCCGAGGCCGAGCCACGATCTGAGTGTGTCAAGAAGTCCCATCGTTAGTAGTGTTTAAACAGGGCCGCGCGAACGTCGTCTTTGGTGCGCGCGGTCTCGACGCTCCCGTCCGGCAGTTCGACCTCGTAGCGGGCGTCGCCGTCGGCCGAGTCCCACTTGTCGCTGTGCGTTTCGAGCAGGCTCAACATCGCGTTGAGCTGACCGTCGTCTCCGGCTTGGTCGTCGGCGTCGGACTCGGCGGCGGTATCGCTCTCGTCGCCGCCGTCCTCGGCGTTGTCGTGGTCCGCTTCGGGACTACCGTCGTCGTCGTCGTGGTCCGCTTCGGAACCGCCCTCGGCGGAGTCGGTGTCTGCTCCGGAGCCACCGTCGTGGTCGGCGTCGGGTAACTCGACGTCGACCGGCGCGAACGGGGCCGTGTAGCGCCGTTCGGCGACGTCGAGGATCGCCGTCACGAGCTCTCCCTTGGTCATGCTGCTGCGGCCCGAGACGTCGTACTCCGCAGCGATGCTGTACAGGTCCATCGGGTCGTCCGGGTTTGCGTCGCTGTGGCGGCGATTACGCTCGCGAAGCCGCGCTTCGAGCCGCTCCCGCGGAAACCCGCCGTCGTCGTCGTCGTCGGCCTCCGATCGGTTGGTATCGACCGCCGCCCGGCGGTCGGGGTCGTCGACGGCGTCGGCGAGGTCGAGGAGGGAGGCCACGGTGTCGCGCAGTGTGACCGAGGTGTATCTGTCGGCGTGCGCGTCGGTGAGCTCTTCGCGCAGCGCGGCGATGCGGTCGCGTTGGTCGTCGGTGATGTCGATCGATGGCATGGGTCAGGACTCCTCGTGGAACCGCCGGAGCGCGTCGTCCCAGCTCTCGACGACCGTCCGATCGCCGGAGTGATCGGCCTCGACGCCGACGTAGCCGCACGCCTCGCACGCGAGCGCCTCGACGCCCGCCAGCGTGAACGCGGTCAGGCTGTCGCCACACCGTGGACAGTCCGGCTCCACTGTTGATCAGTTGAACCTCAGTCGCGGAGTTGTTAAGGACTAGGGTCGGGGGGAACAATGATTACAGTCGGGGCGGAACGCTCCCGTATGAGCGAGGCGACCGACTCGAACCAACTCCTCCGGTACTACCGACGATACATCGGCGACCCCGACCGGACCGTCGACGTGTACGCCGGGTTCGGCCTCTTCTTCGTCGGACTGGTCGCGGGTGCCGTCAGCGTCGTGGTGTTCCTCTACAGCGCGACGTTGCCGGCGGCCTCGTCGTCCTCGTACGCGATCCGCGAGGTCGCCGGCGTCGCCAGCGCGGTCGGATTCCCGGCGCTGCTGCTCGGAATCGTTGTCCTGCTGCCGGTCGACAAGCGGATGCTGTACGTCGCCGCCGCGGGCTCGGTGATCGACCTCGTCGCGGTCGGCCTCTTCGTGTGGGCCTACCCGCAGGACTGGAACGTGACCGTGCCGCCGGACTACAGCGCGCAGGTCATCGCCCTCTACAGCGTCGGTATCGCGCTCGTGGTCGCCGCGACCGGCGCGGCCCTCGTCGCCCACCGGGTCGAGCGCGCGGTCGACGAGACGGGCGAGGCCGAGGCGACCGAGGCGGACGCGGAGGAGACGGAGACCGTCAGCGACGAGCAGGTACGGTCCGACATCGACAGCGCGCTCGACGACGCGGAGCTCTCCTGGGGCGGCGTCAGCCGCACGGAGACGCGACGGCTGAACCTCGACACGAGCGCCATCGACGACATCGACAGCGAGAATCTGCCGGACTCCGGGATCGAGACCCGGACCAGCGACGGCAACGTCTCCGACGCGGTCTCACAGCTACAGGGCCTCCAGGGCGGGGAGGTCGAGACCGCGAGCGGCGAGGGGACCGACGACCAGGCGGCCGCGCTCCGGGAGCTCCGCGAACAGCAGCGCGAGGAGGAGGAGACCGATGCGACCGGCGAGGGGCTCATCGACCGGATCCGCGGGCTGTTCTAAGCATCCTGTCTTCCTACGAAAACTTATGTGGATTCGCTTTGAGGTTAGCGTATGGCCAAGGGACTTGACGTTGGCACGATGAATATTCTCTCCGCGCGTCAGGAAGGCGCAGAAACCGTCTTCGTGCAACAGCGGAACTCGTTCGTCGAGATCGAGTACAGCGACATGGCCGAGCAGATGCTCTCCCGGAGCGAGGTCCTCCACATCCGAAAAGACGATCAGGTGTACGTCGTCGGGGACGACGCGCTCAACTTCGCGAACATCTTCAACCAAGAGACCCGTCGCCCGATGCAACACGGGATCCTCTCGAGCGACGAGTCCTCGGCGATCCCGATGATCAAGCTCATCACGGAGCAGGTCGTCGGCGAGCCGTCGCGGCACAACGAGCGGCTCTACTACTCCAGTCCGGCTGACCCCATCGACTCGGACCTCTCGACGCTGTATCACGAGAAAACGCTGGAGTCGATGCTCGGCGACATGGGGTACGACCCGGAGCCGATCAACGAGGGCATGGCGGTCATCTACTCCGAGCTGGCCGACAACAACTTCACCGGGCTGGGGATCAGCTTCGGCGCGGGGATGACCAACGTCTGTCTGGCGTACTACGCGGTTCCGGTCATGAAGTTCTCTATCGCCCGCGGCGGCGACTGGGTGGACGAGCAGACCGCGCAGGCGACCGGGACGCCGGTCGACAAGGTGACCTCCATCAAAGAGGACGACTTCGAGCTGGACTTCCGGACAGACGTGGGGGGCGTCGAGGGGGCGCTCGCCATCTACTACGAGAACCTGCTCGACTACGTGATAGAGAACATCACCAGCGAGGTCGACGAGGAGGACATCGAGGAGGGCCTCGACGTTCCGGTCGTCGTCACGGGCGGGACCTCGAGCCCCAACGGCTTCGAAGATCTGTTCGCCGACCACCTCGAAGACGCGAACATCCCGTTCTCCATCAGCGGCGTCCACTCGCCGGACGAGCCGATGTACAGCGTCGCCAGCGGGGCCCTCGTGGCCGCCCGCTCCGAAGAGGAAGAGGAAGCCGAAGAACAGGAGGTCGAAGAGCCCGCCGCCGAGGAGTAGCGCCGCCGCGGCTTTTTTTTTTACGCGTGTCCGAGAGCGCGCAGACTGGAGTCCGCGCGTACTGACGGCTTCGCCGTCGTGTACTGCTCACGCTCGGATACGTGAACCTCCCCGATCCGATCCAAATTATAATGAGGAATCGGGTCATCGGTCGTGAGGTGACACGCGACACCACGCGCCGCGCGGTCCTCGCGAGCGTCCTCGCGGCCGGCAGCGCCGGACTGGCGGCGAGCGACGCGGCCGACCTCCTCGACTCGTTCGCCCCGCTGTCGGGCGAGGCGTGGGACGCCGCCGACCGGTCCCTCCCGGAGACCGTCGAGAGCCCGCACGGGGCGGCGACGGTCGCCCGCGACGAGTTCGGCGTCCCGCAGATCGAGGCGGACGAGGAGCCCGCGGCGTACTTCGCGGTCGGCTACTGTCAGGCGTTCGACCGGCTGTTCGCGATGGATCTCCAGCGGCGGGTGATGCGCGGCCGGCTCTCGGAGGTGATCGGGGAGGCGACGCTCGACAGCGACGAGTTCAACGTCGCGATGGGGTTCGCCGACGCCGCCGCGGCCACGTGGGACGCGGTCGCCGAGACGCGCGCCGGGCCCCTCGTCGAGGCGTTCGCAGACGGCGTCAACGCCGCGATTGAGGACCTACCGCTCCCGCTGGAGTTCGAGCTGATCGGCTACGAGCCCGAGCCGTGGACCCCCGTCGACTCGATGCTGATGGAAAAGCAGATCTCGTGGACGCTCACGGGGAGCTTCGCCGAACTACGGCGCGCGCTCGTCGCCGACCGCCTCGGATCCGAGCGCGCCGAGACGCTGTTTCCGACGCGGTACGACCACGACGACCCGATCCTCGACGGGACCGAGACGCGGCTCTCCGAGGGGACGGGCGCCGAGAGCCTTCGCGGGGCGGGTGAGCGCGCGCCGAACCTAGAGGCGACCTCGAACGTTGGGGGCGGCGCCGACCCCGTCGACCCCGAACTGACCGACTGGCTCTCCGGCTTCGAGTCGCCGACGGGGGTCGGCTCGAACAGCTGGGTCGTCTCCGGAGAGCACGCCGCGAGCGGGAGCCCGATCGTCGCGTACGACCCGCACCTCTCGCTTCAGGCGCCCCCGCTGTGGTACGAGCAGTCGGTCGACACCCCCGAGCGGTCGGTGCGGGGCGCGACGTTCTCGGGCGTCCCGTTCGTCATCGCGGGCGCGAACGACCGCGGCACGTGGTCGTTCACCAACCTCGGCGCCGACGTGCTGGACTGCTACCGGTACGATATCGACGAGGCGGGCGACCGCTACGAGTACGACGGGGAGTGGCGCCCCTTCGAAGTCGACGAGCGCGAGACGATCCCGGTCGCCGGGGGCGAGGACCGGGAGGTCCGGGTGCGCCGAACCGTCCACGGCCCCCTGATCGAACGCGAGGATCAGACGGTCGGCGTCGCGTGGACCGGCCACACCGCGACGCGCACCACCGTCGCCATCGAGGCGTACGGACGCAGCGAGGGGATCGACGACCTGCTCGACGCGACGCGCAACTTCGATCTCCCCACGCAGAACCTCGTGTACGCCGACGCCGACGGCCGCACGCTCTACTTCGCGACCGGGAAACTCCCGATCCGCCGCACCGACGGCGAGGTCGTCGACGGCGACCGGGTGTTCGACGGCTCCGCCGGCGAGGGGGAGTGGGCGGGGTTCGAGCCGTTCGGTGAGTCGTCGTGGGAGGGGTTCGTCCCCTTCGCGGAGAAGCCGCACGCGATCGACCCCGACGCGCTGTCGACCGCCAACCAGCGCCCGATCGACGACCCGATCCACTACGTCGGCGTCGACTACGCGACCCCGTACCGCGGCGCCCGGATCGCCGACCGTCTCGAGGGGACGATCGACGGGGGGGAGGGGTCGACCGACCCCGACTTCCACCGCGCCCTCCAGAACGACGTGCGCGACGGGCGCAGCCCGGAACTCGTCCCCGAACTGGTCGCCGCGGTCCGCGACCGCGACGACCCCGATCCGCCGCTCGTCGACGCCGCGGACGCCCTCGACGAGTGGAACTACCGAATGCGACGGGACTCCCGGGCCGCGCTGCTGTTCGCCCGGTACCTGCCGAAGTTCCGCGAGCGCATCTTCGAGCCCGCCTTCTCCGACGGCGGCCTCGGCGAGTCCTACTACCCGAGCGACTGGACGCTCGCGCGGCTCCCCGACGACGACCCACTGTTCGAGGGGGGCTCGCGCGGCGACCTCGCGGCCGCGGCCCTCCGCGACGCGCTCGACGAGATCGGCGAGGAGGGTTGGGAGACGTACGGCGACTACAACACCACGCGGGCGATGACCCACCCCCTCGGCGGCGAGGCGGCGTTCTTGAACTACGACGAACTGTCCGCTGACGGCTCGCCCGCGACGGTGAAGAACTACCGCGTCGAGTCCGCGGTCGGGTCGAGCTGGCGGATGGTGGTGCGCCCGGGGACCGACGCGACCGCGGTCCTCCCGGGCGGGAACTCCGGGGACTACTTCTCGGAACACTACGACGACCAGCTCCGGCGCTGGCTGGGTAACGACCAGCGCCCGATGCCGCTCGGCGCGGGCGGCGAACCGGCGGTTCGGTTCGAGCCCCCGACGGAGGGGTCGCAGTGAGCGACGCGCCGTCCCCGAACGACGCGCCGGCCCCCGACGACTCCTTGCCTCTCTTCGGACGCGTCCGGACGGAGCCGCGCTCTCACGCGGTCGCGCTCGTCGCCGCGCTGGGAGTCGGCGTCGCGCTCGCGACGGTCCACTGGCTCGGGCTGATCGCCGCCGGCGCGCTCGCGTCGCTCGTCTCGCCGACGGTCCGGCGGGGCGTCGCGTACGCGCTCGGTGCGGGTATCGTCGCGCTCGCGGCGTTCGCGGTCGGTCTCGGTTCCGCGGCCGCCGCGGTGCCGGGGATGCGTCCGGTCGTCTACCTCACGGTCGGCGCGGGACTGGCGCTCCCCCTGTTCGGGTCGCTCGCGCGCGCCGTCGTCTCGTGACTCAGTCCAGCCGCTCCACGTCGGTCACGGTCTCGTCGGTCTCGACGTCGCCCGTGTTGCGCGTCTCGGTGGGTTCGAACAGCAGGATCTCGGCCTCCGGCTCGGCGACGGGGCGGTGGTCCGTCCCGCGCGGGACGACCGTGAGCTCGCCTTCCTCCAGCACGACATTGTCCGCCTCGCGGAACTCGATCCGGAGCCGCCCGGAGTGAACGAAGAACAGCTCGTCGGCGTCCGCGTGGCTGTGCCAGACGAACTCGCCGTCCGCCTTCGCGAGCTTGACCGCCTGTCCGTTGAGTTCGCCCGCGAGCCGCGGGGACCACGTCTCCTCGAACGAGCCGAACGCCTCGGCGAGGGCCACCTTCTCCATGCCGCCGATCGGCGGCGGAGCGGGAAAGTCGCTGTCCCCGGCCCGAGAGCTATATACCCCTCCGGAGCCGTCCGGTGTGGCGGATACGTCTCATATAAGCGTTTACGGGAGGTGTCGCCGTGCCGCGACACATGGCAGCGATTCACGCGGACGAGGGGAGCGATCCGATCCGGGCGGCGCGGGCCGCGCTCCGCGTCGAGCGGCGCCGGGTCGTCGATGAGCGCGAGGCGTTCCGGGCGTTCCGGAGCCGCGTGTCGTCGATTCCGGGCGAGAGTGGGGGCACCGGTCCCGCGGACGCCTCCGCGCCCGGCGGGTTCGCCGGCGTCGCCGACGCGATGCGCAGTGCGGTCGGCGACGGGGCGGGCGGTCGCGGCGACGCGGCCGCGGCCCCCGGCTCTCGGCTCGTTACGGTCAGGGACGCGTATCGCGCCACGGTGATGTCGGTCCCGCACTACGCCGAGGAGTACGACGACACCTACGAGCGGAGCGTCGCCGAGGAGTTCGGCCCCGAGCTGGCGTACGCGCTCACCCGGACGGACTGCTTCCGCGAGGAGTACAAGCGGTCGGTGCTGAGCGCCGCCGAGACCGCGGTCCAGGAGCGCGAGGCGTTCCTCGACGCCGTGGAGTCGGAGCTGGAGTCGATCGATCGCGCGGCGTCCCGCCTCGACCCGATCCGGTCCGAGATCGCGGCGATCGACGATGAACTCGGCGACGAGGGGAACGACGCGGCGGCCGGGTTCGGCGCGCTCGACGCCTGCCGGACCCGGACCGCGGCGCTCCGCGACGACTGCGACCGGATCGCCGCGCGCCGCCAGCGCGTGCTCGCCGAGCACACGCGCCGGCTCGCGCTCAACGGCGACCTCGACCTCCCGGGGTACTGCTACCAGGACCTCGACGTCACGTATCCGGTGTTGGCGGCGGTCGGCGCCGTGGGCGACCGGCTCGAGGCGCTCAGAGAGCGGATCGAGCGGGCGATGGCGCTGGCTCGGTGACCGGTCGCCCCGCCGGCTCACCGCCGCCGGGACCCGGTAACATCCGTGTCCGCGCCGATTCAAGTCGGTCCGGGACCTACGGGGTAACATGACCGACGGACCCGACTCGACAGACGGCGAAACCGGCGACGGCCCCGCGCCGACGCCCGGAATCCACCACGTAACTTGCGTGGCCGGCGACCCGCAGCGGAACCTCGACTTCTGGGCCGAGACGCTCGGCCTCCGGCTCGTGAAGCGCTCGATCAATCAGGACGACCCCGGGACGTACCACTTCTTCTACGGCGACGCGGAGGGGACGCCCGGCACCAGCATGACCTTCTTCCCGTGGACGGAGCTCCCGGAGGGCGAGGTCGGCGCCGGTCAGGTCTCGCGCACCGCGTTCCGGGTGCCCGAGGGGAGCCTCGACTACTGGGAGGACCGGTTCGACGAGCGCGGCGTCGACTACGACGCCCGCGAGGAGCGGTTCGGCGAGGCGGTCCTCCCCTTCCGCGACCCCGACGGGCTCCCCGTCGAGCTGGTCGCGGTCGAGGTTCCCGACGACGATCCGACGACGGCGTGGACCGCGTTCGTCCCCGAGTCGGCCGCGATCCGCGGGTTCCACTCCGTGACGCTGTGGCTCGGCGACGCCGAGCGGACCGAACGGCTCCTCCGAACGATGGGGCTGACGGCGGCCGAGACGGAGGCGGACGACGCGGCCGGGAACGAGCGGACTCGCTTCGCGGCTGGCGGCCCGGTCGGGAAGTACGTCGACGTCGTCGAGACGGACCGACAGGTGAGCTCCGGCCGCGGCACGGTCCACCACGTCGCGTTCCAGACACCGACCGACGCCGACCAGTCCGGGATGCGCGACGCGGTCGCGTCGATGGGGCTGCGCCCAACTCAGCAGATCGACCGCCACTGGTTCCGCTCGGTCTACTTCCGGGAGTTCGCGGGCGTCCTCTTCGAGCTCGCCACCGCCGACCCCGGCTACGCGAGCGACGAGCCGCTCGACGCGCTCGGCAAGCGGCTGGTGTTGCCCGGGGAGTTCGAGGGGCGGCGCGAGGCCATCGAGGCCGAGCTCCCCGCCGTGACCGTCCCCCGGCCCGACGGGAAGTTCGCGGCGAACCGCGCTGACTGAGCGGGCGCGGCGAGTCCGTCGCCCTCTCGGCCCCCGTGCCCCCGACCGCCGCGGACCGATCCTTCTAATCGCGCGCGGCCGAACGGTCGCCCATGAGCGAGGACCTCGGCACGCCGGTGTTGGACGACCACCTCCACCTCGACCCCCGACACGGCCGCGGGATCGAGGCCGTCGAGGAGTTCGTCCGGCTCGGCGGCACCCACCTGCTCGTGGTGAACAAGCCCTCGTGGCTGCTGGGCGTCGAGCCGGACGAACCGGACGACTTCCGGGCCGTCTTCGAGGAGACGCTGGAGACGGTCGCGGCCGCGACGGAGGTCTTACCAGGGCGCGCGTGGCCCGTCCTCGGCGTCCACCCCGGGCTGACCAGCCGGCTCGTCGACGAGCGCGCCTTCTCCCCCGAGGCGGCCCGCGACCTCATGCGGGGCGGGTTGGAGGTCGCGAGCGAGTACGTCGCGGAGGGCGACGCGCTCGCGTTGAAGTCCGGCCGCCCACACTACGACGTGAGCGACGCGGTCTGGGAGGCGTCGAACGCGGTCACGCGGCGGGCGTTCGAACTCGGCGCGGAGGTCGACTGCGCGGTCCAGCTCCACACCGAGGCCACGGAGGACCTGACCGACCTCGCCGCAGTCGCCGAGGAGTCGGGGCTGGACCCGTCACGCGTCGTCAAACACTACGCAGCGGGCGAACTCGCCGGCGTCACGCCGAGCGTGATGAGCGACAAGGATCGCCTGGAGCGCGCGGCCGAGGCGGGCGAGCCGTTCCTGATGGAGACCGACTTCGTCGACGACCCGGACCGTCCGGGCATGGTCCTCGGGCCGAAGACCGTCCCGCGCCGGGTGCGCTGGCTGCTGGAGGCGGGACACGACGAGGCGGTCCGCCGGGCGCACGTCGAGACTCCCCGGGCCGTGTACGGGATCGACACCGAAGCGACGCTGGAACGCGAGTCCTGAATCCGAGGATTCACGCGAGTGAGACGGTCTCTCGGGCGGCGATCGATAGGAAAGGCATTTGAGTTGGCCGGGCGACGTACGGGACATGACCGACGACGACGCCGTTGAAACGTTCTATACCGACGAACGCTGGCAGAACTGGCTCGACAGGCTGGCCGAAGAGGAGATCGACCCCGAGAACGAGGACTCCGCGCGGCTCCTCCTGAACCTTCAGGACGACGCCGCGATCGCCGTGGTGAAGGTGCTGGCCGCGTTCGACGAGGACCGCATCGACGAGGACCGCGCCGTCGAGGAGGTCCGCGACATCCGCGACATCGTCCTCGCTGACGTCGAGTTCGACGACGAGGACAAGGTGATGCTGATCGACGGCGTCCAGACCTCGCTCGTCCCCGTCTTCTACGCGGCCGAGGAGTATCTCGTCGGCGGCGTCGTCGACGGCGACGTGAGCGAGTTCGTCCGCGCGGCCGCCGAGGCCGAGGAGGGCGACGACCTCGACGCCGCGCTCGGCTACGTCGTTCAGGCCGGGACGCGCGTCATCGACGGCGAGACGCTCGACATCGAACTCGTCGAGGACTTGGAGTACGGCCTCGTCTCCGAGTGGGTCAACGGGCTCGACTCCCTCCAGTCGGCCATCGAGGACCCGGAAGTCGTCGAGGAAGAGGACTGACGGCGTCGAACCGGACCGGCATCGACGGCGTCAGAACGGGTTTACGCACACTCCTGCGGGCCACGCGGATCGGGCCAGAACACTGCCCGAGCGGGCTGTAACTGTTCGGAGAGGGTCGCCCTCGTTCGAACGGGCGTCGACGCGTGGTCGGACAGTGGTTTCGACGGGTTCTACGGACGAGTCCGACGGAACGCGGCTACGGGACCCCAAAATATAATTCTCTCCGTCTCGAAATAGTAATCAAACAGTAAAGTAAATATTTTTGGTAAGTTTTTTGCTCGTCGATTCCTTTTCTATTCTCGGACTGAGGCCGAAACAACCGACCGAAAGGTCAGGGAACGCCAAAAATATCACTTCCACGAAACGATGACCGAGACCCAATACGCGGGGACTATCGACTGGGGCGAGTACTGGGACGGAGCCGATGAGGCGGTGCGCGAGGACACGGGGCCGAGCGCGGACCTCGTCGCGGAGCCGTTCGTCGAGTTTCTGGACGCCAATTTCCGCGACGGCCCGGACGCGTACGCCGATGTCGGATGCGGGCCCGGCGACCTCGCGTTCGAGGTCGCGGAGCGCTACCCGGACACGACCGTCGTCGGGTACGACGCCGCCGAGGCGGTCCTCGCGGCGAACCGCGAACGCGCACGCGAAGCCGACCGCGAGGTCGCCTTCGAGCGGGCGGTCCTTCCGGAGTTCGACCCTGACCGCCGGTTCGACGTGGTCTCCTGTCTGTTCACGCTGTGTTACGTGGCGGACATCGCACGGGCGATAGAACGCCTCTACGGCGCGGTGGAACCCGGTGGGTGTCTCGTCTTCAACTACCACAACCGGCTCGCGCGGGCCCATTACAACCGGATCGCGGAAGCGCCGCACGAACACCTCGGCGAGGACGCCGTGTGGGACCCCGAGCGCTTCACCGATCGGTTCGAACTCGTTCTCGCGGGCGAGAACTTGCTTTCGTACGAACGCATCCACGAGGTGTTGGGGGCGTGGCCGCAGAGCGTGTTCTCGCTGGCCGACGACGCCGAGCCATACGCCGCCCACCGGTACGAACCCCTCGTGTACGTCCCGAAGTGACGGGACCCGAGACGGTGCGACGGTAGACGCGTTTTTGAACGCGCGACGCGTCTGCCTCGTATGGTCTCTCCCGCGGCCGGACTTGCGATCGCGCTGCTCGTCGTCTGGACGGCCAGCGCCTTCGCTCCGTTCGTGCCCAGCGGCGTCCTCGCGGCGCTGACCGTCCTCGCTTATGCGTACACCACCGGCTTCGCCGAGCCGGGGCTCGCCGTCCTGGTCGCGCTCGTCGCCGTCTCGCTGCTCGCCTCCGCCGTCGACCTGCTGTCCGGCATGGTCTCCGGGCGGCTCGGCGGCGCGTCGACCCGGACCGTCGTTGCCGGGACGCTGGTCGGCATCGCGTTGCTGATCCCGCTGGGACCGATCGGACTCGTCGTCGGGCTGGCCGGGACCGTCTTCGTCGTCGCCCTCTACGGGAACGGTGACGACCCCGAGGCGGCCGCCCGGCAGGCGGCGTACGCGGCCGTCGGCGTCCTCGCCAGCGCGTTCGTCCAAGCCGTCATGCTGGCGAGCGTCGCGGTCGTGTTCGCGCTCGCCGTATGGTGAGGCGTTACGACCCGCAGCCCCCGGTCAGGCGGCGACGGAGAACAACAGCAGGTTGTGCGCCGCGGGGCCGAGCCCCATCGCGGCGACGAACCCGAGGAGGAGGTAGCCCTCTCCCGGAGTCTCCCGGACGTATGCGGCGAACAGCCAGACCACGGCGCTCGCGACCGCGAGCTTCACGAGGAGGAACAGCCACCCGTCGCCGATCACCGGAAGCGAGGGCAGTCCGCCGATCTCTAAGAGGATCCGCGACACCGGCGTGCGCTCGCCGAAGCCGAGCTGCGTCGTCCCGACCGCGGTCGAGACGCCGTCGAGCGCGTGCCCGAACACGGCGAGCGCGCCGACGCCGCCGGTGACCGCGACCTCCGGCCGGAAGCGGGTCAGCCCGAGCCAAGCGCCCCCGGCGATCGGAACGGTGAGCCCGAGCGCGACGGCCGACCAGCGCGCGCCGACGGGGGAGAGTCCGGCCCCGACCGCGGCCGCGACGACGGGGACGAGGAGGGCGACGCCGGTGGTCGCGAGCGTGCCCCCGACCCGTTCGGGACGGGCGGCGTCGGCGGCGAGCCACGCCGCGCCCGCCAGCGACCCGACGGTGAGGTAGACGGTCGGCGAGCCCGCAAGCGGCGCGATCAGGGGCGGGAGCGCGTCGACGACGTAGAGGACGTGCGCGGCGGAGCCGAGCGCCATCCACGGCGCGAGCGCGAGCACCCGGCGACCGGTGACGGCGGGGCGGCGGCGGCGAAGCGCGGCGACGACCCCGCCGGTCGCGAGCAGGACGGCGAGGAGGTGCGGGAGGGGCGGCAGGGTCGTGCCGGCCGGGAGGAGGCCGCCGACCATCAGACGGACAGCACGGGCTGGCTCGCGTACAGGAGGACATACTCCGCCGCCTTCCCCAGCACCTCGCCGGGGTCGCCGGAGACCGGCTCGCGCGGGACCACGATGAAGTCCGACTCCAACTCCTCCGCGGTGTCGAGGACGACGCTTCCCGGGTGGACGGTCTTCACCGACGTGGAGAAGCCGTAGGCGATCGAGTTGCTGTGGGGGACCCCGGCCGTCTCCGCGCGGCGGGCGACGGAGTCGGTGAACGCCTCGGAGTCGTCGGCCACCTCGCTCTCGTCGACCACGCCGTGGTCGATGGCGCGGACGACCTCCTCGTCGAGGACGTACAGCGCGTGGACGCTCGCGTCGTACTCCGCCGCGAGTGCGATGGCGTAATCGACCGCCTCGTGAGACTCCTCGCTGCCGTCGACGGGCACGAGGACGAGGTCGATGTCGAGATCGGTCATACCCGGGTCGTCGGCGGGGGAGGTCAAAAAGCCCGCCCCAACGGCCTCGGCGGCCGCGAGTGAGCGAGAGTCACTCCCCGCCGCGGAACGGCTCCAGCGACGGCGTCCAGTCGTACTCGCGGTAGCGGATCTTGGGCCTCGCGTCCGCGTCGATCACCCCGTACCGCCGGAGCCGCTCTCGGATCCCGCTCCTCCCGCCGAAGTCCCCGCGGTACCACAGCATGAGCCGCGGGACGCGGGCGGTGCCGTCCGCGACGACCGTCTCGCCTCGCAGGTACGTCTCGGCGGCGTGGTCGAGCGCCTCGTCGACGGTCGCCGGGTCGTAGGCGAAGACGGCCGGACAGGCGGTGGCGCCGCAGTTGACCGCGAAGTGGATCCGCGGGTCGAGATCGGCGACGCGGTGCCGGCGGACGAACGCCGAGGGGAACGGGTCCGGCAGGTATCCCAGCCCGTACTTCCACTTCGAGCGGCGTAAGATTCCGTGTTCGATCTCGTCGAGGCTCAGGTCGGCGCCGGCGACGGAGACGACGGACGCGGCGAAGAAGCGGCGCCGGTTCGACAGCCGCGTCGGGTCGTCGAGGAGGGCGTCCCCGGTGGCGGCGTTGTAGACGTTGATCCAGAACGCCAGCTGCTCCGCGGCGTCGAGGGCGTCCAGCGCGGCCGGCGGCAGCGCGTCGAGCCGTCGTCGGGCCGCGTCGACGTCGCCGTCCGTTCGGACGGCCCGGAGGAACTCCCGCGCGGCGTCGACCGGAGCGGGCTCCGCGGCCGCGCCGCTCGCAGCTTCGACGGGCGAGCCGGCGGTCCCGCTCCGTTCGGTCATACTGCGTGAACGAGTGTCATTGACCTATATTTGGCCCGGTTCCGCGCGCGGTGCGCCACACCGACTCCCCGTTTATGCGGCGAGAGCGCGTAGCGGGCGCCATGAGCGACACTCGGACGTCCGCCGAGGCGGTCCCCGACTTCGAGTTGCCGAACGCGGGAGCGGGTCCCGACCGATTTTCACTGTCGGCCGCGGCCGCGGACCCCGACACCGACGCGATCGTCCTCCTGTTCCAGCGCGACTACCACTGCGGGAACTGCCGGAAGCAGGTCCAAGCGATCGCCGACCGGTACGACGAGTTCGAGGCACTGAACGCGACGGTCGTCTCCGTGCTCCCCGAGCCGGTGGGCCGAGCGCGGTCGTGGCAGGACTCGTACGACCTCCCGTTCCCGCTGCTCGCCGACCCCGAGACCGACGTGAGCGACGCGTACGACCAGCCCGTGCGGTTCGGGGTCCTCGGCTCGCTCCACGACCTCGTCGGGCGGATGCCGGTGGCGATGATTCTCGACGCTCGCGGCGGCGAACCGGTCGTCGCGTACGCGTACGAGGGTCGGATGCCCGCCGACCGCCCCGAGATCGACGACCTGCTGGCCGAGGTCCGCGGGCTGGGCGACGACTGACCGATGGACCGGCGCGTCCCGGCCGCCCTCTGGCGGCTCTCGCGGCCGTCGCAGGTCGCGCTGATCGGCTTAGTGTACGCGCTCGGCGTCGTGATGGCGTACGGCCGGGGGTACGGCGAGACGGGGGGCGCAGCGCGGCTCGGACTCGGGCTCGCGGCGCTGATACCGGTCGCCGCGAGCGTCCACTACGCTAACGAATACGCCGACGTCGAAACGGACGCGCTCACCGACCGCACCCCGTTCTCGGGCGGGAGCGGCGCGCTGGTCGAGACCGACCTCCCGCGGAGGATCGCGCTGCGCGGTGCGGTCGCCGCCGGTGGGCTCGGCGTGACCCTGACCGGCCTCGGGGTCGCGAGCGAGGCGACCGGGCTCGCCGAGGCGGCGCTCCTGCCGCCGACAGCGGCCGCCCTCCTCGCGGGAATCCTCGTCGTCGGCTGGCAGTACTCCGTCGGTCCGCTCCGGCTCGCGTGGAACGGGCTGGGCGCGCCAGCGAACGCGCTCCTCGGCGGCGTCGCGCTCCCGCTGTACGGGTTCGCGGTCGTCGCCGGGGAGGTCACCGCCGCCGCCGCGCTCGCGACGCTTCCGTTCGGCGCCACGGTGTTCGTGAACCTCCTGGAGACGACGTGGCCCGACCGCCGGGCGGACGCCGCGGTCGGGAAGCGGACGCTCGCGACGCGCTGGTCGCCCCGGCGGCTCCGGGCCGCGTACGCGCTCGGGGGCGCGACGGCGGCCGTCGCGACCGTCGCCCTCGTCGGGCGAGCGCTCCCGCCGGTCGTGGCCGCGGCGACGCTGCTCCCGCTCGTCGGGCTCGTCCCCGGCTACCGACAGTTCACGCGGCGCGAGGAGCCGCTGCCCGCGGTGGCGACGATGGTCGCGATGGCGGCGACGACGACGGTCGCGTGGGGGTTCGTCGCGCTCTGGGTCCGGCCGGGCGCGTAGGGGGCTCGGAGTCGGAGCGGACGCGTGGCGGAGTCAGGGGAATCGGTCGCGCCGTTCTCAGTATCTTGAGAGCTCTCGCTGGCCGGCCTCGCAACGCTCGGCCGGCGGGACGTTGGTCGCGACGATCTCGTCGACGGCGCCGCGGCTCTCGGCGTCGCTGTTAATCGCGCGGGTTGCGTCCTCGCGGTCGACGCGGAACCCCGCGTCGACGTAGGCGTCGTACATCACGCCGCTGTTCGAGAGCACGACCCACACGCCGGCGTCGTCGAGGTCGGCGGCCACGTCGAGCAGGCGCCGCTGGTCCTCGCGGTCGAACCCGGACGCGCTGTACTCGTTGAAGTTCGCGGTCGCGCTCATCGGCTCGTAGGGGGGATCGAAGTAGACGAGGTCGCCCGGCTCGGCGGCGTCGAGGACGTACGCGAAGTCGCCCTGCCGGACCTCGACGTCGGCGAGCAGGTCGCTCGCGCGCCGGATCCGGTCGCGCTGGACCCAGTCGGGGTCGGCGTACCGACCGATCGGGACGTTGAACCCGCCGTCGGCGTTCTCGCGGTAGAGGCCGTTGTAACAGGTCCGGTTAAGGTACAAGAGCCGGGCCTGTCTATTATCCACATCCGACGCTGCCGACGAACCCTA
>NZ_NEDJ01000026.1 GCF_002114285.1 Halorubrum ezzemoulense DSM 17463
GCTTCGCCGTGCGAGCGCGGTCATGGTTCCGTGAGTTCCGCGAAATCGCGCTGATGTGTGTCGTCTATAACATCAAACGCTTCGTCAAACAGTGAATCTCTCCGCCTTACAGCGATTCAACACGGCCGATCACAGCTTTCGGGAACAGCTACACATTCATCAGATTTTGATATCGCTGTCAAGTTCACAACAGACTGTTCTGAACGGGACCGGTTCAAAAAGCGGTGTGTACTCTCTGGTGAGCTCCAACACGAGGAGTTCCCATTCATCGACGTTTCCGATATTGACTCGCTCCCGCTAGATGTCGCACACGACGCGGTAAATGGCGACCTGCTCTGTGGCGATAAACGGGCATTCGAGCAGTTCAAGACAGATATGGAGGCGGAATTTGACGAGCAACGTGAGACGCTTCGCCGGCACCAGCGGACAGTCATCGATCGGATAGCGGAGGATGGATTGCGTGGTTGACGAACGCGTCGTTGCGGTCAAGCTCGAACAGATCGAGCAGTACTACAGTGAGCTCAAAACAAAACAAGAGACACTGCCTCGCCAAGAATTCCTCTCAAGTACAACAGAGCAACGTGCCGTCGAACGAATGTTCGAAAACGCGATTCAGGCGTGTGCTGACCTCGCTCAACACGTCGCCTCACGCGAGTTCGAATTTGACGGGACGACATCAAAAGGCGCAATTCGAGTACTTAACCGTGAGGGTGTGATCGACGAAGAGGCGGCTGGGACGCTCGTCGCCGCGATCGGCTTTCGAAATGTGCTTGTACACGAGTACGGGCACGTTGAGTACGACGAGGTATACGAAACCTCCAGACCGGCCTCTCTGTATACGAGACGTATAGCCAACAGATAGCACAATGGATACAGGAGAATAGTTGAACCAACACAGGATACCGTCGTTCGGCCGAGGTGGATCGACGCACTAGGCATACTGACAACGGAGTCGATGCCGATCACGTACTGGAAGAAGGGCTTGTTGAGTGATATTTCAGGGAAACGTTTTGATCAGTCGCGAAGCTCGGCGACCAACTGGCCGCCCTCACGGACGTGTTCACTCCGCTCAAGATCAAGTTCTTCAGCGAAGTAAGTCCACTATTCAGGCGGTTCTGTAAACACCGGTCTACTCTGAATCACCGTCGGGCTTGTCGCTTGCTTCGCGGATTTCGGCCGCTACATCCTTCACGTGTTGCTGATGTGTCGCCGAGGTCTGTACGCTTTGGGCCGCATCGAGTTGGTCGTTGACGACCGCGTTCTGCTGTGGTCCCCACGTCTCTGGTGGCTCTGATTTGATGTACTCGACCCAGCGCTTGATGCCCTCGATGCGGTGCTCACGGTTTCGCTCGTGCTTCGCGTCGAGGTGCTCAGGCGCGTTTGAGTCGCTCATATTCGTCTTCGACATCGAGTCGCGTTACCCACTTTTCGAGACGGGGCACACTAAGACTTTTCTCGAAGAGCGTGTAGAGGTGAACCGCGTCCTCAATATCTTTCTGTGCGCTGAGGTGGAGCTTGTATGCGATCTGGAGTTCTAACGGTCCAATCGAAATCGCCTCATCACCGATCCTGGCTGTGATCGCGTTTTGGAGGGATGCGCGGTCGAACTCGTCACGCGCGAACTTCACTTCGAGATGCGGCGTAATCTGGTCTTCCGGGGCAACCCAGATGTTGTCGCCGTTATCGAGCATCTCACACATCGAAGTGAGCGGCATTGCCGGGCCCCAGAACCCCTTCTCGTCAAGCGTCTCTGCGAGTTCGTCTGCAGTCTCCTCGTCGATTCGTTCGATGAGGACGTCAACGTCTTCGGTAGAGCGCGCTCGCCCAGCGAGGATAGAGACATAGCCCGCGATGTAGACGTGCTTGATGTCGAACTGATCGAGAATTTCGGAGAATCTGATCGCCAACTCGTCTAGCCGGTTCGGCTCGCGTTCGACGACGAGTGTTCCATTCCGGAGCTCGATACCGCCCATAGATGTTCGTCAGCAGGTGACCTCATAAATAGCGGTGTCTAGATCAGTTCATCCGATACGCTTGATCGATTCAAGACCGGGGACCTCGGCGAGCCGCCTCCTCACCTGCGCATCGGTCATTGTCGTGGTCCAACGAATGGTGATGCCGACGGTGATGGTCGTTGCCGAAAGCTTCGGAGCGATACCGTGTAGATCGTCAATCGTGACGGTATCGATATCCTCGGCTCGCGAGAGGCGCTCTTCAGCGTTGGTGACGAGATCGCTGTCTGTGTCACATGGGATGCGGATCGTGACGACAGCAGTCGTCGTCGGCTCGGGATCGTTGTCACTAGTGATTGCCATAGTGTCACCTCTATTGAAGAGCGTCACTCGGGCTATCTGACTCACGAGCGGCGCTCCGAGTGCGCGAGGGGCGATTCGAACGCCGGAGGAGGAAACCTCCTCCAAGCTCACGGCTCTATAGGAGCCGTGAACGCCCGTCTCGGTCGTGGCACGACCACGTGATACCGAATTACACTACTCGCGCTTGACGGAAAAAGATGAGAGGACAACGCTATGTAGACTCGAAGGCCTCGATTTCATCGATAACCTGCTTCGGATTCTCGGCGTGTTTGATGAACGAGAGGACGGTCTCTGACCACCCGGAGACGTTGTAGACGTTCTCGTAGCCTTCCGGGGTCACGAGGTCGCCGTAGGATGCAAGATCGACGAGATACAGCGCGGTGTCCGTGGAGACCTCGTTCTGATATGCATCGAACGCTGCCTTGACCGTCTGGGTATCGCGTGCCGTGAATGGCGTGCTGTCCCAGATCTGCATGTCAGTGAAGACGACGACGCGCTCAACGGGTTCTTCACGGTCGCGGAGATACTCCAGTGCCTTCCAGCCGTTCGTCGAGTTCCCGACATCCTCGTCGATGGCCAGCACCGCATCTTGGCGCTGTAGTACTGGCGTGTCGACGTACATCGGAACGGTCTGGAAATCGTCGCCGAACCCGCCGACCTCGGCACCTTGATCGGCCAGGATCGCCCCGAATAACGCGCCGATCTCTTTCAGGCGGAGCGTGCTGTTCGTGGATAGCGCCATGTCCATCGACCCTGAGAGGTCCACGGCGACGAATGTATCTCCGAGTCCATCGGGTACCGTCTCGACAGCGACGTCGATCGCCTTTTCCAGCCACCGCTCGACCGCTGGTGCTTGGACGTCAGCATTCTGGAGCGCGGTGTACGCCTGGTAGTACCGGAACGGGTACAGCGGCGCGTACCGGACTGCGTCCAAGTCAAGGTGGTCCACGATGGTGTCCTCGTCAACGCCGGCTTCAAGCATGTTCCGGAGGTTCCGGATCGACGCGAAGATCGGCAGTGAGTACGTGTCGTCCTCGATGAGCGTCTCCCACGCGGCTTGGGTGTTGCCGCGCTCGGAGATAACCGTCTCCCAGGTGTTCGGCGACGGCAACGGGTCGACGTCGGGATAGTCGTCGAGATCGCCGCGCATGAATCGCTCGAACAGCACCTCTTGGTCGGTGTCGACGGGCGTGGGGTGGACGCGGTTGAATACGTCATACAGCGTCACCTCACGCCGCGACAGTTCGTACTTGCCCAGGGTGTAGGCGTCGGCCATCTCCACCAGTGCGTCTTCGATCCCGCGTCGAAGCGGCCACGGGGCAGTCCCGCCGAAGAGTTGGTCGTGGATAGCGAGGCTGGTCGCCGTCTCGTCCATCCGCTGGATGATCGCCGGGGCCCACTCTCGGGTGAGTGATTCGGGGGAGTCGTCCTTGAATCGGTCGTCGTTGGCTGCCAGCACGAGCAAGACCTGTGGGATGTCCCGCAGGGAGAGTTCTTGGCGCGCGTACGCGGCGAGCTTCAGGACGAACTCCGGATCCTCGTCTGCCGCGGCGTCAAATCGCCGGACGACAGCAGCGAGCTGCTCGTCATCGGTTTCGTAGAACGAGTCCTCCAGCAGTTGGTTGATCGTGCGCTTGTACAGTGCGAGTCGTGGGTCGGCAGGCTCGAACGCTTCCCCACCCTCGTAGTTGGTGGTTCGCGTCGCCTCCGCGACCGTTTGTTTTGGCGTGTTGAATTCCATGCTATCACGCGGAGCCGCAACAGGCGACTCCGATACCGGTGCTGCTCACACGTGCTGCGAGCAGCGAACGTCTCCGGCACGATTCGAACGTGCGACACTCGGCTTCGAAGGCCGGTGCTCTGTCCGGACTGAGCTACGGAGACAAAGACGTGGCCGGGAAACCGCTGGAGCCGGAACAGCGTGCTACCTTTACACCACGGTGGAACAGTGAGATTCCACCGCCGGGATTCGAACCCGGACTTCCGGCTCCTGAGGCGAAGGATGACTCCAACTCGACGGCCACGAGATGAGTGATGGCGACCGGAACACTGTCGGGGCGGGACCGGTGTCGAGAGCACCCTCGTGCTCTCTTTGTCCGGGATGTTATCGATGGACGGTGCCACCGACAGGATTTGAACCTGCGAGTTCCTGGCGAAGCAACGCCCCGACTCGACGGTCGCCACGTGCAGTCGGGCAACCGGTGGTGCGACGGGCTATGACTCCCGTTGGTGTGCTTTGCGGGCGAAGAAACGCACCACCTCGACGACCACACGCTTGGGGAAAGCCGGCCGTGACAGCGTCACGGATCCGTGGATGCCCGCTATGTCAGACACGGAAAACGCTGTCAGGGCCAGCCCCCGAGTGCTCCCGAGGGGAATCGAACCCCTGGCCTCCAGTTTGAAAAACTGGCGTCTCTCGCCAACGGAGACTCCGGGAGCGCGGTAGGGACGATATCAAGCGCTGAGGTGCGGCGGACACGCACGGATTATTGCAGGCGTTCGAAGCCCTCGAGTTGCCCGTGCGTGAACGTCACTTGATACGTGACAAGTGTATCGAGATCCTCGACGGAGTGTGTGAGCTCGAAACGGCCGTGGTAGTCGTCTCGTTCGATCCAGCCGTCGTGGACTCGATTTAGACTGCCGGCCATGTAGCGAAAATCGTCCTCGTCGACGTCGTCACGGCTCGCGTATGGTCTGTCTTCCGGCGGGACCGCTTCGGTGTGCCACTCCTCTTCTAAGAGATGACCATCTGCCGTAATCCGAAATGTGGTCATAGTCGGTCGGTCGATACATTTCGTCTGCCAGTCGACGTCCTCGGCAGGAGTCATCCCTTCGGGGTACTCCGGTAGGTGGACGTCGTCGTAGAGTTCGACTGTATCGAATAGTCCCATTATTGTCCTCTATTGCGGGACCAGGAGTCGAACCTGGACCTCGGGAATATGAGCCCCGTGGACTGCCATTATCCTATCCTGCAGCACCACAATTCGGAACTCACCCATGGGCATCTCTCAGTTCTCCACAGCTGTCCGTCCCTCAGTCTCGCCGGCTGGAAGTGAGAGGTCTCGGACTGTTGGAGAATGCTCCAGCCCGGATTCGAACCGGGGGCTCGGCCGTGAGAGGGCCGTGAGTTTGGCCGCTACTCCACTGGAGCGGGTGGGCCTCTCCTGGAACGGGTCATCGGTCAGTGGGACGGGCAGGATTCGAACCTGCGTGTTCTCGTTACAAGTGAGATGAAGGAACTCTCACCGTCGCACCGGATCTCCGGTGAAAATTCGGCGAGAGTGTGTGAATGCCAGGCTCTTCCACCGTCCCGTAGTCTCCCCGGCACGACTCGAACGTGCGTCTCCTCCTCTACAGGGAGGCATCGTAGCCGTTAGACCACAGGGAGAAAATGTCGCCGCGAGGATTCGAACCTCGGAAGGACCTACGCCAGCGGGTCTGAGCCGCTTCTCGTTGACCACTTGAGTACGGCGACGTAACGGTGAAGCGAGAATTGTCTCCAGGCACGATGGCCGGATGCCGCCACCAGGATTCGAACCTGGGAAGGACTAACCACACGGGTCTCGACCGTGTCCGTTTGACCACTCTGGCATGGCGGCGCAATTCGAGAATCGCCGGCGACTCTGCGAATCACTTTGGCACGCAGCGGCGGGAGAGCGATTTGAACACTCGTGTACTTGCGGACGCTGCGGTTCCAACGCAGTCCCTTGACCAAGCTAGGGAAACCCCGCCAACGGTGAGACGGAGAGTCGAACTCCGAAGCCTCCTGGCTCTCGGTTTCAAACCGAGCGCGGTCGCCTATCCGCATGTCTCACCATCTCCGTCAGAACTTGCTCCGATGAGCCCGCCTCGCGTTTCTCACCAGGACACCGGAAGACGCGCATTACTCAGCTTCTGAGCTTTACTACCGAGGCGAATGTGTTCATCAGCACCCAGTCACAGCAGGGATGGATGACGGTTACCTCGTTCCGTGGAAGTACGCGCCGTCCTCGGTGACGCAGATTCTCACACTTCCAATCGTGTCGATGGACGTTGTCTCACCGAGTGGAACGTGGCGGAACGCTTCTTCTTCGCAGTCAGGGCAGACATTCGTTGGCATCACGCCGTGTCCCGGATTCGAACCGGGAACCCGTCGCCGGGGCTGGCGTAGCAGGCCAGTGGGGTCACCATTCCCCAGTCACGGCACACTGAGCCGACGAGGATTCGAACCTCGGTCCTGTGCGCCCAAGGCACAGTTCGTCGTCCGCTGGACCATCGGCTCACGGGACTGCCGAGCGTTCGGCAGTTAGTTATCTATCTGTACGACTGTTTCCAACTGCGCAACCGCGACCGAGTAGTCGTGGTTGCGCGTCTCATCGCGGGGGCGTACTTCGGGAGGTTCCCGGGAATACCACACCGGCTCATGTAGGTTGCAGACCCTGCTGGGCCCAGCATCGTCGGAACGATCCAGCTGATCGCACCAACGGGCTGCCTACCTCGATGGGTATCCCCACGTGGTTTGTCCACGCGTCCACGCCGACGCCGGGATTTGAACCCGGATCACGGCCGTGACAGGACCGTATGATCGCCGGATTACACCACGTCGGCATGTCGCCCCGGCCGGAATCGAACCGGCGACTTCCGGATTCAAAGTCCGGCGTCCCTCGCCAGCGGAGACTCCGGGGCTTGACGTAGCCGCAGCTAACGCTGCGGGGGGTGTGTGCTAGGGACTCCTCGTACGCTCAGCGCGTACGGAATCGCTCGTTCGTTCCATTGTCAGGAACGAACGCAGACCAAACTGCCACGAGCTTCAGTCGCCGTACTCGCGTGACGCTGTGAGCTAAGAGAGTACTAGGCGAAAGCAGGCGGCACTCCCGTGTTCCCCAGCCCCTGACGGGTAGTCCGCGTGGGAGCCAGGTTATGCGGGTGAGAGTGTCCGGAGATCGCCGGAGTGCGTCGCGCTCTCGTGTTCGATGGTGACGCAGGCTCGACGATTCTCGTCCGGTCTCTCCGCACGCTGGTCTTGTAGGTACTCGCTGAACACGCGACCCGCGGCTAAACAAGAGCAAGCACGCCGCGGTTTGAAGCGAGTATCGACCATGTTGCGGGATTCTCCGTTTACGAGGTTTATTTTGGACGTCTGTTACAGATTATTGTGGGAACTGTATTAAAATTAGTCAGGGTGTGGTAACTATAGGCACTATTTTGACGAATCTAGTTCGCGGTCCGATCAGTCAACTACCCCACCCTACTTCGCTCACTCTGACGGGTTCGCTCGTGGAGGGTGTCGTCAGAACTCTTCGAGTTCTGGCTGCTAACCAGAAGTCTGTGACTTCTGGTGATGGGGCTTGTCCGTGAACTCGGCCTCGAACCCGTCCGGGTGGGCGGTGAATCCGTCACTCGGCGTCACTGTTCCAGACTTGAGGGCAAGCTGACTGTTTCCCGTCCGTCGAGACGACTGTTGGCCTCGACGGACGTACCGCATCCCGATGTTCTTCGCCGCATTGTAGTCCGCGTTGGCTTCCGACTCACACTTCACGCACCGGAAGCCGATCCGAGTCGTGCGATTCTCCTCAGCTGTGAATCCACACTCGGCACACCGCTGTGACGTGTACGCCGACCCGACTTGCTTCACCGAGATGCCGACCGCTTCGGCTTTGTATTCTACCTGCTCGTACAGGGTTCGGAACGCCCACTTGTGACCCCACGACGCACCCGTTCGGTTGCGGATGTCTGTCAAGTCCTCAAACGCAGTCACGAACCCGCTATCGACGGTGGGGCTGTTGTGGCTCAGCCCGAAACACAGGTCGTACTCGAAGAAATCAACCGT
Source organism: Halorubrum ezzemoulense DSM 17463 (assembly GCF_002114285.1). GTDB lineage: Archaea > Halobacteriota > Halobacteria > Halobacteriales > Haloferacaceae > Halorubrum > Halorubrum ezzemoulense. The sequence continues at coordinate 8,125 of NZ_NEDJ01000026.1, forward strand.
GGAGATACTCTTGGCGCAATTGCGCCACATATTGTGTATCCCAGCCTTTGGTTTCGACGTAGTAGCTGAGCACAGCGTCGACGTATTCTATGGGCAGGATCTTGTGAGTTGCGAGGATACAGAGCATGTGTGGTGTCGTGAAGAGTGTGTTCCGGTCGTCAAGTGCGAGATTAATGAAAAGGTAGTTGGTAGTGTTGAATTCGTCCGTGATGAAGAGTTCTACCTCCAACTCGTTGGCCAGCCAGACACCTTCGGCCTCTCCCTGATCAAGCCCATAGTCGATCGGCTCGTCGGCCCGGTTGTCGACATCGTGTGTTGTTATATGATGGGCAGCTTGGAGGATGAGATCCGCGGCAGCAGCTAGGAGGTCATCATCTCCCGTGGCATGGGTGACCTCGCCGAGAACACTCGCTGGTACGTGGACGTCGTACCCGGTGAGGAGTGTTTTGAGTGGGTCCCCGCCAGAGGGAGCCTTCGGCCGCCCGTCAACGACCGGCGTGGCGAGATTCAACAGTACATTCGTATCGACGACGGCAACGGCGTGCTCCGACATTATCAGGCACGCGACTCGTCATCAGAATCAGCCGAATTTGAATCCGTCCATTCGGAAATCTCGCCGTCGTAGAAGGCATCGTCACTCGGGAGCCCATCCTCGAGTGTGGGTATAGCGGGCGTCCGATCGATCGACTCTCCGAGGAGTTTCAATCGCAGTGCCTCCTCACGGCCCAGAATTGCTTCGACGGTGTCGTAATCGACCCGGCCGTCGTAGTAGGCGTCGCTCAGCCGTCGCTGGAACTCCTCGTCGTTTACAAGCTCTTCGAGTTCGTCTTCAAGTGCGTCGATGATGAGACGGGTACGAGAGATGTCGAGGATTTCAATCGCGCTATCGGCGCGCTCAACGAGGGACTTCGGGGCGTTAAAATCGACGCGTGTTTTTTCCTCAGCCATCACACTATGTGTAGAATCTACACACACATAGTTTCTTTGCCGTTCAATCGAGTGGATCATTCGTTGACCACTCAACGCCCTCCCACGTTCGAACGGTGTCGCCAACGACCGTCCGAAACTCATCGACCGGCGTGGTACGGACACTGGAGGGCATCGGACCATAATCGTCCCACTCCGCAGTGTAGCGGACGACTCTCGATCGAAGACGGCCGTCCGCCGAGTCCGGATCGTACGTTTCGAAGATGTGGTGGACACCGAGCACGAGTACTTCTCCGAGTTCGTCGTGGCGGTAGATTGTATTTTCAGTGAGATTCATACGCGTTCGACGTGCTTATTCAATCTCTGCGTCCGGGCGATCGATACCGGCTTCCAAGTCGGCGAGATCGCGTTCGAGCCGATCGATGTGCGTTTCGAGGTCTTCGACGCTCATCAGAGCGAGACGGAGGAACGCGTCGTCCCGCTCCGGCATCAACGGAAGCTGACTCGTCGATGCCGGCAGGTCGTCCGACTGTCGTGCGCGTTTGCGGACAAGTTCTTCACGAGCGCTGCGCAGTTCTCGACGGATGAGTTCATCGTCGTCCATGGGTTGGCACACACCGGAGTACAGCCCGCTACGGCCCCGGAAGGGCGGTCGCACGGACCGTCTCACCGAGTGTGTGGCTTTCCGACCAACGTTCGGAGATTCATGATAGCGTGTGCCGAGACCTATGACAAATACTTTTTGTAGAGTACATAAGTTCCAGTACAGCATCAACTCCATCGGCGCCAGTCACACACTACAAGTCGTGTGGACAGTGCGACCAGCCGACTCGGAAAGGCAGAATCCTTATGATTGCCTGACCAGAATCCTCGAATCATGCAAGCAGTCGTACTCGCGGCCGGCAAGGGCACGCGCCTCCGCCCGCTCACGGACGACAAACCGAAGGGGATGGTCGAGGTCGACGGCAAACCCCTCATCACCCACTGCTTCGATCAGCTGATCGAGCTCGGCGCCGACGAGCTCATCGTCGTCGTCGGCTACATGAAGGAGGTAATCATCGACCACTACGGCGACGCCTACGAGGGCGTCCCGATCACCTACACGCACCAGCGCGAGCAGAAGGGACTCGCCCACGCGCTCCTCACGGTCGAGGAACACGTCGACGACGACTTCATGCTCATCCTCGGCGACAACATCTTCCAGGCGAACCTCAAGGACGTCGTCCGTCGCCAGCGCGAGGAGCGCGCGGACGCCGCCTTCCTCGTCGAGGAGGTCCCCTGGAAGGAGGCCTCCCGCTACGGCGTCTGCGACACCAACCAGTACGGCGAGATCACGGACGTCGTCGAGAAGCCCGAGGACCCGCCGAGCAACCTCGTGATGACCGGCTTCTACACGTTCACGCCCGCGATCTTCCACGCCTGCCACCTCGTCCAGCCCTCGAACCGCGACGAGTACGAGATCAGCGACGCCGTGGATCTGCTCATCCAGTCGGGCCGCACCATCGACGCCATCGGCCTCGACGGCTGGCGCATCGACGTGGGCTACCCCGAGGACCGCGACGAGGCCGAGCGCCGGCTCCAGGGCGACGACGCCGACGCGGACGGTGACGAGGCGGACGCGGACGCAGTCGTCGAGTCCGACGCGTAGGGCGACGAGAACGAGAGCTATCGCGACGCCATTAACGCGGTCTTTGTTGCCATCCGCTGGAGAATCTCACGGAGCATAGCCGTAGGATCGGGACAGTTCCCGTACTACAGTTCTCCCGTGTAGTCGGGAATGACGTTGTTGAAGAGGTCCTCACAGCACTCCCAGAGGAGTTTCGGAGGAGACGCCGCTTCGAACACGACCGCTTCATACGCCGGAGTTTCCATCGAAGCTGTCTGGTACTGGAAATGCGCTGCGCCGAGGTCGTCGTGGTCGTCGTCTTGATGCCAGCCGCAGTGGAACTCCGCGTTCGGATCGGCGTAGTCGATCCTGAACTCGTCATGGGGCGGCGTGAGCTTCCAGTGGACCTCGAGCTGCGGTGACTCGGAGCCGGTCGGCGGGACGACCCGCTGTGAGTCGATCGCAGCGGCGAGGTACCGCTTCTGGATCGCGTCCGGTTCGAAGCGGACGGAGGTGACCTCCGCTTGTCGCTCCAAGACGTCCTTGAGCGTCCGGTAGAGGGCCGGATTTTCCGCACCGCGGTTCATGCGGACGCGGAGCGGCGTTCACCGGGGAAGCGGTCGTAGAGGCGGAGTGCGTCTTCGACGAGACGCCGGCGCGTCTCGAGGTGATCCCACTCGCGGGCCGCTTGTCGACGATTGCGTTCGTCTGTGACGTCGTCTGTCCGGCCGAGGCTCGCACGGAGCTGATTGGCCGTTTCGACGTCGTATTTCGTCTTCCACGTGCGGATCTGCTCGTTTATGTCTTCGAGGCTCGCAGCGAGTTCGTCGGGCGAGTGTTCCTCGTAGAGTTCGCGCATCTCGGCGAGATACTGACCCACCGGATCCGGCTCGTACGTCGTCTGCTGACCGCGCGTGTCCGATCGCAGTGTACCGTCGTCGACCAGTCGTGTGAGGTACTTCGTCGCCGTCTCGTGGGCGACCTCGGCTTCTTCGGCTATCCAATTGGCTGTTCGGGGTTTCCCGACCGTGAGGGCGACCGCTCCGACGCGATCGGCCGCCGACAGACCGTTAGTCCAGCTCCGGTCCGGTTCGTCGCTCATGACCGCTGATATAGTCCCTACGTAGAAATAATTTGAGGTAGTTCAAATTAAATGTGATACACGGCGGCTCTCGGTCCACCGCGTCTGTCCTCGAACCGCGACGAGTACGAGGTCGGCGACGCCGTGAATCTGCTCATCCAGTCGGGTCACATCATCGACGCCGTCGGCCTCAACGGCTGGCGCGTCGACGTCGGCTACCCCGAGGACCGCGACGAGGCCGAGCGCCGGCTCCGGGGCGACGACGCCGACGCGGACGGTGACGACGCTGACGCCGACGCGGTCGTCGAGTCCGACGCGTAGGGCGCCGAGGACGAGCGGTATCGTGAAAGCGCTACGAAAGTCTCTCGTTCACGGTGCTGCTGTGCCGACGTTCCCGTTCGAACTCGCGAAGGGGATATCTATCTCGAGACCGTCGTAAGCCAGCAGCGGCTTCTTCGCTTGTCCTGTGCCGCCGCCTTCGAACTCGATGACGCCGATATCTTCGAGTTCGGAGAGATTGTGGTGTACTTGCTTGTAGTCTCGATCCACCAGGCCCGCAGTTTCACGAATGCTTTCGGGTTCGTGTTCGAAGATTGCCTCCAGTAGCTCCAAGTTCTTCGGACTAAGGAGGCGGTTGAGTTCAGCGTACGAGCCGAAGTTGAGTACTGGCTGAGCGTCGTCGAGGTCTTCATCCTCTTGGGCGGCCTTGATACGGCTGCGCGTACGCTGGTCGAGGCGATCGCGTTTGCCGACGGTGATTTTGAGCGTGGGCATGGTGTGTCTCTCTTGGAAGCGTCCTACTCCGGCCAGTCCCACGAAACGGGGGTCAGCTCTTCGACGTCCCGCTTGAAGCGGTCATACAGGGCCAGCATTCCCGGAAACGGAATGGTTTCGTCATCATCTCTTGTGTGGCGTTCGTGACCCTTCGTCCGTTCGTGGGCGTTATCGTAGCGAAGGATGGTGTCGCCGCCAACCTCTCCGAGGTGTAGGCCGTAGTCCCATCCACTCGGGTATTTTGCCGCCTCCGTCTGCCGGATGGTCACATCAACGACGTAGCCATCTTCGACATCCTTCCAATCTTCGATGGTGGTGTAGGACGCCATCCGTCACCCTATGTTGTCATCTCCATAGAAATAAAGGTGTGGACGAAAGAACATAGGTTTGGAGATAGAAGCCGAACATATCCGAGAGAGGTTCAAGAGAGGGCTGGGTTTCCGCTCCGATACTCAGGCGGACGCGGAGCGTCGTTCGCCGGGGAAGCGGTCGTGGAGGCGGAGTACGTCTTCGACGAGGCGCCGGCGCGTCTCGAGGTGGTCCCACTCACGGGCCGCTTGTCGACGGTCGCGTTCATCTGTGAGGTCTTCTGTCCGGCTGAGGCTCGCACGGAGTTGGTTGGCTGTTTCGACGTCGACTACCCCGAGGACCGCGACAAAGCCAAGTGGAGCCTCGCCGGCGACGAGATCGCAGAATCCGACACCAGCATCGAGGATGTCGACGAGCCCGACGCGGTGCCAAACCCTAAAACGCCCGTCCCCGAACCCCCATCTAATGCGCGTGAGCATCGTCGGCAGCGGCTACGTGGGGACGACCGTCGCGGCCTGCTTCGCCGACATGGGCCACGAGGTGGTGAACGTCGACATCGACGAGGAGATCGTCGCGGCGATCAACGACGGCCGCGCGCCGATCCACGAACCGGGTCTCGACGACCTCCTCGCGGAACACGGCGGCGGCACGCTCACGGCGACGACCGACTACGCCGCCGTCCGCGACACCGACCTCACGTTCCTCGCGCTGCCGACCCCCGCGAACGACGACGGGAGCATCGACACGTCGATCATCGAGGCGGGCGCCGAGGCGCTCGGCGACGCCCTCCGGACGAAGGACGGCGACCACGTCGTCGTGACGAAAAGCACCGTCGTCCCGACGACCACCGGGGAGACACTCGCCCCGATCCTCGTCGAAGCCTCGGGGAAGGAGTTCGGCGACGACCTCCATGTGGCGATGAACCCAGAGTTCCTCCGCGAGGGGACGGCCGTCGCGGACTTCCAGTCGCCCGACAAGGTCGTGTTCGGCACGCGGCCCGACGACGCGGTCGCGCTCGACGCCCTTCGTGGGGTGTTCGAACCGCTCCTCGACGCCACCGACGCCGCGGTCGTCGAGACGGGGATCGCCGAGGCCGAGATGATCAAGTACGCCAACAACGCGTTCCTCGCGAGCAAGGTCAGCCTCATCAACGACATCGGGAACGTCTGCAAGCAGTTCGGCGTCGACGCCTACGAGGTGGCCGACGCGGTCGGCCTCGACGACCGCATCGGCGAGCGCTTCCTCCGCTCCGGCTTAGGGTGGGGGGGAAGTTGTCTGACGGGCGATCAGCGTGTTCTAGCGAAAGACGAGACAGGTACGAGACATCTCACGCTCGGCGAGTTCTTCGACGAGTACGTTTCCGACGGGACCGTCGACGACGTTTCGGTACTCAGTCGGTCGGAACAGGGCGAGTTCGCGTTCAAGCCCGTCAAGGTGGCGACGCGCCGCCGATACGACGGTCCGCTACACACGATCCGGACGAAAATGAACAAACGGGTGACCGTCACGCACGACCATCCGATGATTACGCTAAAGGGGAACGATACCGCGGTCAAGCCGGCTGCGGAGCTCGAAGCGGGAGATTCCGTGCCGGTGTTGGCCGATCTCCCGAGCGATCCCGTTTCGGAGTTTGACCTCATCGAGATCGTTGCCGAGTCGCCCGACTTCGAGAACGATCGGGTGTATCTGAAACCGTCGACGCCGTTGGAGGCGAACAAAGACGAGGTGTACGAGGTGCTTCGCGCGTACAACCGTCAGTTCGACTATCACAAGCTCTCCGATCTCGTTCGAGATAACTACCTGCCGCTCGACGTGTTCCTCACCTACGAGGAGGAGTTACCGGTCGACAGGGAAGACCTGTCTCTCTACACGACGCGGGACGGTGGGCAGACGTACGTGCCAGCCATACTCCGCGCAGACGAGCAGTTCTGGCGGTTCATCGGGTACTATCTCAGTGAGGGCCACATCAACGACGACACCTCTGGACACGGGTCGACCACCAGAAGACGGATTCAGTTGAGTTTCCATCCAAGCGATGAACCGGAGTACGTCAGCGATGTTGAGTCGTACTACGAGGATCTGGGGATTCGGTATCAAACAAGGCAACAGGAGACTACGACGGCGATCAGCGTCTCCAGCCGGGTTTTCGCCGCGTTCCTCGAGTGGCTCGGCTGTGGTACCGGCTCCTACTCCGCGGCGATCCCCGACGACGCGTTCCAAGCGACGGCCGACGAACGCGTGGCGTTGCTTTCGGGACTGTTCCGCGGTGACGGGCATATCGAGTACACCAATCACTCGAACGCCGTTGTCTACGACTATGGCTCCGTTAGCGAGGAGTTGATCGACGGGATGACTCTGCTACTCCACAGTCTCGGCATCGTCCCGAGCTACAAGACCTCGCAGTCGGCGAAGTCGACGCGGCCGGCCCACTTCCTGCGTGTGAGTTCGAAACGCCAGATCGCGGCGCTGAAGGAGCTGTTCCTGCCCGAAGAGCAAGACCGGATCGACGATCGGCTCGACGCGTATGATCGGGACATCGCACCGACGGGGCACACGGCGGACGGCGGATTTACCTCAGTTCCGGTTCGCGATGTCACCGTCGAGGAGACGACGACGGACGTTTACTCGCTGGAAGTCGCCGAGGACCATACGTTCGTGACGACCGACGGACTAGTCGTTCACAACTGCTTCCCGAAGGACACGAATGCTATAATTGCGGCCGCGAAGGATACCGGCTACGACCCCGAGTTGCTCGAGGCGGCCGTGCGCGTGAACGACGGGCAGCCGGATCGGCTGCTCGCGCTGCTCGACGACCACGTCGACGTGCGCGGCGAGCGCGTCGCCGTCCTCGGGCTCTCGTTTAAGTCGGGCACCGACGACGTCCGGAACTCCCGAGCGATCCCCGTCATCAAGGGGCTACAAGCGCGCGGTGCGACCGTGGTCGCGTACGATCCGGTGGCGACGGAGAACATGCGCGCGCACTTCCCGGACGTGGAGTACGCCGACTCGGCGGCGGCCGCGCTCGACGGCGCGAGCGCGTGCGTCGTCTGTACCGACTGGGACGAGTTCGCCGCGCTCGACGCGGAGTTCGACGCGATGGACGCCCCGATCGTCGTCGACGGCCGGCGGATCATCGAACGGCGCGACGGACTCACCTACGAGGGACTCACCTGGTAGCGATCACTCGGACCGACGACGCCATAGGCCGCTCGCGACGAGGAGCGCCCCGACGCCGCCAGCGGCGAGCGACCCGGCCAAGAGGGGATAGCCGATATCGATGACGACGCGGACGAGGTAGATCGACCCCTCGTACCCGACGAAGTAGTGGTTCGTCACGTCGTTGCGGTACGCGAACCGAGTACCCTCATCCGACGGCCCGCGGTCCGAGTAGATGCGGTCTGCCGAGTTGACCGCCCCCCTGACTGCGGCCTGTTCTTCCGGAGACAGGGCCGCGAACTCGATCGGCTCGATCTCGCTCGGCGAGTACGCGTCGAGCGACGCCGCCATCGCCTCCTCGGTGGGTGCCTGCGCATCGATCGACGTCTCGTAGGCGGGTAGCCCGAGGTACGCGCCGCCAAGACACGCGAGTAGGCAGCAACAGCCGAGCGCGACGCGGAGGGAGACTCGCGTTCGGTTGAACTGGACCATGCTCACTGGACCGGCGCCTCGATCTCGCCAACCCGCCGCATCCGATAGAACCGAACCCTGCGCGTCAGTACGCGCCAGCACACGGCCGCGACGGCGGCCCCGACCGCGTTGGTGAGCAGGTCGCCGAAGTCGGCCGTGCGCGCGTCGAGCGTCGACTGGAGCAGCTCGATACTCCCGCCGTAGCCGACGGCGAGCAGGAACACGACACCCAACACGGTTCGGTCGCGCCACGGCGAGTCCTGAAACGCGTACGCGAGCGTCACCGCGAGTCCGGCGTACGCCAGCCCGTGGAGCCACGTGCCGTACGGGAACACGCCGAGGGGACCGGTCCGTATCACGCCGCTTCCTGGCGGCGTGAACACCGAGTAGTAGAGGATCGTCGACGCGACCGCGACGACGCCGGCGAGGCGGAGCCACCGCGGCACGAGCGGGAGTCGGAGCCGACTCATCGTACCACGCTCCTCTGTGGGCGCCGGCAAAAGGGTACGGATCCGCGCAGTTGAGCGCACGCCGAACGAATACGCTTTTTACGCGCGCGCCGGTCGTCGTTGGTAATGCCGCGCTCGGAGGGACCTCCATGGAGTTGATCGACGACGAGGGACGGCTGTTCGGCCGCGTTAACGTCATCGACGCGCTCGTCGTGCTGCTGATCGCCGCCGTCGTCGTCGCAGGCGCCGCGTTCGTGCTCACCGACGACCCAGCGCCGCCACCGGAGACGGACACCACGTACGCGACGCTCGACGTTGGCACCGTCTCGCCGTACGTTGTCGACGCTATCGAGGAGGGTGATGCCTACGACTCCGATAGCACATCAACACTCCGGATAACAGACGTTCATCTCACGCCACAGGACGGTCAGACTCGCGTCGTCCTCCGCGTAGCGCTTGAAGGCGAACGCAACGAGCAAGGAAGTCTCACGTACGCAGGGGCCCCACCACGACTCGGACGGACGCTCGATATCACGACCGACCGCTATCAGGTCAACGGCCAGATTCGTGACGTCGGCGACAGCGACGCATTGGCTACCGAACAACAGCGCGTGTTGCTCTCGAGTCAAGTCGATGCGGGCACCGCGCAGGCGGTGACCCCGGGTGACGAGATTCGCCTCAGCGACCGCACCGTGGCCCGCATCAACAACGTCACCACCTACACGACCAACCGATCGACCCAACGACAGCTGTTCGTTGAAGCGACGCTCGCCGGGCACCGCCAGCAGGACCGGCTCCGGTTCGGCGGCAGTCCAGTCAGGCGAGGACAGAGCGTAACACTTCCCACAAATGAGTACACACTCGACGCGCGAATCGAACAGGTCAGCCACGATATCGACATGGACGCGACAACGACCCGGACCGTGACGCTCCGGATGGAGGAGGTTCGCGAGGACTTCGCGGACGCCATCGAACCGGGGATGGTCGAGCGGACCGGCGACACCACCGTCGCTCGCGTCACCGGCGTGGAGACGGAGCCGTCGCTCATCATCACCACCGGCGAGAACGGCAGCGTCAACGTCGTGGACCACCCGGTGAACCGCGAGGTGACGATCACCGCGGACCTCCAGCTCCGAGAGATGCCGAGCGGCCTCGCGTTCAAGGGCGACCAGATCCGGCAGGGGTCGACCGTGGCGCTCGATCTCGGCACGGTTACTGTGGAGGCGACGGTCGTCACCGTGGGGCGGTAACCACGTCCAAGTCCGCCACAGTCGCAACACACATGAGCGCCCACCCGAAGATCGATTCAGATGAGTGACGAGACGGAGGCGGGTACGCTGGCCGGAGGCGTACGGCGGGCGGCCCGCGAGTCGCGTCTCGGTCGCCTATCGCGGCGCACCGCCGACGCCGTGCGCGACTCGTACCTGTACCGCTGGCTCACCGCGGAGCCGGACCCGGATGTGATCGTGATCGATCTCCGGGAGACGTGGACGGTCGGCCCGTTCATTCGCCTCCTCGATGCGGTCCTCGACCGGCTCCTCCCCGCGCTCGACGACTCTCGCCTGGCGGCCGCGGTCCGGGCCGGCGTGCGGCAGACGTTGGCGGCGCCGGCGGTCGCCGTCGGGCTGGCGCTCCTCGCGGCGGGCCTCGCCCTCGGACTGGCGAGCGTCGCGGCCGGAACGCTCGGGACGACTCGCCTCGTCGTTGCGGGCGGCCTCGTCGCCGCCGGCGTGCTCGCCACCCGCGAGCGCCGGAGCTGGGCGGCGCTGCGCGAGACGCGTCCGGTCGAGCTCCTCGTCGCCGCGCTCGAACCCCCGGAGCCGCCGGAGGGAGCGACCGCCGACGCGAACGCGACTGAGACCGGACGGGAGCACCGCTCGATGGACGAGGACGCGAACGCGGGCGACCCCGACGGGACGGAACCGTCCGAGCCGGACTCGTCGGTCGACGGGCGGACCCGCTCCGGCCGCTAGGCCAAACGGGGTCGCTTAAGTGACTGCCCGCGCCCGATTCGGGTAGTGACCACCACGGAGCTGCTCGTTGCGATACTCGCCGGGATCGTTCAGGGGGTCGTCGAGTGGCTCCCCGTCTCGAGTCAGGGGAACCTCTCGCTCGTGCTCACGCTCGTCGGCACCGACCCCGCGGTGGCCGTCCAGCTCGCCTTATTCCTCCAGCTGGGGACGACGCTGTCGGCCGCGCCGTACTACCGCGCGGAGATCGCGACCATCCTCAGGGCGATCCCCGGGTGGCGCCCCGCGACGGCGTACGACGCGGACCACGCGATCGCGACGTACGTCGTCGTGGCGTCACTTTTCACCGGGCTCGTCGGGATTCCGTTATACGTCCTCGCCGTCGACCTCGTCAGCGAACTCACGGGCGGCGTCTTCGTCGCCGCGATCGGCGTCCTCCTCGTGGTCACCGGCCTGCTCCAGCGGGCCTCGGACACGGTGAGCATGGGCGGCCGCGAGACGCCCTCGCTCGTCGACTCGGTCCTCGTCGGCGCCGCGCAGGGGTTCGCCATCCTTCCCGGCATCTCCCGGTCGGGCGTGACCGCGAGCACGCTGCTGTTCCGCAGCTACGACCCCCCGACCGCGTTTCGGCTCTCCTTTCTGCTGTCGATTCCCGCAAGCGTCGGCGCGGCCGCGCTCACCGTCACGAGCGCGGGCGGCCTGCCGGGGATCGCGCCGGTGCCCGCGGCGGTCGCGCTCGGCGTGAGCGGCGTCGTCGGCTACCTGACGATCGACGCGCTCATGCGCGTCGTCGAGCGCGTCCCCTTCGCGACGGTGTGTTTCGCCCTCGGCGCGCTCGCGATCGTCGGCGGGGGCGGGATCGCGCTGCTCGTGTGAACTGAATCACGCGACGGCAACCCGTCTACGGGTTTCCCGGCTGCGTAAAAAGTCCGATTACGCCGACTCAGTCCGCGCTCGACACCGACACCGTCGCGGTCGTGCCCCGACCCGCATCACCGTCCTCCTCGCCGATCTCGGAGTCGGCCTCGGCCGCCAGCGTCTCCACGTTCGCGAACACGAAGCCCGCGAACCCGACCCGGAGCAGGAGGTCGAGGTACTCCAAGGTCACCGCCGCGGAGAACTGATCGAACAGCCCGGCGATCTGTAACATCGCCCACGCGATCAGGACGCCGAACGCGAACAGCGCGAGGTTCCGCGTCTTCTTGTAAAACAGCTCCCGGGCGGGCGGCTGTCGGGCGGCCGCGCCCGCGATCGGGCCGAAGAACAACCCGAGCAGCGTCGCGTACCCGACGAGGATCCCGAGGGTGCCCGCCGTCGCGAGCGCGCCTTCGAACACCTCCGCGAAGTCGTAGCCGAGCCGCATCGCGACGGTGAGCGCGACGATCCCCCAGACGTACCGCCGGCCCGCCCCCGAGACGAACGCCGCGAACCCGCACAGGAAGGGGTACGCGACGTAGTCGGAGAGCAGCTGCCCCGCCTCCAGCGTGCCGCTCCCGACCGAGAACGCCCCGATCCCGGCGCCCCACGTCCCGATCCCGACGCCCGCGAGCGCCACGACCGCGACGAACGGGTAGCAGTACCGCCGCAGCTCGGGGGGTTTACGCCGCGCCAGCGCGAGGAGGACGACGGCGGAGACCGCGTAGACCCCCGCCGAGGCGAACCGCACCGTCGACGGCTCAATCATCGGCGCTCACCTCCGCGTCGCCGGCGGCGCCCGCCGGGGGCTCCGTCCCAGCGTCCGTCCCCGTCGCGGTCGTCGCGGCCGCGACGTCGGCCGCGTCTCCGCGCGTCTCGAACTGGGCGAGCCGCTCGGTGAGCGACGCGGTCCGCTCGGCGAGCGCCGTCGCCGTCTCCGCGAGGTCGCCAACCGTCTCGGCGGTGTCGTCGGCGGTCTCGGCCAGCGTCCGCGCGCGGTCGGCCGCGTCGGTCGCCGAGTTGTGGACCTCCTCGACGCGGGCCGCGACCGACTCGATCCCCTCGGCGCCCTCGTCGGTCGCGCGGGCGATGTCCCCCATCGCGACGTCGACGTCCTCGACGGTGCCGGTGAGTTCCTCGATCGCCTCGCCCGCCGCCCGGACCGCGGCGGTCGTGTCGTCCAGTTCCGTCATCGTCCGGTCCATCTCTCCGGCGACCGCCGACACGTCGTCGGTCACCTCGCCGATCGTCGACTCGATTGCCGTCGTCGACTCGCGCGTCTCCTCGGCGAGCCCCTTCACCTCGTCGGCGACGACCGCGAAGCCGTCGCCGTCACCACCCGCTCGCGACGCCTCGATGGAGGCGTTCAGCGCGAGGATGTTGGTCTGCTCAGCGATGTCGGCGATCACGTCGGTCGTCTCCGCGACGCCGTCCATCCGGTCGTCGAGCCCGGCGACGAGGTCGTCGAGCTCTGCCAGCAGGTCGCCGATCTCGACGATCGCCTCGACCGCCTCAGTCGCGCGCTGCTCGCCCTCCTCGCCGAGCTCGGCCGCGGCGCTCGCGTCGCCGGCCACCTCGTCGGTGGTGGAGGCGATCTCCTCGACGGTCGCCGAGAAGTCGTCGGTGTCGGCGGCCGTCTCGCGCAGCCGGTCGGTCTGCTCGTCCAACTCGTCGGCGAGCGTTCGCATCTCGTCGGCCACCTCCTCGTTCATCGCGGCCACGTCGTCGGCCTCGGCGGCCATCTCCTCGCTCGTCGCCTCCACGTCGCCCGCGAACGTCTGGATGTCCTCGATCGTCGTCGAGAGCCCGCCGGTCATCTCGTTGTACGCGGCCGTGATGCGCTCGATCGCGTCGACCTCGCTCTCCTCAGAGAGCTGTCGGGAGAGGTCGCCGTCGGCCGCCCGCTCCATCGCGCCGCCGATCTCGTCGGCGCGTTCGAGCAGCGTGTCGGAGAGCTCCTCGGCCTCCTCACGGGCCGTCTCCGCCTCCGACTTCGCGCGTTCGGACTCGGCGACCGCGTCCCGCAGCGACCGCCGGGTCTCGTCGAAGGCGTCGAAGAGTCGCCCGATCTCGTCGCCGCGGTCGGAGCTGGCGCTCGCGTCGAACTCGCCGCGGCCGACGGCCTCGGCCGTCTGCGTCAGCCGCCGGAGCTCGACGGCGACGTTGCCGACCATGACGATCCCCAGCAGGCCCAGGTTCAGGGTGAGGACGACGCCGATCCCCATGAGCGACGCGGTCGCGGCCTCCGGCGTCCCGACCGTCGCGACGTGGCCCGCGAAGAGGCCGACGAACCCGAGCGTGACGACGAGGGTCGAGAGCACCGCCGCCCCGACGCGTCGACCGTACCGCCCGGTGATTACGTTCAGCATGTATGATCGGAGAGTAATAACCACCTTACTTAGGAGTACAGGCGAAATTACCGGGATCGATAATCAGAGCGGCGAGCGTGCGAGCCGCGGGCAGAGCGGTCGGCGATCGGAAATCGAGCGACTGCGAGCCGGCGACGCGCTGGGGCGCGGGCTTTTCCCTCGGCCGTGCCACCCGTATCCATGCCCAGCGTCAGCGAGACCTACATCGAGAACCGCCAGCGCGTCCAGCCCACCCACACGAACAACTACGCGTCGGCCCACGGGGGGAACGTCGTCAAGTGGATGGACGAGATCGGCGCGATGTCGGCGATGCGCGCCGCGGGCGAGACCTGCGTCACGGCCAAGATCAACGAGCTCGACTTCAAGCGGCCGGTCCCGCAGGGGGACACCTGCGTCATCGAGTCGTACGTGTACGCGGTCGGGCGGACGAGCCTCCGGACGCGGATCCGCGCGTACCGCGAGTCGCCGCGGACCGGGGAGCGCGAGCTCACCACGGAGTCGTACTTCGTGTTCGTCGCCGTCGACGCCGACGGGGAGCCGACGCCCGTCCCGGACCTGGAGGTCGCGGGCGAGCGCTGCCGCGAACTCCGCGACGAGGCGCTCGCTGCGGAGCCAGACGAGGACCGCTGAGCGGCCGAGACGACCGATCCGGACGAGGACCACCGAACGTGCGGGCCGACCGCCGCGCGCGCGACGCTCGACGCGTCAGCGGCTGATCCGGTCGGCGCCGTCGATGACGGACGCGACCTCCGCGCGGGTCGTGACCGCGAGGTCGCCGTCGGTCGTCCGCTTCACGGCCGCCGTCGCCGACCCCCACTCCAGGGCCGCGGAGACATCGCCGCCCCGCAGTCGCTCGGCGACGAACCCGGCGACGAACGCGTCGCCGGTGCCGATCGCGTCGAACGTCTCCGCCTCGAACACCGTCTGCTCGTACACGTCGCCGCCCGTGAGCGCCGTCGCCCCCTCGTCGCCGCGGGTGACCACCACGGTGTCGAGGGCGTGGTCGGTCGCGAGGCCGTGGGCGACCTCGACGGCGTCGCCGTCGCGGTCCAGCACCGCCCGCGCGTCCCGGTGCGGGACGAACAGGGTGTCGGCGTGCTCGAACAGCGTCTCGTACGCGTCGCGCGCCTCGTCGGGCCCCCACAGCTTCGACCGGTAGTTCAGGTCGAACGAGCGGGTGGCGCCCGCCTCGCCCGCGCGGCGCAGCAGCGCGGTCGTCGTCTCCGCGGCGGCCGGCGACAGCGCCGGCGTGATCCCCGTCGTGTGGAACCACTCCGCGCCGTCGAGCGGCGCCGCGGGGAGCTCGTCGGGCTCGACGGTCGTGATCGCGGCGTCGGCGCGGTCGTAGATCACGTTCGTCCCGCGCGGGGCGCCGCCGTGTTCGAGGTAGTACGTCCCGACCCGACTCTCGTCCGGGTCCGCCCACGCGACTTCCGGGCTGACCCCGTGACTTCGGAGCTCGCTCGTCACCCGCCGGCCGAGCGGCGAGTCCGGGAGCTTCGACAGCCACGCGGCGTCGGCGCCGAGCCGCGCCGCGCCGACCGCGACGTTGCTCTCCGCGCCGCCGGCCTGGACGGCCAGCTCGCGCGTCGTCCCGAGCCGGTCGCCGCGCGGCGGCGACAGCCGGAGCATCGTCTCGCCGAAGGTCACGAGGTCGGTCATCGGCGCCACCCCACACAGCAGGTCTCGAACGTGTTCATACCCGGTGCTACGCTCGACCAATTATAAGAACGGGTGATCGGCGGCGGTCGTCACTCGCGGTCGAGCGCGAACGTCACGCGCTCCCCGTCGACCGCCGCCGTGAGGGCCCCGTCTCGAACGGTCGCCCCCGACGCGCGGTCCGACCCCCCCGTGAGCGTCGCGGCGTCGCCGAGCAGGTCGCCGTCCTCGGCCGAGACGACGGCGAACACGGCCGCGCCGTGCGGCGGCAGCTCGCGCTCGACGACCGGACCGGCAACAACCGAGCCGGAGAGCCCGTCCCAGACGACCCGGTCCGATTCTGGTCCCCCCCTCCACCCGTGCTCGCGCGCGTCGAACCTGACGGTCGACGGCTCGTCCGCCCAATTAAACAGGGCGACGGTCGTGGCCCCGTCGCCCGGCCGGTCGCAGACGACTCGCGACGGGAACCGCTCCTCGTCGAGTCGCCCGACCTCGCCGCCGGTCGCGGGCGGGATCGTCCGTTCGAGAAGCCGGCGGCCGGCCGCACCGATCTCCGCGAGCCGGTCAGAGAACACGTTCACGCCGCCGGTCGCGGCGACGAGCGCCGCGAACGACTCACGCTCGGCCGCGGTGAGGTCGCTCGTGTCTCGGACGAGCTGGCAGTCGGGGTCGTTGAGCCACCACCGCCGGTGGAGAAAGTTTCGGGTGAGTGTGTTGCGGACGGCGTTTTTCAGCCCCGGCTGACTCCCCGACTCCCCCGGCGTCTCCCATGTCGGGTCAGTGTCCGGGCCGACCCGCATGGCGTCGAAGAGCCCGACGCTCGGGGCCATCGGCGCGCCGCAGCCGAGGAGGAACGCGTCGTCGCCGGCCGCCTCGGCGATCGCTTCCACGCCCCGCCGATACGCCTCGATCCGGGTGGCCTCGGGGTCGTGCCGCTCGCCGGGGAGTGCCGCCGCGAAGAGGAAGTCGAGCTTCAGGTAGGTGAATCCCCACTCGTCGACAACCGTCGAGACGGTCTCGCGGAGCCAGTCGAGGACCTCTGGGTGCGTCGTGTCGAGCCCGTACAGCTCGGACCCGGCGCGGAAGCCGCCGTCGACCGGCGTTCCCGGACCGTCGCCAGCGCCGTCCGTCGGCTCCGTGACGAACCAGTCCGGGTGGTCGGCATACAGGTCAGCGCCGGCCTCCACGTAGAACGGCGCGAGCCACAATCCCGGGCGGTACCCCGCGGTCGCGATGTCACCCGCAACGGTGCTCATATCCTCGAACCCGTCGGCGATCGACCGCCAGTCACCGAACGCCTCCATGTAGCCGTCGTCGACTTGGACCACGTCGACCGGGATCTCCCACCTTCTGAGTTCCGCGAGGTTCTCCCGCACGTCCGCCTCGGTGACATCGGTGAAGTAGTGGTACCACGAACACCACCCGGTCGGCGCGCGCTCGGGTACGCGAGCGTCCATCCGCTCGCCGACGCGGTCGGCCAGCGCGGCCAGTCCCTCCCGCAGGTCGCGGTCGGCGTCAACCCACAACGGCGGTAGCTCGGTCCGCTCGCCGGGCGCCAAGCGCGTCCCCTCCAGCGGACACACCGCGCGCAGCGTCGCGACCCCGTCGGCGTCGTCGGCCACCTCGAACCGCGTACAGAACCGGTCGTGTTCGAGGAACCCCGCCGTGACGCCGCGATCCCCCTCGACGAGCCCGGTCAGGTAGCTGCTGACCCGGTCGTCTGTCGACGCCGCGAGGTCGTTCATCATCGGGGCGTTGTCGGGGTCCTCGATCGGGAACCGCTCTCCGACGGAGAGCGTCCCCGTCGGCGTCCACGACTGGTACCCGTGCCGGTACACACGCGCGTCAGCGCCGAACGCGGTGTCGAACGCGCACGTCACGTCGCCGACTCGGACCGGTTCCTCGCCGGCGTTCTCGACGGTCACGGTCGCGGTCACGCCGCCGCCCTCCGTCGACAGCGACACCGCTGCGACCCGCACCCGCCCGTCTTCCCCGTCGGTCGCCGCCGCGTGGAGGCTCCCGACGAGGAGGTCGCCGGCGTCGTCCGCGACCGTGACCTCGCGGTCGGTCGGGTCGTACGTGACTGCGGTGGTGTGCGCCCTGCCCTCGTTCATATCACACCCTCTCCGTGCCCCCACAAATACCCTGCCACGCGAGCGCCCCGTCGGGCGGAGGCCGACCGCCGTCGACTCCGCCTATCCGAACGCTTAGGTGACACGGTCGACACGGTGAGCCATGCGAACCGGAGTCTGTTACTTCCCGGAACACTGGCCGAGCGAAGAGTGGGAACGCGACATCGCCGCGATGGCCGACGCCGGCCTCGAATACGTGCGGATGGCGGAGTTCTCGTGGGGAGTTCTTGAGCCCGAGCGCGGGGAGTTCGACTTCGGGTGGCTCGACGAGGCGATCGAGCTCGTTGGCGACCACGGGATGGAGGCGGTGTTATGTACGCCGACGGCGACGCCGCCGAAGTGGCTAGTCGACGAGCGGCCGTCGATCCGGCAGGAAGAGCCCGACGGCACCGTCCGTCAACACGGCAGCCGCCGCCACTACTGTTTCAACTCCACCGCCTACCGCGAGGAGACGGCACGGA
Source organism: Halorubrum ezzemoulense DSM 17463 (assembly GCF_002114285.1). Classification (GTDB taxonomy): domain Archaea; phylum Halobacteriota; class Halobacteria; order Halobacteriales; family Haloferacaceae; genus Halorubrum; species Halorubrum ezzemoulense. Next base: position 26,404 of record NZ_NEDJ01000026.1, read on the forward strand.
TCGTCGAGCGGGTCACCGAACGGTACGCCGACTCGCCGCACGTCGCCGGCTGGCAGACGGACAACGAGTTCGGCTGTCATCGGACCGTCCGCTGTTACTGCGACGACTGCGCCGAGGCGTTCCGGACGTGGCTCGCGGACCGCTACGGCGACATCGACCGGCTCAACGAGGCGTGGGGGAACGCGTTCTGGAGCCAGCAGTACGGCTCGTTCGAGGAGGTCGACCCGCCGGGGCCGACCCCCGCGGAGCACCACCCCTCACGGCTGCTGGCGTACGCGCGCTTCGCCAGCGACTCGGTCGTCGAGTACAACCGCCTCCAGGCCGACCTGATACGCGAGGCCGACCCAAACTGGTTCGTTACTCACAACTTCATGGGACGGTTCCCAACGCTGAACGCCTACGACGTGAGCGCGGACCTCGACCGCGTCGCCTGGGACTCCTACCCGACGGGATTCGTTCAGGACCGCTACGACGGGGAGGCGTCGCCGGACCAGCTGCGGGCCGGCGACCCCGACCAGGTGGGGATGGACCACGACCTCTACCGGAGCGCGCTCGACAGGCCGTTCTGGGTGATGGAACAGCAGCCGGGCGACGTCAACTGGCCGCCGCACTGCCCCCAGCCGGGCGAGGGCGCGATGCGGCTGTGGGCCCACCACGCCGCCGCTCACGGGGCCGACGCGGTGCTCTACTTCAGGTGGCGGCGCTGTCTCGAGGGGCAAGAGCAGTACCACGCCGGCCTCCGGAAGGCGGACGGCTCGCCCGACCGCGGGTACGCTGACGCCGCGCGCGCTAGCGAAGAGTTCGCGGCGCTCGACAGCGCCGACCACGTGGACGCGCCGGTGGCGGTCGTCTTCGACTACGACTCCCTGTGGGCACTCGACGCGCAGCCCCACGCCCCGGAGTTCGACTACTGGGCGCTCCAAGAGGCGTTCTACGGCGCCGTCCGCGGTCGCGGCGTCCAGGTGGACGTGGTCCCGCCGAGCGCCGACCTCTCCGGATACGCCGCCGTCGTCGCGCCCGCGCTCCACCTCGTCACCGAGGACCTCGCCGACCGGCTGACCGACTACGTCGCCGGTGGCGGGGAGGTCCTCTTCGGACCCCGAACCGGCGTGAAGGACGCGGAGAACAAGCTCCGACCGACGTCGCAGCCCGGCCCGCTGACCGACCTCGTCGGCGCGGCCGTCGACCAGCACGAGTCGCTGCCGCGGCGCCTCGAAACGGCGGTCCGGCGGGCGGACGGTCCCACGGACGACGGGAGCGATGCCGACGACGGCGCGGCGCCGTCCGCCTCGTTCCGGACTTGGGCCGAGTGGCTCGACCCGGACGCCGCTGAGGTCCGGTACACGTACGAGGTCGACGGGCCGGCGGACGGTCGACCGGCGGTCGTCGCCAACGCGGTCGGCGACGGACGCGTCACCTACTGCGGGGTCTGGCCCGACCCGGACCTGGCGGACGCGCTCGCGTCGGCCCTGCTCGACCGCGCGGGTATTCGTTACGCCGATCGGCTTCCGGACGGCGTCCGCGTCGGCTACCGCGGCGGCCACACGTGGGTGACCAACTTCACGGGCGACCGGCTCCGACTGCCCGGGATCGACCCCGACTCGCTCGCGGTCGACGACGCCGACCGGGACGCCGTCGACGCGGCGGGTGACGGCGGCGAGGACTCGCGCGCTGACACCGCCGTTGTGGGGTCGTACGGAGTCGTCGTCATCGAGGGCGACCGCGTGGACGGTCTGCGGGTCGCTCAGCCGTAGTCGGACACGTCAGTCGAAACATACGGCTCCGCTGAATCCCATTGTTAAACCTTTTCGCCTGAAACAGCCGGTCGTTGAAGAGTGCTACCTGATCGATAGCGGGAGTGAGTGTTGTAGATCGGTGGTGCGAATAAGATATTTAAATAGGCGTGCGCCACGGCGTCGATCGGTTATAAATGGACGAAGCGGTCGGCGCGGGCCCGGGAGCGGGCCGGAGGCCCGCGAGCGGCGCCGCGCGAGGAAGTCGGTGGCGGGCGGAGCGAAGCGACGGCCGCCAGCGACGAGGATGGGGAGGTTGAGGCTGCGGTGCTGTTCCGGGGCGGGAATCGAAGGGGCAGCCGCGAAACCGCCACAGGCGACGCAAGCACCGCAGGGAGGGAGTGGCAACGACCGACTGAGGACCGCAGCGAGCGCATCGAGTCCTCGCGACTGGGGCTTTAGAGGTGTTCACCGCGTCGTCGAGCGCCTATAAACAGCTACCAGCAACACCACTCGATCAGTTATAAACGACCGCACTCGCGACCTGCGATACGCACTCCCGCCCTCACCCGTTGCCGTCCCCGTATTGATCACGACGATTCACAGTGTGTGATCGTCGGAGCAGTTCAACAGCCACCAATTCGGAATCTTCCTCGACCGGCTACTCCGAGCGCTCTCGCGCCCGGTAGTCCGGGAGGGTGTCGTCCTGCATCACCGCGCCGCGGCCGCCGTCGACGAGGAGGGCGGCGCCCGTGACGAAGGCGGCGTCCTCGCTCGCGAGGAAGGAAACGGCCCCGGCGACGTCGGCCGGCGTGCCGATCCGGCCGGTCGGGTGGATCGACTCGACCTCCTCGAACCGCCCCTCGGGGAGCTCGTCGCGCGTCCGCTCGATCTCGACCCAGCCCGGCACGACCGTGTTCACCCGGACCCGGGGGCCGAAGTCGACGGCGAGCGACCGCGTCATGCCGTTGATCCCCGCCTTCACCGCGTTGTATGGGAAGTGCGCGGGCATCGTCGCGTACGCGTGGTTTGACGAGACGTTCACGATCGCCCCCCGGTCCATGTGGTCGAGCGCCTCCCGCGCCGCGAGCCAGTACGCACGGAAGTCCGTCCCGACGACGAACGCCCAGTCGTCGAGCGTCGCCTCGTCAGCCGCGGTCTCGGTCTGGACGCCGGCGTTGTTTACGAGCACGTCGGGCGAGCCGTACTCTTCGACGGCCGCCTCGGCGAGCGCCGCCACGTCGTCCGGGTCGCGCATGTCGGCGCGGACGAACGTCACGTCGCCGGCGGGCGCGCAGTCGGCCGACTCATCTGGGGACAGGTCCGCGATCCGGTCGACGACGGCCTCACCGGCCTCGACGGTGCGGCCGCTGACGACGACGTTCGCGCCCTCGGCGGCCAGCCGCTCCGCGATTCCGGCACCGATGCCGCGCGTCGACCCCGTGACGATAGCGGTCTTCCCGGCGAAGCGTCGGGGCACCGCGTGGTCGGTCGGTGATTCGTGTCGGCGGGTCATCGCTCTCTCCCGCGTCGCCGCGTTTGTGTCAGCATCCGGATCACCACTCCGCCACGGAGCCGTCGTCGTGCCGCCAGACGGGGTTGTGCCAGTCAACGTTGCCGTGCTGTTCCCGGACGTGCTCCTCGTCGATCTCGATCCCGAGCCCGTCGCCGCCGGGGATGTCGACGAAGCCGTCGCGGTACTCGAACACCGCCGGGTCGGCGAGGTAGTCCAGCACGTCGCTCGTCTCGTTGTAGTGGATGTCGAGCGACTGCTCCTGGATCAGCGCATTCGGCGTGCAGGCGTCGACCTGAATACAGGACGCGAGCGCGATGGGCCCGAGGGGGCAGTGCGGCGCAATCGACACGTCGTACGCCTCGGCCATGGACGCGATCTTCTTCATCTCGGTGATCCCCCCCGCGTGCGAGACGTCGGGTTGGATCAGGTCCACGGCGTCCGCCTCGAGCACCTCCTTGAAGTCCCACCGCGAGTACATCCGCTCGCCGGTCGCGATCGGGATCGTCGTCGACTGCCGGATCCCCGAGAGCGAGTCGTTGTGCTCGGGCAACACCGGCTCCTCGATGAACATCGGGTCGTAGGGCTCCAACGCGGCCGCAAGCCGCCGAACCATCGGCTTCGACACGCGCCCGTGGAAGTCGACCCCAATGTCGACATCGTCGCCGACGGACTCCCGGACGGCCGCGATCCGGTCGACCGCGTCGTTCACGGTGGCCGGGGTGTCGATCGGCCGCAGCTCCGCGGTCGCGTTCATCTTCAGCGCCGAGAACCCCGCGTCGACCTTCTCGCTGGCGGCCTCGCCGACGTCTGCCGGCCGGTCCCCGCCGATCCACTGGTAGACGCGGATACGGTTGCGCGCGCGGCCGCCGAGCAGCTCGTGGACTGGCGCGCCGAACTGCTTCCCCTTGAGGTCCCACAGCGCCTGGTCGACGCCGGCGATGGCGCTCATCAGCACGGGGCCCCCGCGGTAGAACCCCCCGCGATACATCGCCTGCCAGTGGTCCTCGATCCGCGTCGGGTCCTCGCCGAGCAGGTAGTTGTCGAGCAGCTCCTCAACGGCCGCGACGACCGTGTGCGAGCGCCCTTCCACGATCGGCTCTCCCCAGCCGACGGTACCGTCGCTCGTTGTGAGCTTCAAGAATAGCCAGCGAGGCGGTACTTCGAACAGCTCGTAGTCGGTGATGTACATGATCGCTTAGTTCTGTGTCGTTCCGACGACAGCGCTGTCGACGGAGTCCGTTTTGGTTTTCAGCGCGTCGCCGGTCTCGACGTCGAACAGGTACAGCGCCGCCTCGTCGAAGTCGAACGCGACCTGTGACCCCTCCGCCGGCCGGACCGTTGGGCTGACGCGGGCGGTGAGCTCGTGGCCGCCAATCTCCATGTAGAGGAAGTTCTCGTTCCCCATCGGCTCCACGACCGTCACGTCGGCCGCGTTCCGACCCGATTCGACGACCTCGATGTCCTCCGGCCTGACACCGACACTGACCCGTTCGTGTCCGTCGACCGGCTCCGAGCCGTCGAGCTCGTACGCGAACCCCCCGGGACCCGCAAGGGTACCGTCTTCCACGTCGGCCGTAAGGAGGTTGATGCTCGGCGATCCGATGAAGTCGGCGACAAACCGGTTCACAGGCGAGCGGTACACCTCCTCCGGCGACCCGACCTGCTGGAGTACACCGCCGTCCATCACGGCAATCCGATCGCCCATCGCCATCGCCTCCGTCTGGTCGTGGGTGACGTACACCGTCGTCACGTCAAGGTCGGCCTGTAGCTCCTGTAGCTCGGTCCGCATCTCTGAGCGGAGCTTGGCGTCGAGGTTGCTGAGCGGCTCGTCCATCAGGAACACAGACGGCTCTCGAACGATCGCCCGTCCAAGGGCCACGCGCTGCTGTTGCCCCCCGGAGAGTGCCTTCGGTTTCTCGTCGAGCAACTCGCGTATCCCGAGCATTTCGGCGACGTCCTCAACTTTCGCTTCGATCTCGTCGCCGGTCAGCTTCGTCGAGAGCTTCAGCCCGAAGCCGATGTTACCCCGGACGGTCATGTGCGGGTACAGCGCGTAGTTCTGGAACACCATGGCCACGTCCCGTTCGCTGGCCCGGTACTCCGTGACATCCTCGCCGTCGAACCGTATCGTCCCCGCCGTCGCGTCCTCAAGACCGGCGAGACAGCGGAGCGTCGTCGACTTCCCGCAGCCGGACGGCCCGACCAATACGAGGAACTCGCCGTGGTCGATATCGACGGAGAGGCTCTCCACGGCGACCACGTTCTCGGTTCCGGAGTCGTACACCTTGTCTAATTCCGTGATGTTGATTCCTGACATTGGTTACTCTTTGAGCGACCCCGCGAGGATGCCACTGACGAACTGTTTCTGTAGCACTAAGAACAACACGACCATCGGAACGATGGCAAGCGTCGCCGCCACCATGATCTGGTCGTAGTAAATCCGCTGGAACCCGGTCAGCTGCGCCAGTCCGATGGGGATGGTGTACATGTCTGCCGACTCGAGGATCACGAGCGGGTACAAGAACAGGTCCCACTGGAACAGGAACAGGATGATCGCCAGCGCGGCCAGCGACGACCGCATTGTCGGTAAGGCGATCCGATAGAATATCTGGAACTCCGTCGCGCCGTCCATCCGGGCGGATTCGAGCAGCGCGTCCGGGATCGATTTCATGTTCTGCCGCATGAGGAAGATTCCGATGGGGTTGGCCGCCCACGGGAGGATGATCGCCCGGAAGGTGTTTGTCCAGTCCAGCTGTGCCATCAGCAGGAACAGCGGGATGACGAGCAGCTGGATCGGCAACACGAGCGTCGCCAAGATCGTATAGAAGATCGGTTCCTTGTACTTGAACTCGTACTTGGCGAACGCGAAACCACCCATCGAACACAACACGAGCGAGAGCAGCGTGTAGACGACGGCGATGAAGACGCTGTTCCGGATCGTACGGACGAAGTCGAGCCGCTCCTGTAGTGCCGCGAAGTTGTCGAGGAATGCGGTGCCGGGAATCAACCGCGGCGGGAACTGGAGGAACTGCTCCTGTGGGAGCGTCGCCGCCACCAGCATCCAGTACAGCGGTACCATCATCACCACAACCATCGTGATGACGAAGGCGTAGGTGAGGAACCGCCAGACCGCGTCCTTCCGGCGTTGATCGCGCATCAGTCCTCACCCCCGAGCTTGATCTGGATGATTGAGAAGATGCTAACGACCACCACGAACACGACCGTAAGCGCACTCGCATAGCCGAGGTTGAAGTTGACGAACGCCTGCCGGTAGATGTACTGGACGATCGTGATTGTCGCGTTCGTCGGGCCGCCGCCAGTGATGACGTACGGCTCGGCGAACAGCTTGAACGTCCCAATCGTCGACAACACGACGACGAATAGCAGCACCGGTTTAAGCTGCGGGAGCGTGACGTAGCGGAACTTCTCCCACCGGTTCGCTCCGTCGATCTCAGCCGCCTCGTACAGCTGCTGTGGGATCGTCTGGAGACCAGCGAGGAGGATAATCATATTGTACCCCGTCCACCGCCACGTCACCGCGGCGATGATCGTGTTCCGAGCCCAAAACTCACTGGTCAACCACGGTATCGGACCGAGCCCGACACCGGAGAGGACGTAGTTCAGGAATCCCAGCTGCTCGTTGAAAAGCAGCAGGAACACCGTCGAGTACGCGACGAGGTTCGCCGAGACCGGCAGCGCGATCGCGGTGCGGAACACTCCCTTGAGACGCATGAACGAGGCGTTCAGCGCGAGTGCGAGCGCAAGTGCAAGCCCAATCATAAGCGGGACCTGAACCGCGAGGATGTACGAGGTGTTGAACATCGACTGCCAGAACAGATCGTTGCCGAGCAGGCGGGCGTAGTTCCCGAGCCCGACAAAATTCAGCTGCGCGATCTGTGGAATCTCGACGTACAGCGGGCCGAGGTCGATCCAGAACAGCGATCCTTCGCCGACGCCCTGATACTCGAAGAACGACAGATACAGCGTGTAAAACACCGGGAAGGCGAGAAACAGCCCGAACAGTACGAAGAACGGTGCGATGAACAGGTACGCGACGCGCGGCAGCGCCGGCATCGCCGCCGTCAGATCCTGCCTGGCGAACCGCACTCTGTCCCATCCCGGTCGCGCCGCTCGTCTGAGCCGTCTCCCGACGCTCTGTATCCTCGCCCGGGCGCGTCGGCGGTACGTCTGCTCGACGCGGTCGTTTGTCTCGTCAGAAGTGGCCATTCGATCGGTCCCTCCGAGTTACGCGAGGTCCCGATCGGTGTTCTCGGCGACAGTCTCCGCGGCCGCCTGGACGGCTTCTTCGGGCGACTGCTCGCCGTTGATCATCCGCTGCAACTCGGTCTCGATGGCCTGTGACACCTCTGGCGTGTCCGCGGTAAACCGGTATCCGGGCGCGTCCTGTGCGACCTCAGCGAAGAGCGCTCGTGCGGGCTGACCGTCGTAGAAGTCCAGTTCCTTGTCGAAAACCGGGTCGTCGTAGGTGGTCTCCAGCGCCGGGAAGAGACCGTACTCGTCATACATCGCCAGCTGCATCTCCTTGGTCGCCAGCGAGAACTCCATGTAGTCCCACCCACGCGCATGGGCCTCGTCGGACACCTGGTCGGCGATCATAAGGTTGGAGCCGCCCCAGTTCGACGCGCGCGGCCCGCCCGACTCCAGCGCGGGGATCTTGAATACTCCCCAGTCGCCCGCGGTGTCGGGAAGCTCGGCCCGCAGAGTCCCTTCCATCCACGCCGCCGAGGGGAGCGAGGCGATCGTCGCGTCGCCGTAGGCGCTGAACCAGGCGGACGTCCATCCTTCAATGTTGGCCGCGATATCGGCGTCATAGATCTCCTTTATATTGCGGGCCACACGGAGCGACTTCTCGTTGTGGATGTTCACCTCGCCGCTCTCGAGGAAGGGCTCGCCGGACAGCTGGCGGAACTGATACCGCCAGACGCCGGAGAGGTCCCCCTCAGGGAGGTTGAGCATGTACTGGTCATCTGGGAGCTTCTGGCCCTCCTCGATGAACTCCTCCCACGTCTCGATGCTGTCCGGGTCGATATCGTGTTCGTCGTACACCGACCGGCGGTAATACACCGCCGTGGGACCGGTGTCCCACGGGAGCGCGTAGATGTCGCCGTCGACGGTGAGGGCCTCCCACTTCCCGGAGACGAAGTCGTCCTGAACGCCCGCTTCCTCGATCTCGTCGGTGAGCGGCGCGACGGAGCCCGTGTCGATGAACGACGGGCCGTCGACGGACTCCAACATGGAGACCGCCGGCGCGCCGGAGCCCGAGAGCAGGTTCGTCTGGAGTCGGTCCTTCATCGCGGACCGACCGAACTCCTCGACGGCAACCGTCGCGTCGTTCTCGGACTCGTACTCCTCAGAGGTTATCATCAGCGCTCGCGCGGCAACATCCCACCCCCACACGTTGATCTCCGACGCCATGCCGTTGCCGCCGTCGCTCTCGTCGCTGCCGTCGCTCCCGTCACTGCCGTCGCTCCCGTCGCCGCCGTCTCCCCCACTTCCTGGGTCGCCGGTTCCGATACACCCTGCGAGTCCCGCGAGCCCCGCGAGTCCCGCGCCTTTCATGAGTCTACGTCGCCCGTATTGGGCGTAGTTTGGTTTGTTAGTCATGATCGAACCTGACTATCAGTCTCTTGCGTTACAGCTATATAAAATTACTGGGCATTTGTCCTAAAAACGGCTCAGAACCGCTTCATTTGTGTTTTCACGAGGTGAACAGAGGCGATATATATGCGTTTTTTCGAATTTATTCCGTCCGAACCCAATAGTGTGAGCATAATGTAATTAATTTATAGACTACAACCATAATATAATACTCTTATCGGTGACTGTGTTCTCCTATACTAAACAAGTGTTATACCGCTGTCTCTCATACCACTCTCAGAAACGATGGGAGATACGGACACCATCACTGTTCAGGCGACGGAGACGTCCATGCAGATCGTCGAGGAACTATACGACCGTGACGGCGCCGGAGTCACCGAGTTAGCCGACGCGATGGACGTCTCGAAAAGCGCGGTTCACAACCACCTCTCGACGCTCCGTACGCTCGGTTACGTGAAGAACACCAACGGGACCTACGAGCTCACCCATCGATTCCTGCGGATCGGGTTCGGGACGAGAGAACGCAATCCCGTCTATCAGGCGGCGCAAAGCGAGATACGAAAACTGGCGCGGAACACAAACGCGGTCGCGAACCTCGTGGTTCCGGAGAACGCGGACGCCGTCTATCTACATCGAATCGGCGCCCGAGACCACCCGATCTCGATCGGTGGGAGCGTCAAGCTCCATGCCGCCGCGGCCGGCAAGGCGATCCTCGCGTTCCGGTCGGCGGACGCGGTCGACGAGTACGTCGGCCGTCACGGCCTCGACCCGAAAACCGACCGGACAGTGACCGACCGGGCGACGCTCCGCTCCGAACTTCGGTCTATCAGGGACCGGAACATCGCGTTCGACCGCGGCGAACTCGACCCGGACTGGCAGTGCGCCGCCTCCCCCGTCGTCGTCGACGGCGACCCTGTGGGCGCGGTCAGCGTCTCCGGCCCGTCAGACGAGATGCAGGGGAAGCGGTTGGAGGAAGACACAGCCGGACTCGTCTCCAGCGCCGCGAAGACTATTGAACTCGAACTGTTGTGACGCGGCGCGACCGCGCTCAACACGGTTTAATTTAATACCCCTCCCCGAAAGATACTCGCCATGCGAACCGACCGACTCGACCGGATCACGGACAGCGGCGTGATCGCCATCCTCCGCGGCGTCGGCGTCGAAGAGGCCCCGGCGGTCGCCGACGCCGTCACCGACGGCGGCGTGACGGCCCTGGAGGTGACGGCGGACACGCCGGACGTGACGGCCGCGATCGAGGCGGTCGCCGAGCGCGTCGACGACGCCGCGGTCGGGGTCGGCACCGTCCTCGACGCGGAGACCGCCCGCGCGGCGCAGCTCGCCGGCGCCGAGTTCGTCGTGACGCCGACGGTGAACCGAGAGGTGATCCGGACCGCGAACCGGTACGGGACGCCGATCGCGGCCGGCGCGTACACGCCGACAGAGGCGATCGAGGCGTTCGAGGCCGGCGCGGACTTCGTGAAGGTGTTCCCGGCGAAGACCGGCGGTCCCGCCCACGTCGCGGCGCTCGGCGGGCCCCTCTCGCAGGTCCCGCTCGTCCCGACCGGCGGCGTGACGGCGGACGACGCCGGCGCGTACGTCGAGGCTGGCGCGGCGGCGGTCGGGGTCGGCGGCGCCATCGTCGATCACGACGCGATCGAGGCGGGGGCGTACGACCGGATCGCCGCGGACGCGCGGGCGGTGGTCGAGGCCGTGTCGGCCGCGCGGGAGTGAACCGGGTGGCTCCGACTCGACGAGGGGAGGTCCCGACCCGACACGCACATATGCCGCCGCGAACGTCGTTCGGGTATGCGTAAGTCCGGACGGGTGTTCCTCGCCGGCGTCGCGGCGGCGGGCGTCGCGGTCGGACTGTTGCTGTTGGTCGGGGCGCCGACCTCGCTGGTCCCGACCGGCGCGCTCGGCGCGGCGATTCCCGTGGCGCTGACGTACGCCGTGATGACGGCGGCCGACGACGACGCTCAGTAGTCGCCGAGCACGCCGAGCCGCCGCGCTCGGCGCGTCGCCAGCTGGAAGACGAGGTATCCTCCGGCGAGGTAGCCCCCGGCGACCGCGACGAGCAGCGCCAGGTCGGCGGGCGGGAACTCCCACAGTCGGGTCCCGTCGACCATCGCGCGCTGGAGCATCGCGCTGCCGTGCGCCAAGGGGAGGACGCGCGTCCACGGGAGATCGAAGACGGGCGCCGAGATCAGCCCGACGAACCCGAACTGGAGGAGGTTGAGCCAGTTGCCGATCCGCTTGTACAGCACCGTCACGCCGCCCGCGGCGAAGCCGAGCCCGAGGACCGAGACGATCGACAGCCCGGCGACGGCGACCACCGTCACCGGCGCGAGGCTGAGCCGCGTCCCGGTCGCGAGGAGCATCACGGCGAGGATCACCGCGCTCGTGAGGAAGGTGCGCACCACCTTCGCGACCCCCTTCAGCAGGGCGACGGGCGCGAAGCCGAACGGCGTGGTGATGTGGCGTTCGAGGGTCCCCCACTGCACTTCGCTGCCGATGTCGTTCGACACCGAGGAGTACGCGCCCACCGACAGCGTCCACAGGAAGTAGCCGACAACGATCCCCTCGATCGAGTCCGCCAGCGCCTGTCCGGCGAGCAGCTGCCCGCCGAGGAACAGCGCGGCGAAGAAGAACAGCGACACCACGATCCCGCCGATCGCGTTGGCCGGGTACCGCACGAAGATCAGGAACTCCCGATAGAGGACCGCCCGCGCCAAGTGGTAGTAGGTGGCCGGCCGGGGCTCGTCGTCCGGCCGCACTCCGTCGCCGGGTTCGGCCGCGGCCGCGCCGCCCGGATCCTCCGGCGGGCTCGTGTCCGCGCTCATCGCCGGTCACCCCCGGACGGGGCACCGAGGTCGCTCCCCGTGCGTTCGAGGAACACCTCTTCGAGGTCGGGCTGGACCGTGCGGATGTCCGAGACGGTGACGCCGGCCGCCCGCAGCGCGTCGGTCAGGTCGTACAGCCGGTCGCCGCCGGCCGCGACCGTCACCGCGGGCGGGCGCGCCTCGCGGTCAACGTCGAGGACCTCGAACGCCTCGCGGAGGCCCGCGACCGCCTCGGCGTCGAGGTCCGGGCTGGCCACGCGTACCGCGTCGCTCGCGGCCGCGCCGAGCAGCGCCTCCACGCTGTCGTCCGCCACGATCCGCCCGTTCGACAGCATGACGACGCGGTCGCACACCGCCTCGATCGTCGTCATGTCGTGGCTGCTGACGACGATGGTGAGCCCCTCCTCGACCGCCAGCCGGCGTAACTCGGCCCGGAGCGTCCGCGCGCTCTCCACGTCGAGCCCGAGCGTCGGCTCGTCGAGGAAGACCAGCTCCGCGCCGCCCGCCAGCACGCTCGCCAGCGACACCTTCTGTTTCATGCCGCGCGCGAGGTCCCGAACGGGCGTGTCCGCCTTGTCGGCCAGGTCGAGCCGGTCGAGCAGGCGGTCGTGACGCGCCGCCACGGAGTCGGGGTCGACTCCGCTGATCGTCGCGAAGTACCGGAGGTTCTCCCGGACCGTGAGCCGCCAGTAGTCGTTGCGCGCGCCCTCCAACATCGCGTCCACGTCGGCGTAGGCCGCGCGGCGGCCGTCGCCCACGTCGTTGCCGAACACCCGGATCGACCCCGCGTCGGGGACGACGATGCCCAGCGCGCACTTGATCAGTGTCGTCTTACCCGCGCCGTTCGGTCCGAGCAGCCCGACGACGGAGCCGCGCTCGACCGCGAGACTCACGTCGTCGACCGCCGTCACCGCGTCGTCGCCGTCGCCGAACCGCTTCGTGAGCCGCTCGACCGAGAGGGCGGGCGGGCCGGTCAGCCCGTCCGTCGACGCGTCGTCGTCCGCGCTCCGGGTCTCGTCGCGCTTGCGGGGACCATCGCTCGCGCTCGCCGCGCTCCGTGCCATTGATCCGGGGTACGAGCCGAGCGGGGATATATCCGCGCTCGCGCCCCAACGCGGACATGGACCTCGACCAGTTCGCGGCGGACGCCCCCGACGACGACGCGCCCGGCGACGCCCGCGTCTGCGTCGTCGCGACCCAGCCGGACACCTTCGAGCGCTGTCGCGCCGGCTTCTACCCCGCGCCGCGCTCGTACGACCGCACCCGCGCCGACTTCGCGTACATGGCCTTCTACCGGACCGAACCGGTGTCGGCGGTCACGCACTACGCCCGCGTCACGGCCCGCACCGAGCAGACCCGCGGTGAGCCCGGCCCGATGGACGAGGCCGACTGGAAGGCGCTCATCGACCCGTTTTCGGAGGAGCGCGTGGTCGTCGTCTTCGAGTTCGACGACCTCGTGCCGCTGGAGCGCCCGGTCGAGAACGACCTGAACGGCGTGCGCGGCGCGTGGTACTGCGCGGTCGACGACCTCCGCGAGGCCGGGACGCTGTCGGCGCTGCGCGAGCGGGCGGAGACCTGACCGGCCGGTCGTGATCACCGGCTCTACTGAGATACGCCGCGACGGCCGGGCGGACCCGCGAGACGGCACCTGAGCAGACCGAATTTTATTATCGACGAGACTCAGGGCGTTCACGATGCGGTACGGTGCCCTCCTCGCCCTCTGCGTGGTACTCGCGGGATGCGGCGGGTCCTTGGGACCTGCTGGGTCGGCGCCGGCAGACGACGTCTGCCGTGGGGCCACGGGGGCCGAGACTCCCGAGTCGGTAGCCAGCACTGCGCCTCCCGACGCCTCCCGGGTCGAGGTCCGAGGTGACGGAGACAGGCTCCCGGTGAACACCACCGTGGTCTGGCTGCGCGTGCTCGACCTCCACGGACTGTCGCCCGCGGAGGTTCCCGCCCCTGTTGTCAGGGTCGCTCCGGCCAGCGAGCAGACCTTCTCGCAGACCGATCTGGACGGGAACATGGACCGCTTCGGCAACCTAATCGGGTTAAACGAGAACCAGAGTCGAGACGTGACGCTGACCAGCCCCGACGGCTACGTCGCTCCCCCGGATTTCACCGACGGTAATTACTCGAGAGTGAACGTGGGGATCGGCGGGGACGACCCCGTCGCTGACGTCGAGGCCACGCTCGCCCACGAGTACGTACACGTCGTCCAGATCGAGACCGATTTCTGTTTGACCGACGAGGAACTGACACAGGTTCAGGCGAACGTCTCACCGGGGATGTTCGCCGCCGTCCGCGAGGGGGCCGCAGAGTACGTCGCCGATGTCTACGCCGAGCGCTACCTGGAGGGGATCGATCTCAGGGCCGAGCGCCGGGCGGCCTACGAGCGGGCCAGACCGAACGCCTGGAAGCTGTCCAGGGCCGGCTACTATTACGGCTATCGCCACGTCGCGGCCCGCGCCGAGTCGCCGCGACAGCTGCCGGCCGTGTACGAGACGCCCCCGGAGACGACGGAGCAGCTCGTTCACGGGCTGCGACCCGACGAAGCGCCGCCGGTTCCCCTGTCAGTCCGAGCCGGAGGGAAGTGGCAATCCCGCGGGACCGTCGGCGAGCTCCGCCTCCAGGTCGCGCTGACGGAGGGGGTGGCAGAATCGCGCGCTGCCGAGGCCGCGGCGGGGTGGGGCAACGACACGCTCCTGCGACGCGGTGACGAC
>NZ_NEDJ01000027.1 GCF_002114285.1 Halorubrum ezzemoulense DSM 17463
GGGGCGGCGGCAACAGAACCGACGACGGCGGATCGGAGAGCGGCGACGGCGGCGACGAGACGCCGACCCTGACGGTCGCCACGTACACGAACTTCATCGACGCGCCGTCGGTGAGCCCCGGCGAGTGGCTCAAAGAGGAGTTCGAGAGCCGGTACGACGCCACGCTGGAGTGGGCGACGCCCGACAACGAGGTGAACTACTACGTCGAGCGCGCCGCCTCTGGCGCGGGCATCGACGCCGACCTCTACGTCGGGCTCACGACGGAGGACCTCGTCCGCGTCGACGGGGCGCTCGACGAGGACCTCTTCGCCGAGGCGGGCGACGTCGACGGGCGCGACGCGGTCAAGGAGGGACTCCGGTTCGACCCGTTCGAGCGGGCGGTCCCGTTCGACACCGGCTACGTCAGCCTCGTGTACGACAGCACGACCACAGAGGCGCCGGAGACGTTCGACGGACTGCTCGACGACGAGCACGCGGGCGCGCTCATCGCGCAGAACCCCGGCGGCTCCGCGACCGGGCGGGCGTTCCTCCTCCACACGATCAGCCGCTTCGGCGACGGCGGGGTCGCGAGCGACGGCGACGGCGAGGCCGTCGCGGGCGGGGACGGCGACCCCGACTACGACTACCTCGACTACTGGGCGGAACTCCAAGCGAACGACGTGCGCGTGCTGGGGAGTTGGGACGACGCGTACGCGGCGTGGAGCGAGGGGGAGGCGCCGATCGTCGTCTCCTACTCCACCGATCAGGTGTTCGCGGACATGGAGGGCGCGGACCTCCAGAAGCACCAGATCCGCTTTTTGAACGACCAGGCGTACGCGAACCCGGAGGGGATGGCCCTCTTCGCCGACGCAGACGAGCCCGACCTCGCCCGCGAGTTCATGTCGTTCATGCTGGAGCCGGACGTTCAGGGGGAAATCGCTCAGCGCAACGTCGCGTTCCCGTCGACCGACGGCGCGGAGCTGCCGAGCGACTACGCCGAGCTGGCGAAGGAGCCGGCCGACCCGGTGACGTTCACCTACGACGAGCTCCAGGGCTCGGTCGACGCGTGGGTCGAGGCCTGGGAGCGGCAGTACGCCGGGAACTGATCGCGTGT
Source organism: Halorubrum ezzemoulense DSM 17463 (assembly GCF_002114285.1). Lineage (GTDB taxonomy): Archaea > Halobacteriota > Halobacteria > Halobacteriales > Haloferacaceae > Halorubrum > Halorubrum ezzemoulense. The sequence continues at coordinate 1,094 of NZ_NEDJ01000027.1, forward strand.
CCGACGAGGGACCGAGCGCGTGACCGACCACGACGGGCGACTGTCTCGGCTCGGGGAGTGGGCCGAGGCGCGCGCGCTGACGGCGCTCGCGGTCCTCACCAGCGCCGCGCTCGTCGTCGCCTTCTACTACCCGACGGCGACCGTCCTGATTGAGGCGGTCGTCGTCGACGGCGCCGTCACCCTCGGCGCCTTCGCCGAGGTGCTCACCGACCCGTTCTACTTCGGCGAACTCGCCCGGCTGCTGTCGGGCGAGTCCCCGGTCGCGGTCGCGCGGGCGCTCCTCTCGCCGGACCGCCGACTCGGGATCGTCGGCTTCACCGCGTACCAAGCGGTCCTCTCGACCGTCGCGAGCGTCGCCCTGGGCCTCCCGGCCGCCTACCTGCTCGCGCGCTTCGAGTTCCCCGGGCGGCGAACCCTGCGCTCGCTCACCATCGTCCCGTTCGTCCTCCCGTCGATCATGGTGGCGGTCGGGTTCGTCGCCACGTTCGGCGAGAACGGCACGTTGAACACCGCCCTGACGACGCTCGGACTCCCGCGGGTCGAACTCATGTTCACCCTCGAAGCGGTGGTGATCGCCCACGCGTTCTACAACGCGCCGCTGGTGGCGCGCGTGACGACCGCGGCGTGGGAGTCGGTGGACGCGAGCGCGGTCGAGACCGCCCGCAGCCTCGGCGCTGGGCCGGTCCGGGCGTTCGTCGACGTGGTCGCGCCGCAGGTGTACCCCGCCGTCCTCACGGGCGCGGCGCTGACGTTCGTGTTCACCTTCGGAACCTTCCCCATCGTCCTGGCGCTCGGGGGGTTCGAGCTCGTGACCGTCGAGGTGCTCGTCTACCGGTTGGTGCGGGACCTGAGCTACGCCGAGGCCGCCGTGCTTGCGATCATCGAACTCGCGGTCTCGCTCGGCGTCCTGCTCGCGTACCTCCGGTACGAGGCCCGGCAGTCGACCGGCGCGCGCGGCGCTCGGCCGCTCCCCCGGCGCCCGCTCTCCCCGCCCGCCGCGACGCTCCGCGAGCTGTTGCCGCGGGCCGGGCTGGCCGCCTACGGGGTCGTCGCCGGGGTCGTCTTCCTCGCGCCCATCGCGTCGATGGTCCTCGCGTCGGTGACCGGCGGCGACGGCGCGATCACGCTCGACCACTACCGATTTCTGGTCGAGCGCCAGCAGACGGGGGCGGCGTTTCAGGTGCGGCCGTGGCCCGCGATCCGGAACTCGCTCGCGTTCGCGACGGGCGCGACGCTGCTCGCGCTCCCGATGGGCGTCGTCGTCGCGGTGTTGACCACGCGGCGGTACCGCGGGCGGACGCTGGTCGACGCGGCCGCGATGGCGCCGCTGGCGGTGTCGGGGATCATCGTCGGGCTCGGTCTCCTGCGGGGGCTCGTCTTCGGCGTCGAGATCGGGGGGTGGCGGATCGCCGCGAGCGGCGCGGCCGCGATCGTCGTCGCGCACGCGGTCTCGGGCTACCCGTTCGTCGTGCGCACCGTCTCGCCCGGGCTCGCCGGGCTGGACCGCTCGCTCGTCGAGTCCGCGCGGGCGCTCGGCGCCTCGCGGGCGCGGGTGATCCGGGACGTGGAGATCCCCCTCGTCTGGCCCGCGGTCGTCGCGGGCGCGGCGTTCGCGTTCGCCGTCTCGATCGGCGAGTTCACCTCGACCGTCGTGCTGGCGACCGGCGCCGACGCGTACACGATGCCCGTCGCGATCGAACGGTTCATCGGGCGGCGGCTCGGACCGGCGACCGCCATGGGCGTCGTCCTGCTCGTCGTCACCGGGGTCAGCTTCGTCGTCATCGAGCGGCTCGGGGGTGACCACCGTGGGCTCTGAACCGAAGTCGGAGTCTGCGCCCGACCCACCGGTCGCGGTCGAACTCGACGGGGTGACGAAGCGCTACGGCGAGACGGCCGCGGTCGACGACGTGCGCCTCCGGGTGCGGGAGGGCGAGTTCTTCACGCTCGTCGGTCCCTCCGGCTGCGGGCAGACGACGACGCTCCGCCTGATCGCCGGGTTCGAGGAGCCGACGAGCGGGACGGTCCGGTTCGGCGACGAGTCGGTCGCCGGCGTGCCCCCGGAGGACCGCGACGTGGGCGTCGTCTTCCAGAGCTACGCGCTGTTCCCGCACATGACCGTCGGAGAGAACGTCGCGTACGGGCTCAACTTCGCCGACCCGCCCGACGGCGTCACGCGCGACGAGCGCGTCGCGGAACTCCTCGAACTGGTCGACCTGCCGGACGCCGCCGACCGCGACCCGGAGAGCCTCTCGGGCGGGCAACAGCAGCGGATCGCGATGGCGCGGGCGCTCGCGCCCGGCCCCGACGTGCTCCTCCTCGACGAGCCGATGAGCGCGCTCGACGCGCGGCTCCGCGAACGGCTCCGCGCGCAGGTGAAGCGGATCCAGTCCGAACTGTCGATTACCACGATATACGTCACGCACGACCAGGAGGAGGCGCTGGCCGTCTCCGACCGCGTCGCGGTGATGAACGACGGGACGCCGGAGCAGGTGGCACCCCCGCGGACGGTGTACCGCGAGCCCGCGACGCGGTTCGTCGCGGAGTTCGTCGGCGACAATAACGTGTTCGCGGGCCGCGTCGTGGAGTCGCTCGGCGAAGGCGAACTCGCGGTCGACGTCGACGACGGCGACGAGACCCTCCGCGTCGCACCCGGGGGCGGCGGCGATGCGGGGGAGGGCGCGCCCGCGACGAACTCGCCCGAAGTCGGCGACCGGATCGCGTTCTGCGTCCGTCCGGAACACCTGCGCGTCGCGAGCGCGGGCGGAGCAGGGGGCGGCGAGACCGCCGCTCCGGTCGGCGAAAACACGCTGCGCGCGACGGTCGCCAGCGCGGAGTTCCTCGGCGAGACGACGCGCGTCACGCTCGACTGGGGCGACCGCGAACTGCTCGTCCGGACCGTCGACCCCCTCGACGGCGCGGTCGCGGTCGGGTTCGACCCGAGCGACGGACACGTTATCGACGCGGAGCAGCGCTGAATCCCTCACGGTGGCGCGTGCCTGCGAGCGGCCGCCCTCGGCGGCCGCGACGGAGCGCGCGAGGTCGCCGGCGCTACGCGCCGGCTGCCAGAGAATCTTCGATTCTCGCTGGACGCGGTGAGCGCTCGGAGAGCGCGAACCGCGAGGCTGGGGAGGCGTGAGGCGCCGTGCGGTTGCGGTCGGGCGGGACTCAAAGGGGCAGCCGGCGGGGCGGGCGCAGGCGACGTAAGCACCGAACGAGGGAGCGACAGCGACCGAGTGAGGCGCGCAGCGAGCGTGCGCCCGCCTCGCCGGCTGGGGCTTTGGGAGTGTTCGCCGCCGGTCTGCTGATAGTCGCTTATAAATGAGTGGCTGCTGATTGAGCGGTGTTCACCGCAGAGCTGTCAATCGCGTCTCTCCAAACAGCGGCGATATATAATTACCGAGGCGACACGCCTTACCCCGCGGACCCCGTGAGAGACGCGTATGGCCTCCGAGGCGTGCGACGTGTGCGAGCGGTCCGTGCGGATCGCCGGCGGGATCGGCGACCTGTGGAACTTCGCGTTCGAGTCGACGCAGGGGCTGACGCTCGAACTCACCGACGGCTCGGAGTTCTTCCTCTGTTTCGACTGTATGGAGCGGCTCCCCGACGACCACGAGCCGACCGCCGAGGACGTCGCCGCCCTCCGGGAGCGCACCGACCCGGTCGAGGACGACGACAACCACTTCTGGCATTGGGGGTAACGCCGCTCCCGGACGACTGACGACGGACCGGCGCCGCGTTCACTCCCGCTGCGAGCCGAACGCCTCCAGCGACCCCGTCTCGAAGGGGGCGGGCGAGAGCAGCGAGACGACGTCGCCGGCCTGGAACCTCGTTTCGCCCTTCGGCGTGAGCACCTCGCCGTCTCGCTCGACGCCGACGACGTGAGAGTCGCCCGATATCAGTTCGTCCGCGACCGCCTCCTCGATGGTCTTCCCCGCGATCTCGGCGCCCTCCGAGACGGTGAACTCGGCGACCTCGGCGTCGCCCGCGAGGCTCATGAAGTCGGTGAGCGACGGCCCCCTCGGGACGGTCTCGGGACCGAACGGGTCGTACGGCCTGTGGTACTCGCCTTGCATCACGCTCTCGTCTTCGATCCGCAGTCCGAGGTCGGAGAGTTCCCCCGCGATGTGGTTGATGTCGTCGGTGTCCCCGCCGACCGCGGTGACGAGGAGGTTCGCCGACCCCGACATCAGCTCTTGGACGCCGACGACCCCGGAGACGTCCAACGCCGACTGCGCGAGCGGCGTTCGCTCCGGGATCGGCGCCGTACACCTGAACAGGTACGTGATGTAGCCGCCGATCGCTTTGTAATCGACGTCCGCGGGGTAGCCGCGGAGGATGCCGCGCTCTTCGAGCTGGTCGATCCGGTTTCGGATCGTCGCCGGCGTCACTCCCATTTCCTCGGCGACGTCGGACGTGGCGGTGTTGCGCGCGTCCGCGGCGAAGTGGTAGAGGATGCGCTTGTCGATCTCGTCGATGCGATGTCCCATGTTCGAATGACGGCCAGCGCGTACAAATGATTTCTCGTACCCGCGTCGGGAGGCCGGAACGGTTGGCTCAGAAGGACCGAGACAGGACAGTAACCCGGTTTGGAAAAAATAGAAAGCCAATATTTATGACTCAGCGAAAATTTTGAGGGTTATAGATCCCGCATCGAAAGCGTCGCTGGCGTGGGCAGCGGTCGGACACCCGGCCCACATCGCCCGGGATCGACGCGGTCGCAACACGTACAAACCATGACAGAACCTCACACAGATCCGCCGGGAAGCGTCTCTGACGACGTGGTCGACGCGCTCGAAGGGTACGACGACACGCAACTCAGGGAGGTCATTCACTACGCGCAGCGACTCCTTCGAGAGCATCCGACGCTGACGGACGCGATCGAGTCGAGACCCGGAGAAGAGCTCGTCCGCACGGAGGACCACGGCGCATACACGCTCGCGGTCGTGGAGCGGCCGGACGAGACGGGGAGTGCGCGCGGCCCCTTCGCGTACAGGGTCGCTTGGGATCCCGCGAGGGAGGAAGGAGACGGGCAGTATCGGTGGCACTACCTCGGACGCCTCCACGGCGACGCCGAGGAGAGCGCCTAGGACGACGGCTGACGGGAACACACAACAGACATGTACATCATCATCGTCGGAGCCGGCGACATCGGAACGCCGCTCATCGGAATCGCAACGGGCGCCGGATACGAGGTCGTCGTCATCGAGAACGATCCGGAGAAGGCGGACGAGATCGCGAGCAAGTACGACTGTATGGTACTCAACGCCGACGCGACGGTCAAGGAGACCCTCGTCGACGCCGGCAGCGACCGCGCGGACGCGATCATCACGACGACGGACCAAGACGCGACCAACGTGATGGTCTCGCTGCTCGCGCAGGAGCTCGGCATCCCCGACGTCGTCTCCGTCGTCCACAGCCCCGAACACATGAACTTGTTCCGCCAGATCGGCGTGAACACCATGCAGAACCCGCAGCGACTCATCGCCGAGTCGCTGTTCCGGTCGGTCGACCGGCCGTCCATCGTCGACTACATGCGGGTCGGCGAGGTCGCCGAGGTGTTCGAGATCACGGTCGCAGAGGAGGCACCGATCGCCGGGAAAACCCTCGTCGAGGCCGACGACGAGGGGCTCGTCGGCGACGAGACGCTCATCGTCGCGATCGAGCGGGAGGACGCGGACGCGCCGATCACGCCCCGCGGACAGACCCGCATCGAGACGGGCGACCTGCTGACCGTCTACTCCGGTACCGGTGCGACGCCAGACGTGACGGACATCTTCGGTCACTACGAGGACCAAGAGAACGGGTCGAACGGGGTGAGCCTGTGACCGGTCGACCGTTGTCGCGGGGGAGTCCCCCCGGGCCGAGGGAGTCATGAAGGTGAAAAACGACACCGTCGGTCGCGACGTCGGTCGGATCATCCAAGCGGTCTCACTGATGATGCTGATCTCGCTCGTCGTGGCCGCGGTCAACGGCGAGTTCTATACGGTACCGGCGTTCGTGGTCTCCGCGGTCATCATGGCGGGGATCGGCACCGCGCTGGTCCGCCGGTACCGCGGTGCCGACCCGCCGGAGAAGCGCGAGGCGATGGTCACCGCGGCCACGGCGTGGGCGCTCGTCGGAATCTTAGGCGGCCTCCCGTTCGTCCTCATCGCGTGGACGATCCACGTCGACCCGTTCCCCGCGTGGGCGAACACGCCGCCGATGGACCCGACCACCGCGACCTTCCGTCATCCCCTCAACGCGGTGTTCGAGAGCATGAGCGGCTTCACCGGCACCGGACTCACGATGGCGACCGTCGAGGAGGAGCTCCCGCGGGCGATCCACTGGTGGCGGTCGTTCATCGAGTGGGTCGGCGGCGTCGGCGTGATCGTCTTGACGGTCGCGATCCTTCGCCGGTCCGGCGGGAGCAGCGGCTCGTACACGCTCTACGAGAGCGAGGCGCGGTCCGAGAAGATCCACCCGAGCATCGTGACGACCGTCCGCGAGATCTGGAAGATCTTCCTCGGTCTCACGCTCGGCTCGATCGCCCTGTTCCTCCTCGCCGGGATGCCCCTGTGGGACGCGATCAACCACGGGATGACCGGGATCGCGACGGGCGGGTTCTCCGTCCACGCGGACTCGATCGGCCACTACGGGAGCCCGCTGATCGAGTACGCCACGGTCCCGATCATGGTCGCGGGGAGCATCGCGTTCCCGATCCACTACCTGATCTTCAAGGGTGAACTGCGGAACTTCTACGCCGACCTCCAGACGCGGTGGGTGTTCATCTGGTTCGGCGCCGGGTCGCTCGTCTTGACCGCGATCCTCTACGCGAACGGGCAGTACCCGACGCTCGAAGAGACGTTTCGGGTGAGCCTGTTCCAGTTCGTCTCCGCGACGTCGAACACCGGGTTCGGCAGCGCGTCGGTCGGTAACGGCACCGAGCGCGTCTGGACCGCGGGCCCGACGCTGTTCGCGTGCCTCGGGATGCTCACCGGCGCGGCGGCCGGGTCGACGGTGAGCGGGATCAAGCTCATTCGCGTCGTCACGCTGGTCAAGGGGACGGTCTGGCAGATACAGGACGTCTTTCGGCCGCAGGCCGCGATCCGGTACCTCCAGATCGGCGACCGACGCCTCAGCGAGGCGCAGGCGCAGCGCGAGTACACCGAGGCGACGGTCGTGTTCCTGCTGTGGATCACGTTCCTCGTGATCGGCGTCGCGGTCCTCCTTCGGGTCCTTCCGCCGACGTACCCGCTGGAGTACGTGATATTCGACGTGATGAGCGCACAGAGCAACGTCGGCCTCGACTCGGGAGTCACCGGGGCGACCATGCCCGGCACGGCGAAGGCGATGCTGATAATAAACATGTGGGTTGGACGACTCGAAATAATCCCGGTGGCGGTGTTGATCGGGTCGGTCGTCCGCCGGCTCGACCGGTCGGCGTAGGAGAGGCGCGAGCGCCCGGCGGGGACGGTTCGCGGGCGGCGTCCACGCGGACCGCGATCAGGCGTCGTTCGTCGAGTCGTCGACCTCCGGCGTGGACGGGTCGGGCGTGACGCCGGTTTCTCCGGTGGAAACCTCCGCACTGGTGACGTCGTTTTCCCGCGCACCCCCGCCGAAGAGCCGGTCGAAGAAACCGCGCTCGCTACGGGGCTCAGCGAGCAGCACGGAACACTCCACCTCGTTGAGCACGTCCAACACGAGCGACCCGCTGACCAGCCGCGAGAGCAGTCCCTTCTGGGTCGCGCCGATGATGAGCATCGTCGCGTCGCGGGCGGCGCGCTCGATGCTGTTCTCGACGTCGCCGCTTTCGATCCGGAGCGTGGCGTCGGAGAGGTCGTGCGCGTCGGCCCACTCGGTGAGGAACGCGCGGCCCGCCTCCTCCTCGCCGTCCTCGGCGACGTGGAGCAGCGTGACCTCGCCGCCGAACTCGGTCTGGAGCATCTTCGCGACGGCGCCGGAGAGGTCCGAGGCCGGACCGCCCGCGGTCGGCACGAGGATGCGCGAGGCGTCGAACCCGCGGTCGCGGAACACGAGGAAGTCCGAGGGCAGCGAGTACGCCAGCTCGTCGATCGCGGACTCGGCGCGCCCCGGCGCCCCGTGGGAGTCCTCGCCCCAGCCCATCACGGTCATGTCGGCGCCGTAGGTGCGGGCGGCGTCGAACACCTCCTCGAACACGCGGTGCGACAAGACGACGTGGGTCTCCACGTCGACGTCGAACGTCTCGGCGTCCTCGCGGGCCTGATCGAGGAGACCGTGTGCCGCCTCGTGGGCGCCGCGGTCGCGCGCCGCCTCGAGCGGCGTCTGGTCGGGGACGTTGGCGATGTTGACCGCGACGACCGTCCCGTCGCGCTGTTTGGCGATCGCCGACGCTAGCGTGATCAGGTGCTCCTCGGTCTTGGGGTTCGCGAGCGGCACCATCACGCGGTAGTCGCCGCCGCTCGGCTGGACGGAGGTGGCCGCCGAGACGGCCTGCTCGGGCAGGTCCTCGGAGCGGTCGAGGATCCACCGACCGAGGAGCCCGGTGCGTTCGACCTTCCGGCGGGCGTACAGGAAGTACCACAGCACCGCGGCGACGATGAACGCCCCGGCGAGCGCGACCTCGACGGCGCCGACGAACGGGAGCAGGCCGAGCGAGAAGACGATCCCCGCGATCGGCGTGAGCGGATAGAAGGGGACCTCGAAGTCGGGGTCGTACTCGGCGATATCGGCCTCGCGGAAGACGATGAGCGCCACGTTCATCAGCGCGTACACGACCAAGTGGAGCACGCTCGCTGCCTTCGAGAGGATCTCGACGTCCTGGCCGAGCGCCGCGATGAAGACGATGATCATGATCCCGGTGACGAGGATCGACCGGTACGGCGTCGCGAACTGCGGGTGGATCTGGTTGAGCCAGTTCGTGACGATCTTGTCGCGTCCCATCGCGAAGTTGATCCGCGCCGACGCGAGGATCGACGCGTTCGCGCTCGACGCGGTCGCGAGCAGCGCGCCGCCGGTAACGATCGTCACCGCGATCGCGGTGACCGCGGGGGTGTACGCGCCCGAGAACGCCACTTCGGTGGCCTGCGTCAGCGGCGCGTCCGTGCTCAGCTCCGGCCACGAGACGACGCCGAGCATGATGCTGACGAGGATGGCGTAGATCACCGTGACGATGGCGACGCTGCCGATGACCGCCCGCGGGAGGTTCTTGCCGGGATTCTTCAGTTCCTCGGCGACGGTGGCTATCTTCGCGTACCCGAGGAAGGAGACGAACACCAGCGCCGTGCCCGGAAGGATCGCGCCGTATCCCATCGGAGCGAGGCCGCCGGTCCCGGAGAGGGTCGCGTAGTCGAAGGAGAGCCAGCCCTGGATCGCGAACAGGCCGAGGATGATCAGGAGTCCGGTGACGATGACGGTCTGAACGCCGCCGGTCTCCTTCGCGCCGACGTAGTTGACGAGGACGAAGAGGCTGCCCGCGATCAGCGCGCCGATCTGGATGTCAGTGAGGAACAGGACGCCCGGGATCGGCGCGAGCGTCGCGAGGTACTGTCCGAATCCGATGCTGTAGAACGCGGAGGCGAACGCCAGTCCCATCCAGTCGCCCATCCCGGCTATCGACCCGAACAGCGGTCCGAGCGCGCGGTTGACGTAGTAGTACCCGCCGCCGGCTCGCGGCATGGCGGTCCCGAGCTCCGAGACGGAGAAGGCGTTCACCATGGCGATGATCCCGCCGACGACGAACGAGACGACGACGATGGGGCCCGCCTCGCGGGCCGCGAGTCCAGGGAGGACGAAGATCCCCGCACCGATCATCGTGCCGATCCCGATCGTCATGGCCGAGACCAGCCCGAGGTCCTTCGCGAGCTCCTCGTCGCCGCTCACGGCGGGCCACCCCGGGCGGTTGCGACTCTCGGTGTGTGTATCATACCATGATTCTCTGCTCTGTGCCTATAAAGACGGTTGATCCGCGCAACTCCACCGCGGTGCCGCCTCGGCCCGCCGCCGGTCGCGCCCGGCGCCGGCGTTCCCGGTTTTTGAACGTAACACAAGGAACATACCCGCACGCGTCCCGGTACGAACTAACAGGTGGATCCCGTGACGAAGAAACGCGAATACCGCGACGACTACGACGAGAAGACGCTGTACATCCCCGGCCCGACGGAGGTCCGCGACGACGTCATCGAGGCGATGGCCGAGCCGATGTTCGGGCACCGGATGGACCGGATGACCGACCTGTACACCACTATCGTCGAGGACACGAAGGAGTTCCTCGGCACCGACCACGAGGTCGTGATTCTCACCGGCTCCGGCACGGAGTTCTGGGAGGCGACGACGCTCAACCTCGTCGACGAGCACGTCCTCGTCCCGACTTGCGGCGCGTTCAGCGAGCGCTACGCCAACGTCGCCGAGCGGCTCGGCAAGGACGTCGACCGGCTAGAGTACGAGTGGGGCGAGGCGGTCAAACCCGCGGACGTGCGCGAGGCGATCGAGTCCGCGGACGCGAAGTACGACATGGGCGCGGGCGTGATGAACGAGTCGTCCACCGGCGTGCGGAACCCGGTCGAGGAGATCGGCGACGTGATCGCCGAGTACCCGGACACGTACTTCGCGGTCGACGCCGTCTCGTCGCTCGGCGGCGACTACGTCGACATCGACGAACACGGCATCGACGTGATCTTCGCGTCCACTCAGAAGGCGTTCGCGATGCCGCCGGGGCTCGCGGTCTGCGTCGTGAGCGACGACGCCTACGACCGCGAGGTCGAGAAGGGCGACTCCTCGTGGTACGGCGGCTTCCGCCGGACGATCGACTACTACGACCGGAAGGGACAGACCCACTCGACGCCCGCCAGTCCGATCATGCTGGCGTATCGCAAGCAGATGAAACGCATGCTGGAGGAGGGCCACCGCGCCCGCGACGAGCGCCACCGCGAGATGACGGAGTACGTCCACGACTGGGCCGACGAACACTTCGCGATGTTCCCCGAGGCGGGGTACGAGTCGCAGACGGTCGCCTGTATCGAGAACACGCAGGGGATCGACGTGGCCGCGACGATCGAGGAAGTGAGCGAGGAGTACGACATGGCGTTCTCGAACGGCTACGGCGACCTCGGCGGGGAGACGTTCCGGATCGGCCACATGGGCGAGCACACCGTCGAGAGCGTGAAGGAACTCACCGACGCCATCGAGGACGTCGCCGGGCTCTGATCGGGTTTCGCCACCCGGTCCGGCCCGTCTTCCGAGTCGATCCGTCTCCCGATCCTCAGTCTCCCTCGCGGTCGGCGACGAGTTCGATCCGGTAGATCCGCCCGCCGCTCTCGGTGCGGTCGGCGTCGACGACGACGAAGGCGTGGTCGCCCACGTCGACGATGTCCCCCGTGTCGAGCGGCTCCGTCGGTCCGTCGTCCGGTTCGTCGCCCGGGGCCGCGCCTCCGCCGACGGCGTCCGCGCCGACGCCGAGCGCGGCCTCCCCGCGGTCGATCGCGCGCCGCCAGAAGGCGTCGGACGGCGGCCGCGGCCCCACCCGCGACGCCAGTTCGCTCCGCGTGAGTCGTCTCATCGGATTCGCCTCGTCGCCCGCGCCCTTAGCCGGTTCGGATCCCGGCGAGACGCGGGCGGCGGTGCGCCGCTACAGCCAGAGCAACTGCGCGTGCCGCGTCTCCTCGAACTCCAAGACGGTCTCCTCGTCGACGAGCCCCGCGTCGACGGCGACGCCGACCGCCTCGGTGCCGACGATGTTCGCGACCTGTGCGCGCTGAAGTCCCGCGACGACCTCCTCGGCGGTCGCCTCGACGGCGTCGTCGCCACCGTAGAACTCCTCGCTCACGGTGATCGTCGCGCGGCCGTTGTCGTACGTCTCGCCGAGGCAGTCCGGATCACAGACGGAGACGAGCCGTCCCTCGGCGGTCTCGCGCTCGCGGAGGAGCATTCAGAAGCCCTCTGGCCCCTCGCCCTGAAGCTCTCGCTCCGGGCCCTCGGGGTCGCCGCCCCGCCCGCCGCCGGCCTGCCCGCCCTGACGGCCCTGTCCGCCGGGAGCGCCGCGACCGCCCTGACGGCCCTGCCCGCCGGGTCCGGGGGCCTGCCCAGTCTGCTCTTCGACCATCTGCTCTTCGGCCTCGCGACGGAGCGCCTCGGCGCGGTCGGCGACCTCCTCGGCCTGCTCGTGCTCGCCGGCCTCCTCGAGGGCGCGCGCCTTCTCTTCGAGGACCCCCGCGTCGCGGTAGCCGAGGCGGATCGCGTTGTCGAAACACTTGACCGCGTCCTCGGCGAGCCCGCGCTCGACCAGCAGGAACCCGCGGTTGTACCACGCTTCCGCGAAGCGCGGGTCGGTCTCGACTGCGCGCTCGGAGTGTTCGAGCGCCTGCTCGCTCCGGCCGGACTCCCAGAGCGAGTACGCGAGGTTCGTCTCGGCGGTCGCGGCGTGTTCGGACTCCTCGTCGATCCGGAGCGCCTCCTGATACGCGCCGATCGCCTGGTCGAACTCCTCCAACTGGGCGTGGGCGGCGCCCTTGTTCACCCACGCCTCCTGCGCTTCCAGCGAGTCCTCCTCGGCGAAGTTGGCGGCGCGTTCGAACGTCTCCGTCGCCTCTTCGAACCGGTTGATCCCCATGTACGAGAGGCCCACGTCGATCAGCTGCTCGACGTCGACGTCCTCGCTGCCGATGTTCCGGCGGTCCAGCTCCTCGGTCAGCACCCGGGAGTCGACCGGGTCGACGCGGCTCGGGTCCTCGCCGAGCTCCGGCGGGTCGAGCGTGAACGTGTCGTAGTCGGCGTCGACGCCCTGCCCCGAGGAGAACTCGTGGCCGTCGTCGTCGCGTTCGTCGGTCATATGGCCAGAGTTGGCGGTCACGACCGGTAAGGGTTGCGTCGCGCCGGGGTCTTCGGGTCGGAGTCGCACGGGTGGGTACCTTTTATCGGTTCGGCGCGTGTCTCCGGCCGCATGCCCTCCGAATCCGTGCTCTCCACGCGGCTCCGGTTCGGCGTCGCGGTCCTCCTCGTCGCCGTCGGCGCCGCCGCAAGCCTCGCAGTCGCACCGGACCTCCCGCAGCGAATGGTAACGCGGTGGAACGCCGCCGGCGAGCCGACCGAGACGCTCTCGCGGACGGCCGGGATGTGGCTCGTGCCGGGGCTCGCGGCCGGACTGATCGGCCTGTTCGCCGTGCTCCCGCGGATCGATCCCCTGTGGGAGAACGTCGCGGCGTTCCGGGTCCACTACGACCGGTTCGTCGTCGTCCTCACGGCGTTCCTCGTCGCCCTCCACCTCGCCGTGCTCGCCGTCAACCTCGGCTACGCGGTCGACGTGACGACGGTCGCGGCCGCCGGCGGCGCCGCGCTGTTCTACTACCTCGGGACCCTGCTCCCGCACGTCGAGCCGAACTGGTTCCTCGGGATCCGGACGCCGTGGACGCTCAGCGACGACGCCGTCTGGGACCGCACCCACGCGCTCGGTGCTCGGCTGTTCAAGCTCTCGGCCGCGATCGCCGCCGTCGGTCTCTTCGCCGGCGAGTACGCCGTGTACTTCCTCGTCGGCCCGGCGCTCGCGACCGCCGCGGTCACCGTGGCGTACTCGTACCTCCTGTACGCGAGGGGAACGGACGAGGGTGACGACGGGGCGGCCCGGACCCCGAAGTAGCGTCGAGCGCCGACGACCGGTCCGGACCGCGAAGCGCATCGACCCCCGGCGATCCGGCGCGTCCGGCGTTCGAGCGAGTTCCGCCCCGGTGCCCGGCGTTTATATTCGCGGCCCCGAAGGTGTGTGTATGACCGAGGAGTCACGCGCTGACCGACGGTCCCCCGTCGGCGAACCGGTGGTCCGGTCGGACCCGTCGGTGACCGGCGACCGGGCCGCGGACGCGGTGGGGGTCGACCCGAACGACCCCGACAGCGTCGCCGAGGCCGCGAGGACCGTGGGCCGCTTCGCGGCCGGCGACGTCGGCGACGACGACAACGTCCTGATGCTGCGCGGCGCCGCCGCCTGCGCGGCGCTCGTCCGCGGTGTCGGGTCGTACAAGGAAGCCGCCGAACGTGCCGGAGACGACGTGAGCGTCGCGTTTATCCGGAAGTGGGCGCGGGTCCACGACCTCCCGCAGGCGATCCGGCGGCAGGTCGCCAACGGGCGAATCGCCCCCAGCGCGGCGAAACACGTCGCGCGGCTCGGCGGGCGGGACCGCTACCTGCTCGCGTGGGCGACGATCGACGGCGACCTCACCGTGCGGGAGGTCCGCGCGATCGCGTCCGCGGTCAACGACGGCGCGGAGGTCGAGGCCGCCGTCAGCGAGGCCGGGGTCGAACTCGGTCGGCTTCAGGTCCGGCTCCCGGCGGAGACGTACGTCGAGCTGCGCCGACGGGCGTCGATGGAGAGCGTCGATCCGGGGTCGATCGTCGCCGACGCGGTCGACGAGTACCTCGACGGCGACCGGTAGGAACTGCCCGTCACCGGACGACTACGCCGCGTAGTCGCGCGCGAACCGTCCTGCGGCGGCGGCGATCGCGTCGCGTGCCCGGACGACCTCCTCCCACGCAATCGTCTCGTCGGGGTAGTGCGCCTCGTCGATGGTACCGGGCCCGAACAGCACCGCGGGGATCCCGGCCGCGACGAAGTGTCGCGAGTCGGCGCCGTACGTCGCGCCCCGCGGCTCGACGTCCGGGAGCCCCGTCGCGACGAGGCCGGCACGGACCGCCTCGACGACCGGTTCGTCGACGGCGACCTCGGCCGGCTCGAACTGGACGGAGAACCGCTCGAACCGCGGCGGGTGATCGCGCAGCCAAGGGTCGGCGTCGACGACATCGTCCAGGCGCTCGCGGAACGCCGCCTCCACCTCCGCGACGGTCTCCCCGGGCGCGACGCCGATCCGGAACTCCGCTTCGAGCGTCGCCGGGACCGTCGACGCCCACGAGCCCGCCTCGACCCGGCCGCAGACGACCGGCCACGGAACAGCGAACGACCCGTACAGCGGGTGCGAGACCGACTCGCCGCGCTCGGTCTCCAAGTCCGCGAACGCCTCCCGCACGGCCTCGAAGCGCGGGAGCACGTCCTCGCCGCGCCACCGGGTGGCCGCGTGGGCGCTCCGGCCGTCGATCTCGATCCGGGCCATGAGCGACCCCTCGCAGGCGACGACGGGACGTAGCTCGGTCGGCTCGGCGACGATCGCCGCGTCGCGCTCGAAGGGGTACGGGTTCGCGAGCGCGGCGGTCGCGGCGCCGTACCCGCCGTCCTCCTCGCCGGCGACGGCCTCGACGACGAGTCGGAGCCCGGACGGCGGCAGGTCGACTGCGCCGTCGGCGACCCCGTCGCGGACATCGACGGCGGCGCCGACGCAGGCCGCGAGCCCGCACTTCATGTCGGCCGCGCCGCGGGCCGTGAGGGTGTCGCCGCCCTCGTCGGCGGCGGCCGGGTCCGCGTTTCGCTCCGACGTGTCGCGCCAGACCGGCTCGAAGGGGTCGCTCGACCACTCCGCCGCCTCCGCGGGCACGACGTCGAGGTGGCCGTTCAGGACCAGCGTGGGGACCGGGTCGGCGGCGGCGGACTCGGGGGCCGCGTCGTCGCCGTCGCTCGCGCCACCGTCGTCGCCCGCGCCGCCCAGTTCGAGCACGCCGGCGACGCTGCGCCGCCCGTCGACGGCCGCTGCGTCGAGGTCGTCCGGGAAGGAAGGGTGGTCCGCGAGGACGGCGGGGTCGGCGTCCCAGGCGTACGTCTCGAAGCCGAGGTCGGCGAGCCGCTCGGCGACGAACGCGGCCGCGGCCGCCTCCTCGCCGGCGGTCGACCGGTGGCGACAGAGCTCGGCGGCGAACGCGCGCATGTCGAATGGCATGCTCCCGGCGACGGCTGGGGGTCGGAAACCGTTTCGGGTGGCGACGCCGACGCCTTCCGCGGTTCTAAACGTTTATCCGTCGGCTGCCCCTACAGCGATTTGTCTGGGCCGGTAGCTCAGTTAGGGAGAGCGTCCGGCTTTTAACCGGACGGTCGGGGGTTCGAATCCCTCCCGGCCCGTATCCTCGCGGCGAGCAACTCCGCCAGCCGCGAGGCCGTCGAGAAGGGAAAGGTTCGAAACCGCCGAGCGTGGCGCTACCGCGGAACCGACGCGGCGGTCCTCGGAGGATCGGGGACGGGTTACAGTCTCACCGTCTCGGCGTCGCACGGTGGGGGCTGGCGGTCGTCCAAAGGGAGAAATCGTGTGCTCTGTCGGCGTGTATCGCGCGGCCGCGGGAGATCAGTAGCCGAGCTGCTCGCGCACGAGAACGACCGTCGTCCGGCCCTCCTCGGTCTCGCGCCGGTAGACGAGCTGTTTCGCGATCGCGGACTCGGCGCCGTACGCCTCCTGCGCGCGCTCGTTCTCCAGCGGGTACGCGACCGACTCCAGCCGATCGAAGGCGTCCGAGAGCGTCGGGACGATCTTGTTGATCCCGGTGACGATGACGACGTTGCCAGCGGCGAACGGGTACGCGCCGATCCGGCTGCCGGAGAGGTCGGCGGCGACGAGCTCGCCGGTCTGTGCGACCGCGTTGATCCCACCGAGGAAGTAGTCGGCCGTCTGCGAATCGCGCCGCGCGGCCTGTCGCTCCGCGTCGTCGTCGATGCTCCAGATCTGGTCCGGGAGGCTCTCCCACTCGTGGTCGCCCTCGCTCAGGAACTCGTCGAACCCGATCTCTTCGAGCGTCGTCGAGTGCCCGTTCATCACCGAGGCCTCGTCTGGTATCTGGGCGGTAACAGTCTCCAGCGCCTCGTCGGCGTCGTCGACGACGAGCACGTCGGAGCCGCGCTCCGCTAAGTTCGCGACCGTCTCCTCGACGGTCTCGTCGTCTGGGAGCTCGTCCAGTTCGGCGTTGATCTCGGTGTCGTCGGCGTAGTCGGCTTTCTGCTGTGGCATCGTAAACGTGAGAACCTCATCGGGAGAACGAACGGGCGGGAGTCACTTAACCGCTCGCGGACACCGCCGTCCGGTGGTTACGCGGGTGTTACCGTCGTGTCGCGCGGATCGAATGTGGGTGTCGCTAGCGCGGATCGTAACTGACGGGAAGCGAGACGGTCGCGTCGCTGGAGCGTCGGCGTCGATAAAAATCGCGTGTCGTCGTGGCCTGAAGGGGCGCGCGACGGTCGATCGGTGAAGCGGTCCAGCGGAACAGCTGCGGTCGGGGTGGGGGGTGAAGGCGTTAGCCGAACTTCACATCGCGCCGCCCATGCCGCCCATGCCGCCCATGCCGCCGCCCATGCCGCCGGGCGCGCCGCCGGGGCCGCCCTCGTCGCCGCCGTCGTCGGTGCCGCCGCCCTTGAGGTCGCCGGCCGCGATGACGTCGTCGATGCGGAGGATCATGACGGCCGCCTCGGTGGCGGACTCGATGGCCTGGGTCTTGACGCGGAGCGGCTCCACGACGCCCTCGGCCTCCATGTCGATCACGTCGCCCGTGTAGGCGTCGAGACCGGCGCCGAACTCGCCGCCGTCGTGGCGGGAGCGGAGGTCGACCAGCGAGTCGATGGGGTCGAGACCCGCGTTCTCGGCGAGGGTGCGCGGGACGACTTCCAGCGCGTCGGCGAACGCCTCGACGGCGAGCTGCTCGCGGCCGCCGACAGAGTCGGCGAAGTCGCGGAGCTGCAGCGCGAGCTCGGCCTCGGGGGCGCCGCCGCCGGGCAGCACCTGCCCGTCGAGCAGCGTCGTGCGGACGACGCCGAGCGAGTCATCGATGGCGCGCTCGACTTCGTCGACGACGTGCTCGGTGCCGCCGCGGAGGATGAGGGTGACGGACTTCGCCTCTTCGACGTCCTCGACGAAGATGCGCTCGTCGCCGCCGATGTCCTTCTGGGCGACGGAGCCGGCGAAGCCGAGGTCGTCCGACTCGATGTCGTCGAGGTTGGAGACGACGCGGCCGCCGGTCGCGCGGGCGAGGCGGTTCAGGTCGTCGGACTTCGCGCGGCGGACGGCGAGGATACCCTCCTGCGCGAGGTAGTGCTGGGCCATGTCGTCGATGCCGTCGCCGACGAAGACGACGTCGGCGCCGATGTCGACGAGGTGGTCGACCATCTCGCGGAGCTGCTCCTCTTCCTGGTCGAGGAACTGCTGGAGCTGGTCGGGGTCCGTGACGTTGACCTCGGCGTCGATCTCCGTCTCCTTCACCTCGATGGCGCCGTCGAACAGCGCCACGTCGGCGTCCTCGACCGCGAAGGGCATGTTCTCGTCGACGCGCTCCTTGTCGACGATGACGCCCTCGACGAGCTCAGACTCGTCGATGGAGCTGCCGACGACCTTCTCGACGGAGACGTTCTCCGTGTCGATGCCGTCGTCGTCCTGGACCGCGAGGACGGCGTCGACGACGAGCTCGGCGAGGAGGTCCTTGGAGTTCTCCGCGCCCTTGCCCGTCATCGCCGTCTCGGCGATCTCGACGAGTGTGTCGCGGTCGTCCGCGGAGACGTCGATGGCCTCCTCGTCGAGGATCTCCTTGGCCTTCTCGGCGGCCTGACGGTACCCCTGCGCGAGGGTCGTCGCGTGGATGTCCTGGTCGAGGAGCTCCTCGGCCTGATCGAGGAGCTCACCGGCGACCACGACCGCGGAGGTGGTGCCGTCGCCGACCTCCTCCTCCTGCGTCTCGGAGACCTCGACGATCATGTTGGCCGCCGGGTGGTCGATGTCCATCTCTTTCAGGATGGTGACGCCGTCGTTCGTGACGACGACGGACCCGCCGGAGTCGACGAGCATCTTGTCCATCCCTTTCGGGCCGAGCGTGGTGCGGACGGACTCCGCGACCGCCTTGCCGGCCGTGATGTTCATGTTCTGCGCGTCCTTTCCGGATGTTCGCTGCGATTCCTCGGAAAGTACGATCATGGGCTGATTGC
This sequence comes from Halorubrum ezzemoulense DSM 17463, assembly GCF_002114285.1. Taxonomy (GTDB): domain Archaea; phylum Halobacteriota; class Halobacteria; order Halobacteriales; family Haloferacaceae; genus Halorubrum; species Halorubrum ezzemoulense. The sequence goes on from NZ_NEDJ01000027.1 coordinate 19,875, forward strand.
CCATCCGCTGGCGCTGTGACATTACGACCATTGATTGTTTGTGATTCTATATAAACCCTTTGTTCAGGTCGTGCGAAATCGCAACACGGTGGGGGAGTATCGGCCAGTATGCGGTGAGTTCACACGACCCTTTATATAGTACGCTAACTCGACCGTTGAGGCCGAGGTTGAGCGGCGCCAAACTACGGCGGCGCGTGCCTGCGAGGCCGCTCTACGGCCGGATAGCACGCGCGAGGTCGGCGACGCAACGCGTCGGCTGCCAGATGGACCGGAGGTCCTTCGCCGGAGTCGGCCGACTGAAGGAAGGCCGACGAGGCTGGGGCTTTGGCGGAGATCAGCGTATCCCGGTAGAGGTCGTCGTTAGTCGAAAGGCGACCGCGGCCGCAACGGGAAAAAGATATTCTCTGTTATTGCGGCGCGTTGAAGCTCACGTCGTCGTCGAGCTCGTTCGACATGCGCTCCAAGTACGAGTACACCGCGCCGTGCGGAGCCCCGTCGAGCAGCATTCCGACAGCGCGCCGCACCACCTCCAGCTCCTCGGGCTGCCCCACCGCGCCCACGGTCGACCCGTAGACGACGACGTTCGCGCCCGACAGCTCCTCGATGAGCTCCCGAGTCCGGCCGTTCTCGCCGATTATCCGGCCCTTCTTACGCTGGAGGTCGTTGTCGTTGCGAGTGTGTTCGGAGAGGTCGACCAGGTCGAGCGTCCGGAGGTCGTGGTCGAGGATCGACAGCGCGGTCTCCGGCTTGAAGCCGCGGCCGATCGCCTTGATCACGTCCGGGGCCACCATCGCCGCCACGGGGTCGTCGCGCTCCTCGATGGCGACGCTTCCGGACTCGGAGTCGATGTCGAGCCGCACGTTCGCCCGCTCTTCGATCTCTCGCATCGTCTCGCCGCCGGCGCCGATGACGACGCCGATCCGGTCCTGCGGAACCGTCACGTGTTGCATATCACGGAGTACCCGGCGGAGCCTTTTAAGAGTGTTCCGCGGCGGGCGCCGTGTGGCCGCGTGACGGTGGTCTCCGGCCGGTTGTCCGTCCGAAGGCGTGTCACATCGGAATGAGGTTTTTCTGTCGACTCCGCGAGCGACGCGTATGGAGATCAGACCGGCGGCGTCGGACGCGGACTCCGGGGGACTGATCCGCGTACAGGGGTTGTCCGAGGAAACCTATCCGACCGCGATCTACGCCCGCGAGGTCTGAGCCTCGACACCGCGACGGAAGCGCCCCGAATTACGCTTCGTCGGAGGCTCCGGTCGACTTCCCGTCTGCCTCCGCGTTCGACTCCGTCTTCCCGCCCGACGCCGGCTCCCCGGTCGGGTCGGCCTCGGGCTCCGTCACGTACGCGCGGAGGTCGTCAGGGTCGACGTCGAGCCCCTGCCGGGTGAAAAACGTCGCCACGTTCTCGCAGTCGCGGGCGAGGAACTCCCCGGCGTTGGGGTGGTGAACCGTCACGGCCTGCCCTAGGTCGATGATCACCAGCTCGCCGTCGTGGATGATCATGTTGTACTCCGAGAGGTCGCCGTGGATCAGGCCGGCACCGTACAGCCGGCGCATGTACTCGCGGACGACCTCGTAGGCGGTCTCCGGGTTCTCCACGTCGACCTCGCTCAGCCGCCTTGCGCGCTCCGCGGCGTGGCCGACGAGCTCCATCACGAGGACGTTCCGCTGGACCGCGATCGGTTCCGGGACCCGGACGCCGGCCTTCTGCGCGCGCGAGAGGTTCGCGAACTCCTTGCGCGTCCACGCCAGCACGACCGCCTTCTTGTCGCTCGCGATGCCCTCGAAGCGCGGGTCGCCCTCCAGGTAGTCGCGCATTTGCCGGAAGTTCGAGGAGTTGATCCGGTACACCTTCACCGCGACCTCGCGCTCGGGCGTGACGCCCTCGGGGCCGCCGCCGGCCGCCTCCGACCCCGGCTCCGGCCGCTCGCCCGCCTGCCCGCCGAGCGCCTCGAAGACGCTCGCCTCCTTCCCCGTCGACACCGGCCCGCCGAAGGCGTCGACGTAGCCGTCCTGGACCAGCTTGTACACCGCCGCCAGCGTGGCGTCGTCGAACACCGACTCCTGGAGCTTGAACTGCTCGGTGTCTTTGATCCGCTTGCGGAACTCGTCGAACTCGCGGTCCTGCCGCCGGGCGATCCGGTCGGCCTCGGTGTCGGAGACGTCGAGTTTCTCCCACTCGTCGCCGGGCTGGTCCGCCGGTTCGAGCAGGCCGAAGTCCTCGCTCATTCGTCCCGGGGTTCGACGCGGCGAGGGATAAGCGAGGGGGTCCGCGGGCCGTCGAGGCGACCCGGGAAGGCGGCCGCGCCGACCGTCACAGCACGTCGAGCGCGTCCGCGACCGGCATGTGCCCGTCGCGGACGGCCTCTAAGATCGTCCGCCGCTCCTCGGTCTCCGGGTCGGTCGCGTCGCCGTCGTCGCCGTCGTCGCCGACTTCCGCGAGCGTCACCTTCTCGGTCTCGCCGACGAACTCGGGGAAGTCGGTGCCGTCGGCCAGCGCTTTCTCCTTTTTCACCCGGTACGAGCCGGCGTCGGTGGTGCAGAGGTCGCCGGGGTGGAAGAAGTACCAGTCCTCGCGGTCGAACCGCACCGCGATCCGCGCCTTCGCACCGAAGTTCCGCGCGAAGAACAACAGCGCTTCTACCTCCTCGCCGGTGAGGTAGATCGGGTCGCCCGCGCTCGACTTCGCCTCGATGGCGTAGAACGTCTCGCCGTCGCCCGCGAGCACGTCGGGGAGCTCGCGCTCGGTCGCGGAGCCGCTGGCCGGCGCGCGCATCACGGCGAAGCCCGCCTCGTCCAAGGCGTTCACCAGTTCGCGCTCGCGGCGGTCCCCCTTCCGGTTAGCGGACACGGTCGTCGTCACCCGGTTCGGTCATGGGCGACGTAGACGCGAGCCGGGCAAAAGCCCGGCGGGTCGCGGAGCGTCGACGGCGGGGTCGTAGGGTGTCGACGGCGGGGTCGCGAGACGCCGGTGACGAACTCGCAGACGCGATCGACTTCACCCGCGCAGCCGCCACCACAGCGACCGGAGCTTGTACCCGAGCGAGTCCCGCTCGTACCCGTTCCAGCCGCTCATCCCGCCGGAGAGCGTCGACGCCTCGTAGCCCGCCTCGTCGAGGACGCGGGTCGCGCGCTTGGCGACGATCCCCATCTTACAGACGGTGACGACCTCGCTGTCGTCGGGAATCTCGTCGAGCCGGCGGCGGAGCGCGGCGTCGTCGCCGCTCCGGAGGTCGTCGTACACGGGCACGTTCCGGCTCCCGTCGATCGCGCCGCTCCCGTAGTCCGACTCGGGGCGGATGTCCAGCAGGAACGGCTCGTCGTCCGTGCCGAGGCGCTCGTCCAGCTCGTCCGGGCGGATACGGCTCATCGGGGGACGATCGGTCTCGCGGGGCAAATCCCTGCCGGCTGCGGCGCGTCGAGCGCGGTGACCGCGGGGCCGCGACCGGTCTCACTCCCGCAGCCGCTCCGAGTGTTCGACGACGACCCGTCCGAGCCGCTCGGTGCGCCGGCGGAGGTCGTCGTCGGTGATCCGCGGACCGTCGTCCGGGGCGTCCGCGTCTCCCGGTCCGCCTGTCTCGACCTTCGAGGAGGCGCCCCGGATCCCGACCTCGTGGGGGACCGTCCACGCGTGGACGTTCCGGAACGTCGAGCGGAGGTGTTCGAGCGTCCCGCCGTAGGAGCCGCCGCCGGCGGTCGCGAGCAGGCCGACGGCGGTGTCTGCGTACTCGTCGGAGCCGCAGAAGTCGTGGAAGTTCTTGAACGTCGACGAGTAGGATCCGCGGTAGACGGGCGTGCCGGCGAGGACGCCGTCGGCCTCGCGGACGCGGCGCTTCAGCGCCTCGCTGTCGCCTTGGGCGTCTTCTTCGGGGTGGTACAGCGGGAGGTCGACCGCGGCCAGGTCGATCAGGTCCGTCTCGGCGCCGGCGTCGGCCGCGGCGTCGAGCGCGACGCGGAGGGCGGCCCGCGTGGTGCTGGCCGCGCTCCGGCTGCCGGAGACGGCGACGATTCGGGTCATACCTCGAGTTCGAGACCAGATAGTAAAAACGGAGGCGATCGACGGGGAGCGGACCCGAAACTCCGACCGTTAGTGCCTTGGAACTAATTGGCAAGGTCGATTCGCGCCGTCATAACTCCGGCCCCTCGATTGTAAGTAGCCGGTAGCAGATCGGCGGCGGCCACCTCCGAAGCCCCGGCCTCGCGGCGCCCCGGTGAGTCCCCCTCTGCCCAGCACAGCACCTCACGCCTCCCCAGCCTCGTCGGACCGGCGCGACTGCGTCGGTCCGACTCCCTCGCGCCTGCTCCTCACGCCCTGCGGGCATTCGGAGGCACGCGCCGCCGCGGTTTATTTATCAATAGCCGCGGGCGATCCGCTCGCGCAACCTTCGCGGCCGACATGGGGCATTATTGTCCCCGCCGCCGACGTGGCCGACATGGACCAGATAGCCTTCGGCACGGACGGGTGGCGCGCGACACTCGACACGTTCACCGACGAGCGCGTGCGGATCGTGGGACAGGCGATCGCCGACCACCTCGACGCGGCGGGGCACGACGAACCGGTCGCGGTGGGGTACGACGCCCGCGAGACCTCGGAGGGGTTCGCCGAGAGCCTCGCGGAGGTGTTCGCGGGCAACGGCTTCGACGTGATCCTCCCCGAGCGCGACGCGCCGACGCCGGTGATCGCCCACGCTATCGTCGACCGCGGACTGGCCGGCGCGTGTATGATCACCGCCTCGCACAACCCGCCCGAGTACAACGGCGTGAAGTTCATCCCGCACGACGGCGCGCCGGCGCTGCCGGACGTGACCGAGGATGTCGTCGACCGGCTCGCCGAGCCCGACCTGCTCCCCGAAGCCGAGCGCGGCGACATCTCTCGGGTCGACCTCGTGAGCGAACACGCCGACGCGGCCCACGAGGTCGTCGGCCGCGTCGCCGGAGACGGGGACGGCGTCGACCTCGACGGGCTCACGGTCGCGTACGACGCGATGCACGGGAGCGGGCGCGGCGTCACGGACGCGCTTCTCGAGTCGGCCGGCGCGGAGGTGGAGCGCCTGCGCTGCGAGCGCGACGTGACCTTCGGCGGCGACTCCCCGGAGCCGTCGGCCGAACACCTCGGAGAACTGGCCGAGCGCGTCACCGACCCCGAGAGCGACGTGGATCTGGGGATCGCCAACGACGGCGACGCCGACCGGATCGCGGTCGTCACGCCCGAGCGCGGCGTCCTCGACGCGAACCTCTTCTACGCCGCCTGCTACGACCGGCTCTTGGAGACCGACTCCGGGCCCGCGGTCCGCACCGTCTCGACGACGTTCCTCGTCGACCGCATCGCCGAGGCGCACGGCGAGGCGGTGTACGAGACCCCGGTCGGCTTCAAGTGGGTCGCCGGGGCGATGGGTGAGCACGACGCGCTGTTCGGCGGCGAGGAGTCCGGCGGGTTCACCCTCCGCGGTCACGTCCGGGAGAAGGACGGCGTGCTGATGGGGCTGCTCGCGGCCGCGACCCACGCCGCCGAGCCGTTCGACGCGCGCGTTGACCGCCTGCTCGACGAGCACGGCCACATCGCGGCCGGAAAAGTGTCGCTCGACTGCCCGGACGACCGGAAGGAAGCGGTCCTCGACGAGCTGGAGGACCACATCCCGGAGGCAGTCGGCGGGTCCCCCGTAGCGAAGGTCGTCACGCTCGACGGGTTCAAGCTCCTCTTAGAGAGCGGCTCGTGGCTGCTCGTCCGCCCCTCGGGCACCGAGCCGAAGCTCCGGGTGTACGCCGAGGCCGACTCCGACGAGGCCGTCGACGACCTGCTCGCCGAGGGGCGCGACCTCGTCGAGCCGCTCGTCTGAGGGCCGCGCGCGACGACCGGCGCGATCGGTCCGGGAGCCCGATCCCGCGCGGACGAGTTTCAGTTCCGTCTTGCGTTCGGCTCGTCTACTCATGAATTACCCTCGTACCGTCGTGTACCGCCTGGCGCGGCGCAGGCCACACACGGTCGACGAGCCACTGCCAGCGCCCGAGCGCACCGACGTGAACCCGACACCGCTCGCGGAGCCGGCCGACGGCGCCCCGACGGACGGGCCGATCCGAGCCGCCGAGCCGCCGCCCGACCCCGGTGACGGAGCGCCCCGCGGCCCCGGTAGCGAGGAGCCCCGCGACCTCACGCGCGAGCCGGCGGACGACGGCGCGGACGCGGAGGCGAGAGGCCGGGACGCCGACGAGGCGGAGACCCTCGAATACCGGCTCGAACGGCTCCGCCCGCTGCGAGCCGTGGTGACGCTCGGGGTCGTCGTCGCCCGGCTCATCCGGTCGGTTTGAGCGTTTCCGTGCCGACCCGATCGGGTGTCTTTTTAGGGGATACCGCCCTAGCCGAACGTATATGTTCAAGGCCATCGTGGGCGCGTCGACGTTTCAGGACGCGCTCGATTCGGTGAGCGTGTTGGTCGACGAGTGTAAGATCCGCCTGAACGAGGAGGAGCTCTCCATCCGGGCCGTCGACCCCGCCAACGTCGGCATGGTCGACCTCACGCTGGAGGCGGCCGCGTTCGAGTCCTACGACGCCGACGGCGGCGTCATCGGCGTCAACCTCGCCCGCCTGGAGGACATCGCCGGCATGGCCAACTCGGGCGACCTGATCCACCTCGAACTCGACGAGGAGACCCGCAAGCTCCACATCGAGATCGACGGCCTATCCTACACCCTCGCGCTCATCGACCCCGACTCGATCCGCCAGGAGCCGGACATCCCGGACCTCGATCTCGCCTCCGAGATCGTCGTCGAGGGCGCCCAGCTCGACCGCGGGATCAAGGCCGCCGACATGGTCTCCGACCACATCCGCCTCCGCGTCGACGAGACCGACGAGGCGTTCTTCATCGAGGCCGAGGGCGACACCGACGACGTGAACCTCAAGCTCGACCGCGAGGACCTCATCGCGCTCACCGCCGGCCCCGCTGACTCGCTGTTCAGCCTCGACTACCTCAAGGACATGAACAAGGCGATCCCCTCCGACGCCGAGGTCACCGTCGAGCTCGGCGAGGAGTTCCCCGTCAAGCTCCACTACGGCTTCGCCGAGGGGCTCGGACAGGCAACGTATATGCTTGCACCGAGGATTCAGAGCGAGTAAATTACCGAGGGAAGCGTGTCCAGGATGCGGAGAGTCGTTCAAGCGGGTCGGTAGTCACTGGGCACGCGGAAGCTGTTACTACCCCGAAACACCCACGTACCTTCGCGAGATCCTCGTCGGCTGTTTCATGGGTGACGGGGCCGTCCCAAAGACGAACAACGGGGCTCACGGCCTCTTCCGTCTCCCGATGGTTACAAGCAATCCTTGGAGTGGTTCGACCACGAGATGGGGGTGTTGAGACCGGTGTCCGATTAAAAAAAGACGGCAGCGGAGCTGGCACATAGTAACCGTGAATCGGGGTTCAGTCCAAATGCGAGGGCTGAGAACTATCACGATATGTATACCGTCATATCGCGATCCCACCCGTTCATGCGGTCACTTCGTCGGTGGTACCGGTCCGGCGAGAAGCGGTTCCCAGAGAGTCTATCGCTGACGCCACGGATCGCCAAGATGTGGTACGTCTGTGACGGGTGTCTCGATGTTCAGGAGTACGGCGAACCGAGAGCAGCAATACGGATACGACACCGAGACGACCGTCAGGGGTTCTTTTTAATCTATTCGAGGAGATTGGCCTCTCACCGTCGTACGGCCGCGAAACGATCCGCTTCGGGGTCGAAGAGACTCGCTCGTTCCTCGACTGAAGCACCCCACCGCCCGGATTCGAGTACAAGTGGGTGCTCGACTCGCGAGAGCGCTACGATCGTCTGAAGGCACAGGCGTACGGCGAGGCACACGCTTTATAAACCGTCTACGACCGGAACCGACACCGTCACCCGCGTCCCCCGCGGCTCCCGGTCGGCGTACTCGACGTCGGCGCCGACCGAGGCGGCGCCCCACGCGACGACCCACAGGCCCAGCCCGGAGCCGTGTTCGAGGGCGGTCTCCCGCCCCGACTCGACCGCCTCGACTTCGTGCTCGGGGATCCCGGGCCCGTCGTCCGCGACGGCGAGCACGAACCGCGCGTCGCCCTCGCCCTCGTGGCCGCCGTCGCCTCCGCGCTCCTCTCGACGGAGCGCGACCCGCACCCACGCCCCGCCGTCATCGCGTTCTGTTCCCTGACCGTCGTGGTGATCGAGCGCGTTCTCCACCGTGTTCTCGACGACCGCGCGGAGCGCGTCGAGCCGGACCCGCGTGACCCACTCGTCGTCGTCGGCGTCTCCGGTCGTCCGCTCGCCGACGGAAGTCGCCGCCCCGCCGTCGGCGGTCGTCGGCTCGCCGTCGACCGCGAGTTCGATCGCCGCGTCGTCGCGGCCACGGGCGTCCGCGACGGCCGATGTCACGAGGTCGCGCACGTCCGTCGGCTCGGGGTCCCGATCTTCGAGCAGCCGCTCGACGGTCCCGGCCTTCTCGCCGAGCGCGGCCAGCGCGCCCGCGCGACGCTCGACCGCGTCGGCCATCTGAACGAGTTCCGAGTCGTCGACGCGATCGCGGAGGATCTCGCCGTACCCGCGGACGACGCCCGCGTCGTTGCGGAGGTTGTGACGCAGGATGCGGTTGAGCACCTCCAGCTGCTGGCGTCGGCGCTCGCGGTCGGTGACGTCCGAGAGGACGAGAGTGTACCCGACGTGGGTGCCGTTGGGGTCGGTGAGCCGGGAGACCGACACCGCGTACGTGCGGCTGCGGGCGCCGTCGCCGGCGTCGATCTCGACCGTCTCGCGGGAACCGCCCGCTTCGTCGTCCGGGCCGGACTCGCCGCCGTCCGGTTCGCCCTTGCCCGCGTCGCCGATGTGGACCGGGGGATCGAGGAAATTGGCGGGCGGGCGGTCGCGGGCGGTCGGGGCGTCGACGCCGAGCACCGTTTCGGCCGCGGGGTTGATCCGGACGATGCGGCGGTCGAGCGCCAGCGCCACGATGGGGTCGCGGAGGTCGTCGATCGCGGTGCGCTCCGCGGCGCGGCTGGTGGTCGGGTTCCGGTCGAACATCTCCGCGCGGTCGAACGCGTACGCGTCGAGGAGCAGGTGCGGGACGAACATCACCGGCGCGAGTTGGAGTGGGGGCACCGGGCCGGGCGCCAGCGCCCACGCGACCAGCGCGAACCCGGGCGGCAGCGAGCTCAGCGCGACCGCGGCGCTCTCGCGGCGGTACAGCGGCCCGTAGCTGAGCAGCGTGTCGACGAGGAGGAACACGGCGCTGGCGACGAGGACCGTCTCCGCGGCGACCGTCAGGTACGCTCACGGCCCGAACGCGTACGAGACGGTCTCGACGCCGAAGGCGGGGTCGCGCGCGAAGTCGGTCCAGAAGACACCGTGGAGCGAGTTCGTGACGACGAGCGCGGACGAGAGTGCGCCGAACCCGACGACCGCCGCGAACAGGCGGCTCCGGACCACGTCGCTCCGGCCCGTGTACTCCAGTGCGAACCCGAGGAAGGCGATCCCTGTCCAGATCACGCCCAGCCACATCGTCGCCTCCAGCGCGGCTCGGATCGCCGGTTCGGAGACCAGCAGGCCGACGCCGTAGGAGAGACACCACGTCGCCTGCGCGGCGAACACGCCGAGGAACCAGTCGACGCCGGGGCGGCCGCGGTGTTCGCGGATCGCCCACGCGAGCGCGAGCGCCCCCGCCCCGCCCGCGAGGGAGCCGACGGCGGGCCACGCGGGAGCGAGGTCGAGGGCCATTCGTCGGGTACGACGGCGACGGCGGGGGTAAAGCTGTCGTGGGGCGGCGGTCCGTCCGGTCCGCGCTCCGGACGAACCGGCGCTACAGATGCCGCTCGATGACGCGCTTCGCGGCCTGTCCCTTCTCCTTCCAGCCGTACCCCTCGTCGTACACGTGGCGCTTGGCGTCGACGAGCTCGCCGGGCGTCGACTCCTCGAAGCCGCCGCGGTCCCACGCGCCCGACTCGCGGAGCCACTCGATCACGTTCTCGCGGGTCTCGGGCCACGAGAGCCCGACCATCTCGTACCACGCCACCATCGCGAACACCGCGTTGTCGTGACAGCCCGGGACCGAGCCGTGCTCGTAGACGGTGCGCATCGGGTCGCGAGTCGGCTCCGAGACGCGTTCCTTGAACTCCGCGGCGGTGAGCAGGCGGAGCCGGTCGCCGTCCTCGACGACGCGCTGGTCGCGGCGGAGCGCGCCGAGCGCGGCCTTGTGGAGCCCGCCCCACTCCGCCGGGACCGCGTCCCGCAGCGCCGCTTCCGGGAGGCCGTCGGGCTCCGCGGACAGCACCGACAGGAGGTCGGTGTACGCCTTCTCGACGGTCGGCCAGCTCACGCCCTCGAACTCACAGTCGGCGTCGTGAAGGCTGTTCGTCGTCCGACAGCCGGGGCACGGGTAGCGGAACGTCGGCACGAGGCGACGCTTCGACGCCGCGGGAGTTAGGGGTTTCGCGACGACGGTCACGAACGTTAGCGGGGTTCCGAAACGTTTACTCACCGGCCGGTCGCGAATCTACACGGTATGACAAAGGTCAGCGTTATCGGTGCGGCGGGGACCGTCGGAGCCGCGGCCGGCTACAACCTCGCGTTACGCGACGTGGTCGACGAGCTCGTCTTCGTGGACATTCCGGACCAGCGCGAGACGACGATCGGACAGGCCGCCGACGCGAACCACGGCGTCGCGTACGACTCGAACACGACCGTCCGGCAGGGCGAGTACGAGGACACCGCCGGCTCGGACGTGGTCGTCATCACGGCGGGCATCCCGCGCAAGGAGGGGCAGACCCGGATCGACCTCGCCGGCGACAACGCGCCGATCATGGAGGACATCGGGTCCTCGATCGCCGAGCACAACGACGACTTCGTCACCGTCACCACCTCGAACCCGGTCGATCTGCTCAACCGCCACCTCTACGAGGCGGGCGACCGCGACCGCCACAAGGTGGTCGGCTTCGGCGGCCGGCTCGACTCCGCGCGCTTCCGCTACGTCCTCTCCGAGCGCTTCGACGCGCCCGTCCAGAACGTCGAGGCGACGATCCTCGGCGAACACGGCGACGCGCAGGCGCCCGTCTTCTCGAAGGTGCGCGTCGACGGCCGCGACCCGTCGTTCGACGCCGACGAGAAAGAGCAGATCCTCGCGGACCTCCAGGAGTCCGCGATGGACGTGATCAGCCGGAAGGGCGCGACGCAGTGGGGACCCGCCACCGGCGTCGCCCACACCGTCGAGGCCATCCTCAACGACACCGGCGAGGTGCTCCCCTGCTCGGTCGTGCTCGACGGCGAGTACGGCTACGACGACACCGCGCTCGGCGTCCCCGCGAAGCTCGGCGCGAACGGCGTCGAGGAGGTCGTCGAGTGGGACCTCGACGAGTACGAGGCCGAACTGCTCGCCGAGGCCGCCGAGAAGCTCTCCGAGCAGTACGAGAAGATCGCGTAGCGAGCGCCCGCTTTTACCACCGTCTTTTTATCGCTGCCGCACCCCCGTCTGGCCATGAACCGCGCCGAGATCGACACCGACGACCTCCTGAAGATCGTGCTGCTGCTCGTCGTCGTGTGGCTTCTCCTGGAGATCGTCGGGGCCGTCCTCGAGGTCGCCGTCTGGCTGCTCGACGCCCTCCCGACGCTGATCGGGATCGCGCTCGTCGTTGTGATCGCCTTACACCTCACCGATCGGATCTGAGGCGGACGCCGACGTGTTCAGCCTCAACGTCCCGCTCCCGTCCGCGATCGACCGCCTCGCCGGCGATCTCCACCCGAAACTGACGGGGTTCGATCGCGTCCGCGAGCGTCACACCCTCGTCTGTAAGCGCTTCGGCGTCGAGAACGTGCGACGCGGAGAGCGCGACGGAGGCGATGAACGCGGAGAGGGCGAGGGGGGCGAGGAACGTGGAGGGGACAAACCCGTCCCGCCTCGTCAGGAGGCCCTCGACCGGCTGCGCGAACGCCTTCGTCGACCGCTCGCGCCCGCCGACCCGTTCGAGGTCGCCGTGACCGGGATCGACGTCTTCGACGCGCCGCGGTCGGGGTCGCGGCCGATCGTGTATCTGACGGTCGAGAGCGACGGGCTCGTTCGGCTTCACCACAGGCTCTGTGCGGCGTTCGGGACGGTGGAGGGAATCGAGGGCGACGCGTACGTCCCGCACGTGACGCTGGCGCGGGGCGGCGACCCGGAGCCGGGCGCGGTCGCCGACCTCGTCGAGACCGAGTTCGACCCGGTCCGGTGGCGCGTCCATGCGCTCGACGCGTGGGACCCGGAGTACCGGGAGGTCGCGGCGACGGTCGATCTGTAGGGCGAACCGGAGGTTACGCGTCGTCGACCGCGTCCGGTTCCTCGACCGCGTGGTGCGGCCCCACCGGCCCGTGGGTCGGGCAGACGCCCGCGATCGGGGTGGCGTTGAGACAGCAGGCGCGGCGGTCGGTCGCAACGAGACCGCTCGAGAGCGGATCGCCGCACCGGGCGCAGTACGCGTCGGCGGGGGCGGACATCTACCGCTCGCGGATCCGCATCGGCACCGGATGGCTCGGGTGCATGGTGAGCGAGCCGCGCAAGGAGAGGTCCGGTCCCTCGTAGCCGAGTTCGAACTGCGAGCAGATCTCCGCGAGGATGATCTTCGCCTCCAGCAGCGAGAACGCCTTCCCGATACAGTGGCGCGGGCCCCCGCCGAAGGGGAAGAAGGCGAACCGGGGGCGCTCGCTCCGGCGCTTGGGCGTCCAGCGGTCGGGGTCGAACGTCTCGGGGGCGTCGTACCACCGCTCGGACCGGTGGGTCACCCACTGCGACACCATCAGCGCGGACCCCTCCGGGATCCGGTACCCCCCCAGTTTCACGTCGAGCTTCGGCTCGCGAAACAGGGTGTAGACGGGCGGGTAGAGGCGCATCGACTCGTTGAGCACGCGCTCGGTGTACGCCATGTCGCGGACGTCGGCCGCGGTCGGCGGGCCGTCGGCGGTCGCCGTCTCGGCCTCGCGCTCGACCTCGCGACGGGCCTCAGGGTGATTCGAGAGCAGGTAGAACGTGTACGTCAGCGCGAGCGCGGTCGTGTCGTGGCCGGCGAGCAGCATCGTCACCAGCTCGTCGCGGAGGTTCTCGTCGGTCTGCTCGCCGCGGTCGCGGGCGCGCAGGAGGACTGAGAGCAGGTCCATCGGCAGGTCGCCGTCGCCGTCCCCGGCCGGGCCGGGCACCGCGACGCCCTCCGCGCCGGCGGGGTCGACGCTCGGGTCGCGCTCCGTGCCCCGGCGGCGGTCGACGATCCCGTCGATGACGGATTCGAGGGTGTCGATCGCGGCGTCGAACTCGCGGTTCTCGCGGGTCGGCACCCAGTTCGGGATCAGGAACCGCCGCGGGTCGGGCTCGAACCGCGCGCCGAGCGGCTCCAAGTTCTCTTGGACCGTCTTCACCTCCTCGTCGGTGATGTCGGCGCCGAACATCGCCGAGACGATGATCTTCACGGTGAGGCGGGCGACCTCGAGCTGGATGTCGACGACCTCGCCGTCGGCCCAGTCCGCGAGCTGCGACTCCGTGTGGTCGACCATCGTCCCGTCGAGCGCGCCGATCCGGCGGTTGTGGAACGAGGGGTTCGCGAGCGTGCGCTGGCGCTGCCACGTGTCGCCGTCGCTCATGAGGAGACCGTCGCCGAGCAGCGTGTCCATCGCGTCGTCGCCGAACTGGGGCTTCCGGTAGCGTTCGGCGTCGGCGACGAGCACGCGCTCGACGTCGGCGGGGTTCGTGAGCAGGTACGTCTCTCTGGGACCGAGGTCGAGCCGCACCACGTCACCGTAGCTGTCGGCGCAGGCGCGGAGGAAACCGAAGGGGTCGTCAGCGAACTGGCGACCGTTCCCGAACAGGGGGTCGCCGAGCGGCCCGGGCGGCGTAACGGACATACGTTTTGTGGGGGCTGAGCGGGGTTAAACGTTCGGCGGTGCCGAGAGAACGGGGGGGCGAAAGCGGACGGGACTCGGGGCGGTAGGGGAGTTATCTGGCGTCGAGCTGTTCGACGCGGGCGATCAGCTCGTCGACGGCCGCCTCTTGGTCGTCGGTGGCGTCGACGATGCGTTCGGTCGCCTCCTCGGTGCGGTCGGAGCGCTCGCGGACCGCCTCCAGCGACGAGGTGAGCTCCTCGACGGTCGCCGCCTGGTCGTCGGTGGTGCGCGCGACCTCCGCGACGCCCGCGGCCGCCTCGTCGACCGCGTCAGCGATCTCTTCGAGCGAGTCGAGGACCGTCTCGATCTCGGTGCCCGCGTCCTCGATCCGGTCGTGCGAGCGCTCGACCGCGGTCGTGGTCTCCGCGGACTGCGCCTGGAGCTTGTCGAGACTCTCCGTGATCTCCTCGGTGTAGCCGCGGGTCTCGTCGGCGAGCTTCTTCACCTCCTCGGCGACGACCGCGAAGCCGTCGCCGCCCTCGCCGGCGCGGGCGGCCTCGATGTTGGCGTTCAGGGCGAGCAGGTTCGTCTGCTCGGCCACGTCGGAGATGACCTCGATGACCTCCTCGATGTCGTCCATGCGCTCGGAGAGCGCGCCGACGCTCTCGACGAGTTCGTCGCCGATCTCCACCACGTCCTCGGTCGCCTCGCGGGCGTCCTCGCTGGCGTCTAACCCCTCGTCGGCGGCGTCGGCGGCCGCGACCGCGGCGGAGTCGACCTGGTCAGCCGTCGCCGCGACCTCCTCCATCCCCGCGGAGAACGACTGCATCTCCGAGACGCTCTCCTCTAAGAGCTCGTTCTGCTCGTCGACGTTCTCGGCGATGTCGGCTGCCGCGGCGCTCGCCTCCTCGACGGTGCCGTCGAGGTCGCGCGCCTTCTCGTGGACGCTCTCGGAGAGGGTCTGGAGGTTCTCCGCCATCCGGTTTACGACGCCGATGACGCTCAACAGCTCTTCGTTGAGAATTTCGCACTCCTCGCGGCAGACGGCGCGGGCCTCTAGATTTCCCTCCCCGATCTCTTCGGCGGTCTGGCGGATCTCGGCGACCAGCTCCGCCGTCGCCTCGCGCTCGTTGACGTTCTCGGTGCGGTCGATGACGACCTCAGTCACGCCGACCAACTCGTCGCCGTCGTACATCGGGGTCGCGGTGAACTCGATGTGCTTCTCCTCGCCGTGGCGGTCGACCATCGTGCTCGTGTCGCGGTAGCGGATCCGTGCCGAGCCGGACCGCTCGACATCGTACACCTCGTCCGCGTCCTCGGGCGCGTCGAGCACCTTGTCCGCGAGTGTGTCGGCGCGCCGACCGTCGGGGTAGAATAGCTCCGAGGCGTAGTCGTGGCCGAGGGCGTCCGCGCGGTCGACGCCGGTGAGCGCCGCGAGCGACTCGTTCCACTCGGCGACGTTCCCCTCGGTGTCGAGGATGAACGTCGGGACGCCCGTGGCGTTGAACACCTCGGCGAAGCCGGCACCCCCTAAGGTCTTGGTCCGGTCCACGCCGTCCGCCTCGGTGACGCTGTACTCCTCGTCGCTCGGGCCACCGGACTCGCCGGCCGGGATCGTCGCGTCGTCCGTCCCCGCGGGCTCCCCGACGACGACGCCCCCGTCGGGGACCGACCGGGAGTCACCTCCTCGCCCGAGCACGCGCCGTAACAGCCCTCGAACTCCCGTCATATCTGTTTCCCTCTCCCCCAAGCATCGGCATAAACGGTTCTCCCCGTGACTCAGGTTTGATAACTACCCAGTTCGCGAAGTGACATGAACGGACCGTGACCTCGCTTCGGCTCGTCCCCGCAGCGTTCAATGGCGTCGGGCGGCTACGGCGATCCGAGACCGATGGACGCCGGCGCGGTGCGCGAGCGGGCCCGAGACCTCCCGACGGAGCCGGGCGTCTACCAGTTCCGGGCGGGGGAGACGACGCTGTACGTCGGGAAGGCGCTCGACCTCCGCGACCGGGTGCGGTCGTACGCGGACCCGCGCTCGGGCCGGATCCGAGGGATGGTCGAGCGCGCCGACCGGGTCGCGTTCGCGGTCACCGACACGGAGACGCAGGCGCTGCTGCTCGAGGCGAACCTCATCAAGCGGCTGCGCCCGCGGTACAACGTCCGGCTGAAGGACGACAAGTCGTACCCGTTGGTCGCCTTCTCGGACCACGAGGTGCCCCGGATCGAGGTGACCCGCGACCCCGAGGCGGGCGCGGTCGCGTACGGCCCGTTCACAGACGTGGGCCGCGTCGAGACCGTGGTGAAGGCGGTCCGCGACGAGTACCGGCTGCGCGGCTGTTCGGACCACAAGTACGAGGGGCGCGACCGCCCCTGCCTCGACTACGAGATGGGCATCTGTTCGGCGCCGTGTACCGGCGAGATATCGCCGGAGGCGTACACCGAGGACGTGGCCGCCGCGCGGCGCTTCTTCGAGGGCGAGACGGGCGTCCTCGCCGACCCCCTCCGACGCCGCATGGAGGCCGCGGCCGAGGCGAACGAGTTCGAGCGCGCGGCGAATCTCCGCGACCGCCTCGAAGCGGTCGAGGCGTTCCACGGCGAGGGGGGCGAGGCCGTCAGCGACCGGAACGACGACCGCACCGTCGACGTGCTGGCGGCCGCGGTCGAGGGCGACACGGCTCGGGTGGCCCGGCTCCACAGCGAGCGCGGGCAACTGGTCGACCGGAGCCGCCACCAGCTGGACGCGGCGGCGGTGGCGGACGCGGCCGAATCGGGGGCCTCCGGCGGCGACGCGACCCCGGCGGACCCCGACGCCAACACCCCCGCCGCCGTGCTCAGCGCGTTCCTCGCGCAGTACTACGCCGAGCGGGAGTTCCCGGACGCGGTCCTCCTCGCCGAACGACCCGCCGACCGGGACGTTGTCGACTGGCTGGAGCGCGAGGGGGTCGCGGTCCGGGTCCCGGGCGCCGGCCGCGAGGCGAAGCTCGTCGAACTCGCGCTGAAGAACGCCCGGAAGCGCGGCGGCCGCGACGACCCCGTGGGCGCGCTCGGCGACCGGCTCGGGATCGCCCGCCCCGAGCGCGTCGAGGGGTTCGACGTGAGCCACGCGCAGGGCACCGCCGTGGTCGGCTCCGACGTGTGCTTCGTCGACGGGAGCGCGGAGACGGCCGATTACCGCCGGAAGAAGCTCACCGAACGCAACGACGACTACGCGAACATGCGCGAGCTGGTCCGGTGGCGCGCTGAGCGCGCGCTCGCCGGCGAGGACGACCGCCCGGACCCCGACCTCCTCCTCATCGACGGCGGCGAGGGGCAGCTCGGGGCCGCCCGCGACGCGCTCGCGGAGACCGGGTGGGACGTGCCCGTCGTCGCCCTCGCGAAGGCGGAGGAGCTGGTCGTCACTCCGACCGGGACCCGGCGCTGGGACGACGACGCCCCCGAGCTCCACCTGCTCCAGCGCGTGCGCGACGAGGCGCACCGGTTCGCCGTCTCCTACCACCAGACCGTCCGCGACGAGGTCAGGACGGTCCTCGACGACGTGCCGGGGGTCGGCCCCGAGACGCGCCGCCGCCTCCTCCGGCGGTTCGGCTCGGTCGAGAACGTCCGCGACGCCTCCCGGGACGACCTCACCGACGTCGACGGCGTGGGCGACGCGACCGCCGACACGCTCCGCGAGCGGCTGTGAACCGACGGCGGGTCGGCGTCCGGGACGGCGGCGGCCGTCACGCCGATTCGACGGCGCGCTCGACGACCGCCGCCTCGGCCTTCCGGAGCAGTTCGCCGGCCGTGCTCGTCGCGCAGCCGAGCGCGGCCGCCACGTCCGCGACGGTCCCCTCGCGCGGAACCTCGTAGTACCCCGTCGAGACCGCCGTCTCCAGCGCCGCGCGCTGTCGGTCGGTCAGCCGCGACGGTTCCCGTCGGCGCTCGAACTCGTGGACCCACTCGATAGTGAGGTCGGCGAGGGTCGCGAGGTCGTCGTGGAACTCGCTGAGCGCCGCCGTCGCGCCCACTGCCTCGAACCGGACGTCGCCCGACTCGCGGAAGACGACCGGCGGGAGGAATATCACCCGCGACGCCGCGACGGTGTCGAGGAGCGCCGCCGGGAACTCGTAGGCGTCCTGCCGAAGGAACGCGTAGGTCCCGTCGGCGTCGCTCACGAGGCTGCTCGCGACCAGCGAGTCGAGCGCGTCGAGGGCAGACGCCGTCGCGTCGCGGTCGCCGTCGAACCAGAGCAGCGTCGTCGCGTCTGCCGTCGGGCTCCACATCAGCAGCTCCGCGCGACGGATCGGCGAGTCGCCGGCGATCGCCTCGTGGAGGGGGTGGCGGAGCCGCTCGGGGTAGGCGGCCGAGAACCTGATCCGTTTCATGACGCCGTCGCTCGACGTTCGAGCGTGCCGTACATCAATCCGCGTGGTTCGGGACCGCCCGCGGGAGGGACCCGGGACGAGGTCGGAGAGGAGGGCCGAACCGGTCAGCGGGGACGCAACGGCGTCTCGGGGACGGACTCGGGCAGGGCCGGATTGATCAGCGGGGACGCAGCGGCGTTTCAGGGGCGAACTCGGGGGGAGAGCCAGCGATCAGCGGGAACGCGACAGCGCCTCGGGGGCGGCCCGGAGGAGCGTCCCGAGGTGGTCCGCGCCGTCGAGGACGCGGAGTTCGGCGGTCGGAAGCGCCTCGGCCAGTCGTTCCGCCCCGGCGACGGGGACGTTCGCGTCGTCGGTCCCGTGCCACAGGCGCACCGGGGCGTCGACCGCGTCGAGGTCGATCCCCCAGTCGCTGCCGGCGTCGCGGAACTCGGTGACCGCGCCGTTCCGGTGGCGCTCGAACGCCGCGAGGAAGTCCTCCTTCACCACGGTCGCGGCGTCCTCGGGGACGGCGTCGGCGTCCTCGGCGTACTGGGCCACCACGAACGACGGGTCCGCGCGCGACGCGACCCACGCCTGACCGCGGAGCAGTGCCCCAAGGACCGACGGCGTCGCGGCCGCGAGACCGGACAGGAGGCGCTGGACCGCGGGCGTGTCGTCGCCGAACGACGGCGGCGTCGCGCCGGCGACGAGGTCGACGCCGGTGACCCGGTCGCCGAGCGACGCGGCCGTCGCGAGGGCGTAGGGCGCGCCGCCGGAGAACGCGACGAGGGCCGCGCGCTCGACTCCGAGGTCGTTCAGGACGGGCCGCACGGACGCGGCGGCGTCGCCGACGGTCCGACCCGACTGGGGGGGCGAGCGTCCGTAGCCGGGTCTGTCGGGCGCGATCACGCGGACGTCGTTCGCTCGCGCCGCCGGTTCGAGGAGCGCGCCCAGCCGGCGGGACCCGGGCGTCCCGTGGAAGAAGACGACCGGGTCGCCGTCGGGAGGCCCGTACGTCGCGTAGGCGATCCGGCGACCGTCGGCCGAGCGGGCGACGCTCGACATCTCGCGCGCCGGCGCCCGACGCTCCGAGGGCGGGTCCGGTCGCGCGGAGTCGGTGGTGGCCATCACATGCGAGTATGGGAGGGTCACTACTGGAAATTGTGCCGGACTGATACGGTGGTATTTATGTAGGGCGCTGGTTCGACCACCACAAGCGGTATCCGTCGCTTGGCCGATCCGGCGACCGAGATGCGAGCGTTCTTCGCCGTCGACCTCCCGGACTCGCTCGCGCCCGCCGTCGCGGAGGCACAGGCCCCATTCGTGGACGCGTCGGGCGTCAACCCGGTCGACCCCGAACAGGCGCACGTGACGCTGAAGTTCCTCGGCGACATCAGCACGGAGGACGACGAGGGCGACCCCGCCCTCGACGACGTGGCCGCCGCCGGCGAGCGCGCCGTCGACCGCGCCGCGGTCTCCCCTTTCGAGGCCGAGATCCGCGGCCTCGGCGTCTTTCCGAACCGCGAGTACGTCTCAGTCGCCTGGGCGGGCGTCGGCCGCGGCGGCGACGACCTCGCCGCGCTCTACGAGGCGCTCGAAGCGGAGACGACCGCGCTCGGCGTCGACCCCAAACCCGACGCGTTCACGCCGCACGTGACGCTGGCCCGCGTGGAGAACGCGGCCGGGGCAGAGGCGGTCCGAGACGCGCTCGACGCGGGAGATCTGGAAGTCGGGACGTTCTCGGTCGACGAGATTCGGCTGGTGAAGTCGGCGCTTACCGCGTCCGGGCCAGAGTACGGTGTCGTCCGGGGGTTCGGACTCGAATAACGCGGCACCGCGCGCCGGTCGCGTCGGATTCTCATCGGTGATAGCCGCGGCCATACGTTTAATCTACCGGATCGGTGAGGTGTTCACAGATGGACGACAGGCCGCGACCGGACGGGGCCGATGGATCGGCGGAGAGCGGCGGCACCGGGCGCGGCGGGCGGCCGACCGACGACGATCCCCCGGCGTTGGCGCGGCTCGATCGGCGGTTCGACGCGTCGACGCGACGCGAGGCGGCGGAGGCGCTCGGCAGCCCGTCCAGTTCGATGAGCGCCGCCGCGAGCCGGATCGTGGATGGGTTGTTCGAGGCGGCGCTCGACGACCCCGACGAGACCGTCCGCGCGGCGGCGATCGAGTCGCTGTACTTCCACGGCGACGACCACGTCGACCGACTGGGGCGGCGGGTCGCCGACCGGCGAGGCGGCGGCGCCGAGGACGGAAGCGGGAAGACGAGCGGGGCTGCCGAGACGTTCTCGCGGTGGCTGAGACACGACCGGGCCGCGTATCGGATGCTGGGGGCGACCGGACTGTCGACCGTCGGCGACGAGGGCGCCGCCCCCCGGCTCCGCGAGGCGTTCGATGACGGCGACGCGCGGGTCCGCGCTCGGGCCGTCAGGGGGTACGCGCGGGTGGGCGGGGAGG
>NZ_NEDJ01000028.1 GCF_002114285.1 Halorubrum ezzemoulense DSM 17463
CCGACTACGGCTCCAGCCGGTTGGGGTCGCGCGGGAACATGATCGCCTCCTTGATGTTGTCGAGGTCGGCGACCTTCTGGACGAGGCGGTCGATACCGAGCCCGTAGCCGCCGTGGGGGGGCGTGCCGTAGCTCAGCGCCTCGATGTAGAACTCGAAGTTCGCGGTCTCGACGCCCTCCGCCTCCATGACCTCGACCATGCGCTCGACGTCGTGTTCGCGCTGGCCGCCCGAGGAGAGCTCTTGGCCCTTGTAGATGAGGTCGAACTTCCGGGAGGCGATCTCGTCGTCCGGCACGTCCTGCATGTAGTAGAACTTCTCGTCGGGGTAGCCGACGACGAAGAACGCCGGATGCCCCTGCTCCTCGAAGTGCTCGCCGAGCAGCTTCTCGCCCTTCGTGTCGAGGTCCGTCGGGTCGTCGGGGAAGTGGCCGAACTCGGTTTCGAGGATGTCGAGCGCCTCGTCGAAGGTGATCCGCGGGAAGTCGTCCTCGGGGACCTCCAGGTCCACGTCGAGAAGGTCGAGTTCGCGCTCGGCGTTCTCGGCGACCTCGCGGAGCGCGTAGCGCAGCGACTCCTCTTGGACGTCCATCACGTCGTCGTGGTCGTCGATGTAGGCCAGCTCCACGTCGAACATCGCGATCTCGGAGACGTGGCGAGAGGTGGCGAAGTCCTCGGCGCGGAACGCGGTCCCCGTCTCGTAGACGGCCTCGTAGCCCGAGGCCATCAGCATCTGCTTGTACAGCTGTGGGCTCTGCGAGAGGAACGCGTCCTGGTTGTAGTAGAGGATCGGGAACAGCTCGGCGCCGCCCTCAGCGCCGCCCTTCGAGATCAGCGGCGTCTTGATGTCGACGTACCCCTCGGCTTCGAACCACTCCTCCATCGCGGTGATCAGCTCGGAGCGCAGAGTGAACACCGCCAGCGTCTCCGGCTTCCGGAGGTCGAGCGCGCGGTTGTCGAGCCGGGTCGAGAGATCGACCTCGATGTCCTTCGAGATCTCCAGCGGGAGCGGGGACTCCGCCTCGTCGATGACCTCGTACTTGGTCGGCGCGATCTCGACGCCCCCGGGCGCCTGATCGCTCTCCAGCGGTTCGCCGACGACGCGGACAACGTCCTCGGCGCCGACGTCCTGAACGGCCTCGAACAGCTCGGGCTCGCGCTCCTCTTTGAAGACGATCTGGATGAGCCCCTCGCGGTCCCGCACGATGAGGAACACGAGGCCCCCTAGGTCGCGGATCTCGTGGACGTGGCCGGCGATGGCGACCTCGTCCGCGTCCGGTTCGACGTCCGACGTGTGAATTCGCTCGATCATGGCGGTGACTGCTTACGCGCAACTGGTCGGGCGGCCGGCATAGGCCTGTCGTCTCGGGGGCGACTGAACGGGTCGCCCGCGGCCGCTCCGGCGGATTATCGGCGGCTTCCGGACCGAATTAGCCATGTCATGAGGTAGCATAACTAACATAATTTTAATACGAAACCGGTACTGAGGTTGGACGACGGCGCATTCAGCGCCTCGGAGACCGACCATGACCCGTTCCACCCTCCCGACGCTCGTGCGGTCCGTGAGCGTCGCGTCCCTCGGGTGGATCGGGATCGGGTATTCGGCTCCGAACTCACGGTCCGTCCGCCCGACCGCGTGACGCGCGTCGGCTGGGGAGGTTTCCCCGCGGGACGGACCACACCCGTTCTCTCCAGCCGCCGCGTTCGTCGCGCGGGTCGAACCGGACGACCGTTGCCCTCGCGAGCGCTGCCGCCGGCGACCTCGCCGCCGGCGCGTTCGAGGCCGCGGACCGGTCGCGTTCCGGGTTGCGACCCCGGGCGGCCGACCGACCGCACCGCGTTCGACTCGCGGCGGGGGCGTATGGCGGCAGCCATCCACACGCCGTCGGTCGAGGCCACGGTGGCCGTCCGCGTCTCGCAGGCGGCCACCGGCGACCTCGTCGCCGGCGCACGAGCACAGATCGAGCGAATCGACGGCCTCCGCGTCGAGGAGATCGAGATCGCCGGCCTCCGTCCCGGCCTCAACGACACCACGGTCGAGGCGGTCGCCACCCTCGCGGTCGGCGAGGAGGCGGGCCTCAACGAGGACGCCGAGGAGTTCGTCGTCGATCGCGTCCGCGAGCGCCTCGCCGACGGCTTCGGCGTCGACCCCGAGCGCGTCGAGCGGGTCGAGCCCCCCGACTGACGGGGGTGCCGGGGCGTCACCTCCCGGCCTATTCTCGCGGGAGCTGCTCCCGCACCTCGGCTTCGACGCGGCGAAGCACCTCGCGGATCGGGAGGCCGGTCGCCTCCGCGACCGCGGCCGCGTCGTCGTACTCCCCGCTGACGTCGTACACCTCCCCGTCGGTCGTCGAGGCGACCTTCACGTCAACCTCGTGGTCCTCGCCGTCGACCCGGAGCGTCGCCGTCTCGAACGCGCGGTCGGCGATCCAGCGGTGGCTCGCGCCGGACTGGCGCACCCCGAGCGTTCCCGTCTCGCGGGCGAGGCGCTCGGCGACGGCCTCGGCGTCCGCCGGCTTACAGATCACCTTCACGAGGTGTCCCGGGCGCGACTTCTTCATCGTCGTCGGGACGATCGTCACGTCCCGCGCCCCGGCCCGCGAGAGCGTCTCCTGAAGCCCGCCGAGCACCTCCGGCGCGGCGTCGTCGAGGTTCGTCTCCAGGATGGCGATGTCGTCGTGTGCGAGCCGTCCGTCGACGGGCTGCCCGGCTCGGGCTCGGTCATCGTCGCGTTTCTCGCGGTCGCCGTCAGGTCCGGGTTCTCTCCCGTCGCCGACGAGCGCGCGGAGGACGTTCGGGTGGCGCTCGAAGTCGGCGTCGCCCGCGCCATAGCCCGCGCGTTCGACCGCGAGGTCCGGGACCGCGTCGAAGCCGTCGGCGACCGCTCCCAGTATCGCCGCGCCGGTCGGCGTGAGCAGTTCGCGGTCGATCGGCCCGCCGGCGATCCGGAACCCGGCCCGGCTCGCGATCTCGGTCGTCGCCGGGGCCGGGACGGGGTACGTCCCGTGGCTCATCTCGACCGTCCCCCCGCCGGCGGCGACCGGCGTCGTGACGACTCGCTCGGGACCGAGGTCGGCGAGCAGCAGCGCGGCGCCGACCACGTCGGCGATCGCGTCGTCCGCGCCCACCTCATGGAAGTGCGTCTCGTCGAGGTCGGTGCCGTGGACCGACGCCTCGGCGCGGCCGAGCAGCTCGAAGGCGTCGAGCGCGGTCGACTCGACGGCCGGCGGAAGGCCCATCGACTCGACCAGATCGACCACTTCGCGGTAGCTCCGGTGGACGCCGGCCCCCTCGGCCGGTTCGTCAGATCCGGAGGTGCTCGGATCGTTGTCGGGGCCGTGGTCGTGGCCGTGGCTGTGGTCGTGGCCGTGGTCGTGGTCTCCGTCGGTCTCGACCGTCCTGTCATCGACGAGGACATCGACCGTCGTCGCGCGGATCCCGTTCTTCTCGACCTCGCCGACGGCGTACCGGACCGGAAGCGCGTCGCTCACGGGGGCGAGCGCGTCGGGGTCCGCCCCGGCGGCGATCAGCGCGGCGCAGATCATGTCGCCGGCGGCCCCGGTCCGACCGTCGAAGACGAGCGTTCGCATGCTGGTTCCGACGCGACTGCCGGACAAATACCTCCGGATTCGATCGCGGGCGGGCGGCGAGGCTCGGGCGAGTTACACCCCTTGGCCGGCCGCGAACAGGTACAGTTCGCCGATCACCAGCAGCGCCACCACCGCGAGCGGGACGGCCAGAATCCCGGCGACGCCGAGCGCGTACAGCGCCGCCCCGACGAGCGCGCCGGCGACGAGGAAGGCGAGCCGAGCGAGGAGGGACCGCATTGGGCCGGAGAGGGAGTCGAACACGGCCGAAAGTCACCTCGGACGGGCAAAAAACGTCCGTTGCGGCCGCCGCAGATCCACGGCGAAAACGCACGCTTACGACGAGGTTTTAAGAACGGACGCCTAACCGTGCTATATGATAACACAACCTGCCGCGGCCGCCGACAGATCGGTGCGGAGCGGCGGCACGGGCAACAGGCTTATTCCCGGACCGGGTCCAGATACGACCATCCCCCGCGAGGAACTATGAACGAAGTCCAACTCGAAGTGGCGAAGGCGTACCCGAACGACTCGGGGCGCGGCATCGCCCGACTCGACCCCGATACCCTGTTACATCTGAAGCTCTCGCCCGGCGACATCATCGAGATCGAGGGCGCGGAGACCACCGCGGCGAAGGTCTGGCGCGCCGACCGCCAGGACTGGAACACCGACACCGTCAGGGTGGACGGGTTTACCCGCCAGAACGCGGACGTCGGCATCGGCGAGCGCGTCACCATCCGGAAGGCGGAGGCCGAGAAGGCCGACAAGCTCGTCTTGGCCCCGCCCGAGGAGGCGTCCGTCCAGTTCGGCTCCGACGCCGCCGGCATGGTGAAACGCCAGATCCTCAAGCGGCCGGTCGTCGAGCGCGACATCGTCCCCGTGATGTCGTCGACGAACCACCCGTTCATGCGGTCGCCCGGGCAGGCAATCCCGCTGATCGCAGTCGAGACGGAGCCCGATGGCGTCTGTCTCATCACGGAGGACACCGAGGTCGAGCTGCGCGAGGAGCCGATCTCCGGGTTCGAGAAGACCGGGGGCGGAATTACGTACGAGGACATCGGCGGCCTCCAGTCGGAGATCCAGCGCGTCCGCGAGATGGTCGAGCTGCCGATGAAACACCCGCAGATCTTCTCGAAGCTCGGGATCGAGCCGCCGCAGGGCGTCCTGCTCCACGGCCCGCCCGGCACCGGGAAGACGCTGCTCGCGAAGGCGGTCGCCAACGAGACTTCGGCGTCGTTCTTCTCGATCGCCGGCCCCGAGATCATCTCGAAGTACTACGGCGAGTCCGAACAACAGCTCAGGGAGATATTCGAGGACGCGAAGGAGGAGTCGCCCTCGATCATCTTCATCGACGAGCTCGACTCGATCGCGCCGAAACGGGAGGACGTCACCGGCGAGGTCGAGCGCCGCGTCGTCGCGCAGCTGCTGACGATGATGGACGGGCTGGAGACCCGCGGGCAGGTAATCGTCATCGGCGCGACGAACCGTGTCGACAGCGTCGACCCCGCGCTCCGCCGCCCCGGGCGCTTCGACCGCGAGATCGAGATCGGCGTCCCGGACGAGGTCGGCCGCAAGGAGATCCTCCAGATCCACACCCGCGGGATGCCGCTCTCGGACGACGTGAGCCTCGACCACCTCGCCGACGAGACGCACGGCTTCGTCGGCGCCGACATCGAGAGCCTCACGAAGGAGGCCGCGATGAAAGCGCTCCGGCGCTACCTCCCCGAGATCGACTTAGACGAAGAGGAGGTGCCGCCGAGCCTCATCGACCGGATGATCGTCAAGCGCGACGACTTCTCGGGCGCGCTGAACGAGGTGGAGCCGTCGGCGATGCGAGAGGTGCTCGTCGAGCTCCCGAAGATATCTTGGGACAACGTCGGCGGACTCGAAGAGGCCAAACAGCAGGTCCAGGAGTCGGTCGAGTGGCCGCTCACCTCTCCCGAGAAGTTCGACCGGATGGGCGTCGACGCGCCGAAGGGCGTGCTGCTGTACGGCCCGCCCGGGACGGGGAAGACCCTGATGGCGAAGGCGGTCGCCAACGAGACGAACGCGAACTTCATCTCGGTGCGGGGGCCGCAGCTGCTCTCGAAGTGGGTCGGCGAGTCTGAGAAGGCGATCCGGCAGACCTTCCGGAAGGCCCGGCAGGTGAGCCCGACGATCATCTTCTTCGACGAGCTCGACAGCCTCGCGCCCTCGCGCGGCCAGGAGATGGGGAACAACGTCTCCGAGCGCGTCGTCAATCAGCTCCTGACGGAGCTCGACGGCCTCGAAGACATGGGCGACGTGATGGTGATCGGCGCCACGAACCGCCCGGACATGATCGACCCCGCGCTGCTCCGCTCCGGCCGGTTCGACCGGCTCGTGATGATCGGCCAGCCCGCTCAGGAGGGCCGCGAGCAGATCCTCGACATCCACACCGAGAACACGCCGCCCGCGCCCGCCGTGAGCCTGCGTGAGGCCGCCGAGATCACTGACGGCTACGTCCGCTCCGACCTGGAGGGGATCGCCCGCGAGGCCGCCATCGAGGCCCTGCGCGACGACGACGACGCCGAGGAGGTCGAGATGAAGCACTTCCGGCGCGCCATGGAGTCGGTGCGGCCGACGATAAACGACGACATCCTCGCGTACTACGAGGATGTCAGAGAGCAGTTCAAGGGCGGCGGCGGCGAGTCGCTGCGCGACACCGGCGGTCGGATCGGGTTCCAGTAACGCGGCCGGCGGTCGATCTCCTGCGGGGACGTTTTGAGTGTCGCGCGCGTAGCGATGCTCATGTCCGACGACGTGACCGTCGACGTGGAGGTCGAGGTGGAGGTCGACCGGGACGAACTGGAGATCGAGCGCGACGACGCCGAGTCGATCGAGGCGACCTACGAGGCGAACGGGATCGAGATCGAGGTCGAAGCGGAGGTGGAGACGGACGGCGGAGACGGCGAGTCCGCCGAAGAGGAGGACGAATCCGCCGAGAGCGGCGGAGAATCCGGCTACGAGGACTCCGAGTAGCGGGCGTCGAGTCGCCGCCGCTCCCCCCGGCGCACCGACCCGTTCCGCTCCTTTTAACCTCGCCAGCGACCAAAGAGAGCTATGTCCAAGCCCCGCGTCCCCGGCGGCGACGAGAACGCGCTGGAGCTACCCTGCGGGGAGACGATCGGCGTCGGCGAACTGGACCTCGGGATGCGCGAGTACGAGTGCGACTGCGGCGAGACCCACGCAGTCGTGATGGACGTCCATCCCCCGGAGCGGTTCCTCCCCGACTTCTTGGTCGAGGTGCTCCGGGAGGCGATCGAAACGACCAGCGAGGAGATGCCGGAGTTCGACACGCCGCACCTCCTCGGCGTCGTCTTGGAGGAGTTCCCCGGGGCGGTCGTCTCGCACGACGCCAGCGAGAACGCCGACGTGGGGTACGCGATGGTGTGGGTGACCGAGTTCGACTCCCGCCGGCTCCACGAGGTCGTCGTCGAACTGGTGGTTGAACTGATGGAGCACGCCGTGAGCCACGCCGACGACGACGAGGCGCTGTCGGCGTTCGAACGAGAGATGGTCGAGTTCGACGTGAGCGAGTTCGTCGAGCAGTACCGCGCGGAGCGCGACCTCGAAGCCGAAGACCCCTACGCCTGAGCGTCGGACTCACCGCGGTGACGACCGCGAGAATCGCTCAGCCCCCAGAACGCGGCCGCTTCGATGCCTGCGTCTGACAGTCGTCCGACTCCTGTCTCACTGAACCCTATATGTTCGGAGACCCTACGTAAGACGTATGAGCGCCGGCGAATACGACCGGTACGACCGAATTCGCGGCGTGCTCGCCGAGGCCGACGAGCCGCTGACCGCCCGGGAGATCCTCGCGCTCGTCGAGGAGTGCGACGAGTGCGAGGCGATCGACAGCCCGCACAGGGTCGCCACCGTGTTAGGGCGACGGGCCGAGCGCGGCGAGGTCGAGGTCATCGCGGGCCAACCGTACCGGTACCGGCTGGAGACCTGAGGGGCGGCCGGAGGCCCGGAAGGCAACTGTCCGCGGCCGGGCGTGCGATCGTTCGGCTGAGCCCGCGAGCGTGCTACGGCGTCACGATGAGATCGAACCGATAGACGCCGTCACGGTACTCGACGACGACGTTCCGGAAGTCGACGCGCTCCTCGTAGCTGTCGATCGGTTCGAGGTCCTCGGCGATACCGAGCGCGCCGAGGGCCTCGCTGAGTTCGTCCGAGGGCGGCGCACCCTCCTCGTAGCGGCGGGGCTCCTCGGCGATCGCACCGTCAAAGACCCCTTGAGCGGCCTGCGAGAGCCCGGCGTCGGTGAGATTGCGCTCGACGATGGCGTCGCGCGCGTACGCGATAAAATCGGCCCGCGAGTCGCTGACCTCGCCGATCGCGTACGTCCACTCCGGGACTTCGACGGTCCGGCGCTCCGTCACGGCCTGGAAGTACTCGTCCTCGTACTCGACGAACTCGAACGGGGGCGAGGGGACGAGGGCGCTCGCATCGGCGTCGAGCCTGTGATGGAACTCGACGGTCTGTAGCTCGTCGAACTCCGGGTCCCCGAGGAAGCCGTCGTTGCCCGCGTACACGGCGTCGAGCGCCGCGTCGAGCACGCGCTCGTCCTGGTCGGAGAGGTCGAAGGGCGGTTCCGCGACCGCCGCGCCGTCGGGCGGCGTCTCGTCGACCCGGTCGAGCGCGAAGTGCCAGCGCTCGCGTTCGAGGACGCGCTCGTCGGTGATCCGGACCTCGTAGAAGGTCTCGTCCCGGCGGAGGAACGTCGGCCGCGGGCGCGTCTCGGTCCCCCACTCGTCTCGACCGACCAGCGGCCACTGTCTAACGGTCACCGTCCCGGTCTCGAACAGCGCGGAGAGGGACGCGGTCTTGGCTTCGGTCGTGAAGTCGACGCGGGTGGTGGCGTCGATGACCGTGGGATCGGGCCACAGGTAGGGGGGTCCGATCGACGAGAGGTCCAGTTCGTCCCCGATGAGGGCGTACGAGTCGAGGCTGCCGGGGCTCAGGCACCCGGCCGTCGCGGCGGTCGCGCCGGCGGTGCCGAGCAGTTGGAGGGCACGGCGGCGGG
This sequence comes from Halorubrum ezzemoulense DSM 17463, assembly GCF_002114285.1. GTDB lineage: Archaea > Halobacteriota > Halobacteria > Halobacteriales > Haloferacaceae > Halorubrum > Halorubrum ezzemoulense. The sequence goes on from NZ_NEDJ01000028.1 coordinate 8,635, forward strand.
AACAGGGCATGTCGTCCGGGAGTTCCCGACATCTCGGTAAATTCCTTGCGATGGGCGGCACAGGCCGTTACGCCGGCGGTGACGCGTCGTACGAGCCGGGCGTCGTGACTCGGTTCCTGACGGCGGTGTCGGCTATCGTGAGATGTCGTAACACTCACCGTGATACGGAATAGCTTGCGAAAATCGCAAATCTACTGCGAGATTCGTACTCTACCGCCGACCTTATTACGATGAGCGTATTCCGTCCGCGTAATGAGCGAAGACCGCACGATTCTCCTTATCGGCAGCGGACCGATCCAGATCGGACAGGCGGCCGAGTTCGACTACTCCGGCGCACAGGCGTGCCGCGCCCTACAGGAGGAGGGCGCCCGCGTCGTCCTAGTGAACTCGAACCCCGCGACGATCATGACCGACCCCGAGACGGCCGACCGGGTGTACATCGAGCCGATCACGCCCGAGGCGATCGCGGAGGTCATCCGGATCGAGGAGCCGGACGGCGTCATCGCCGGGCTCGGCGGACAGACGGGGCTCAACGTCACCGCCGAGCTCGCCGAGGAGGGCATTCTGGAGGAACACGACGTCGAGGTGATGGGGACGCCGCTCGACACCATCTACGCGACGGAGGACCGCGACCTGTTCCGCCGGCGGATGGAGGACCTCGGCCAGCCGGTCCCCAAGTCGACGACCATCTCCTTAGACGAGGGCGAGTCGGTCACCGACTTCGACGAGGCGGCGTTCCGGGGGCGCGTCCAGGAGGCTGTCGACGCGGTCGGCGGCCTCCCGGTCATCGCCCGGACCACCTACACCCTCGGCGGCTCCGGCTCCGGGGTCGTCGACGAGTTCGAGGAGCTCGTCGAGCGCGTCCGCAAGGGGCTCCGCCTCTCGCGCAACAGCGAGGTCCTCGTCACCGAGTCCATCTCGGGGTGGGTCGAACTGGAGTACGAGGTGATGCGGGACGCCGACGACTCCTGTATCATCATCTGTAACATGGAGAACATCGACCCGATGGGGATCCACACCGGCGAGTCGACGGTGGTCACCCCCTCGCAGGTCATCCCCGACGACGGCCACCAGGAGATGCGCGACGCGGCGCTCGAAGTGATCCGCGACCTCGGCATTCAGGGCGGCTGTAACATCCAGTTCGCGTGGCACGACGACGGCACCCCGGGCGGCGAGTACCGCGTCGTCGAGGTGAACCCGCGCGTCTCGCGGTCCTCCGCGCTCGCGTCGAAGGCGACGGGCTACCCGATCGCCCGCGTCACTGCGAAGGTCGCGCTCGGAAAGCGGCTCCACGAGATCGACAACGAGATCACCGGCGAGACGACCGCCGCCTTCGAGCCCGCCATCGACTACGTGGTGACGAAGGTGCCGCGCTGGCCGATCGACAAGTTCGACGACGTGGACTTCGAGCTCGGCACGGCGATGAAGTCCACCGGCGAGGCGATGTCGATCGGGCGGACGTTCGAGGAGAGCATGGTGAAGGCGCTGCGCTCCTCCGAGTACGACCCCGCCGTCGACTTCGAGACGGTGAGCGACGACGAGCTAGAGTCGGAGTACCTCGAACGTCCGAGCCCGGACCGCCCGTACGCGATGTTCGAGGCGTTCGACCGCGGCTACGACGTCGACGACGTGATCGACCTCACCGGCATCCACCGCTGGTACGTCGAGCGCTTCGAGCGCATCGCCGCCGGGACCGCGGCGGCCGCCGAGGGCGACTTCACCGAGGCCGCGATGGTCGGCCGCACCGACGCGGAGATCGCGGCGACCGCCGCCGCCGCCGGCGTCGACGCCGACGTGGGGCAGGTCGAGAGCGCGGTGCCGGACCGGACTTACAAGCAGGTCGACACCTGCGCGGGCGAGTTCGAGGCTTCGACGCCGTACTACTACTCCGCGCGGCTGCCGGAGTTCCTCCGGGGCGCCGACACCGCGGGCGCGGCGAACGAGGTCCGCGTCGACCCCGACGTGGAGAGCGTCGTGGTCGTCGGCGGCGGCCCGATCCGCATCGGACAGGGCGTGGAGTTCGACTACTGCGCGGTCCACGCGGTGCGCGCGCTCCGCGAGCTCGGCATCGACGCGCACGTGATCAACAACAACCCCGAGACGGTGTCGACGGACTACGACACCTCCGACGGGCTGTTCTTCGAGCCCATCTCCGCCGAGGAGGTCGCCGACGTGATCGAGACGACCGGCGCCGACGGCGTGATGGTCCAGTTCGGCGGGCAGACCTCGGTGAACGTGGGCGAACCGCTTCAGGCGGAGATCGAGCGCCGCGGGCTCGACTGCGAGATCCTGGGGACGAGCGTCGAGGCGATGGACCTAGCGGAGGACCGCGACCGGTTCAACGTCCTGATGGACGAACTGGGCGTCGCCCAGCCCGAGGGCGGCACCGCGACGAGCGAGGCGGAGGCGCTCGAACTGGCCCACGGGATCGGCTACCCGGTCCTCGTTCGCCCCTCCTACGTGCTGGGCGGGCGCGCGATGCGCGTCGTCGAGGACGACGCGGAGTTAGAGGAGTACATCGAGGAGGCGGTCCGTGTCTCCCCCGACAAGCCGATCCTCGTCGACCAGTTCCTCGACGACGCGGTCGAGCTGGACGTCGACGCGGTCGCGGACGGCGAGGACGTGCTCCTCGGCGGCGTGATGGAACACGTCGAGAGCGCCGGCGTCCACTCGGGCGACTCCGCGTGCATGATTCCGCCGCGCTCGCTCGGCGACGAGACGCTGGGCCGGGTCCGCGAGGTCACCGAGGATATCGCCCGCGCGCTCGACACGGTCGGACTGCTCAACGTCCAACTCGCGGTGACGGGGGTCGACGACCCCGACGCCGAGAGCGAGGTGTACGTGCTGGAGGCGAACCCGCGCTCCTCGCGGACCGTCCCGTTCGTCTCGAAGGCGACGGGCGTCCCCATCGCCAAGCTCGCGGCGAAGGTGATGACCGACGACCTGACGCTCGCCGACCTCGACGCCGCCGAGCAGATCCCCGAACACCGCAGCGTGAAGGAGGTCGTCCTCCCGTTCGACCGGCTGCCGGGGTCGGACCCGCGGCTCGGCCCCGAGATGAAGTCCACCGGCGAGGTGATGGGCACGGCCACCTCCTTCGGCAAGGCGTACGACAAGGCGCAGGACTCGACCGGGAAGCCGATCCCCGAGTCCGGCACAGCCGTCGTCGACCTCTCGGCCGAGGAGTTCCCGGACCCGGGCACCGAGGCGGGCGAGGCGCTCGTCGACGGGTACGCGGCGCACTTCGAGCTGAGCGAGGCGACGGACCTGATCGAGGCGGCCAAGCGCGGCGAGCTCGACCTCATCGTCTCGCGGCAGCGCGACCTGCTGGAGGTCGCCGTCGAGGAGGAGATCACCTACTTCTCGACGCACGCCTCCGCGAAGGCGGCGCTCGAAGCCCTCGACCGCGCGGGCGACGACCTCGACGTGATGGCGGTCTCCGACCGGCCGAAGCGCGTCGAGCAGTGGGGCGCCGCGGAGTAGCGGGCGGACTCCACGCGGCCGGAGTGCGTGCTCGTGGACAGGAGCGATTCCGTGACGTTCGGAGCGAGCGCGCCCGGCGGCGCTGAGGGCCGCGCTCCCACGGGCCGGCGCTCCGCATTCGACGTTTTAAGTCCCGACACTTCGTCGGTATGAGCATGTCACGGCAGACGGCGGGAGACGCGATCGCCGTCGTGTCCGTGTTAGTCGTCGTCGTGATCGTTGCCGGCCAGCTCGCCGGGCAGCCGGTCCTTCTCGGGTACGTTACCTCCGGAAGCATGGCGCCGACGCTGGAGGCCGGAGACGGGTTCGTCGCCGTGCCGGCGTCGGCGTCGGGACCCGTCGAGGAAGGGGACGTCGTCGTCTTCGAAGCGATCGAACTCGACGGGGGCGGGACGACGACGCACCGAGTCGTCGGAGCGACGCCGGACGGCTATCTCACGAAGGGAGACAACAACCCCTTTCGGGATCAGGACGGCGACGAACCCCCGGTGACCGAGGACCGGATCGTCGCAACGGCGCTCCAAGTGAACGGAGAAGTCGTCCGAATTCCGGGGCTGGGGACCGCGATCACCGGCGTCCGAGACGTGGCCGCGGGCGCCGTGGTCGGGGTGACAGCCGCAGTCGGTCTCGACTGGTCGCCGGGTCAAAACGGGCTCAGCGGGCTGTTCATCGGCCTCGGTCTCGCGCTGCTGCTGTTCATCTTCGTCGACGACCTCCGGAACGCCGGTCGGCGGGCTCAGAGCCGAGACCGGTCCCGGGGCGACGACGGGCTCGACGCTCGCTGGGTCGCGCTCCTCCTGGCGCTGTTGATACTCGTACCGGCCAACGCCGCGATGATCGCTCCTAGCGGCACGCATCACGTGACCGTCGACGGCGGCGACCTCCCGGCCGGGACGCTCCCGGGCGACCGAGTGGAGAACGAGTTCACCGCGGAGAACAACGGGCTCATCACGATGCTCGTCGTGCTCGAAACGACCCATCCGGAGAGCGAGTTCGACCGGACTCAGCTGGCCGTTCCGCGGGGAGAGTCGGTGACTGCGACGCTGTCGACGACCGCTCCGGGATCCGGAGAACGCGCGACGGTCACGGTCTCGGAACACCGGTACTTCCTCGTGGTTCCGCCCTCACTGATCCTCCGGCTCCACTCGATCCATCCGGCCGTCGCGGTCGGCGCGTTCAACCTACTCGTCCTCGGGAGCATCGCCACGCTGCTGGGGGCGCTCCTCGGCTCCGGATCGAGGCGGGTTCGAGAACGGAGACGCGGCGCGTCGCTGAGCGTTCAGCTCCGGCGACTGTTCAAGTAGCTGAGCGGTCAGGAGGTCGAGTTCTGAGTGGGTTTCAGTTCGAAGTAATCGATTTCGGCTTTTTTATTATTTCCACTACTCGTCATTCTGAAAATGAGATACAACTTAATTTGTTTCAAGGGGTCGATTTTCTCTTCGTTCAATTCGAATTCGAACCTGTTCAACCCTTTCTTCAGCTTGTCTTTTTTACCCTTACCTGCCCCAGTCAGTGGGTTCTTGTCGCCGTCGACTACATCGACAACCCAATCTCCACCAGGTGGACTGTCGGAGACAGCGACATCAAGCACGTACTTCTCGCTCTCCGGTACGGGTGGGAGAGCGAACCCGATGTTCGCCTCATCTATACTATTACCACCCATATTAGATTCACTTTGAAGTATCGCATAGGGATCATTCGGATCATTCTCATTCCTTTGGTTCAGCCTTTCGGGGTTCAACACTTCGCCTTTTGCGTCGTTTCCCGGTGGGATGTCCGAATTATCTGTATTCCCCGAATTGTCTCGATAATTAGCGGAATCACCGTAGTCATAAGATTCTGTACCACAATCAAATGAAATTCTATTGTTAGTAGTACGCGTCGCAGTGATAGTCTGGTCATCATTATCTAACTCAAATAATAGTTTAAGGAAATCATCGTTGAACGTGGTCGGTTCATTTGGGCACGCTGCTTTCACTGAGAAAGAATTGGGACTCTCCTCGTCTTCGACCACTTCGATCCGGACCGAATCGTTTCCGCTGCCTGTGGTTCCCGAGACAGAGACACGATTAATATTGAACTCACCGACGCCATCTTCGATTACATACACCTCCTCGCCGTCAGTTGAATCGACGGTGCCCGCGTTGCCGGAAACGTCGACGAACCGTAGCACGGCATCCTCGCCGTCGCCCGTATTAACCGTTACATCCCGATTCGAGGTGATCTGCGTCGACCCGCCGGTACCGAACAGCATGAAGCCGCCGCCGCTCACGAGTGAGCCGACGGCGGCGCGTCGCGTCCACTTCTTGTTATCGCCCATCTCTGAGCTCCGGCGGTTTTCCGTCGCTGCCGAGATTCATCTCCCGGTTCTGGTAGGCGTGGAACGCCGCGGAGGCGGTGAACAACGCCGCGATTATCCCAGCCCACGCGAGGCTCGGTATCGATTCCGGAAAGACGCCGACCCAGACGGCCGCGACGAGACTCAGCGACACCGCACCGAGGCCGAGGTAGTACTCGGCCCACGGGATCGAGTCCCCGGGCACGACGTCGACGTACACGTCGAGGTCCCGCGCCTCCTCGGTCAGCTCGATCGTCCCGCTGTCGTGCGTGATGATGCCCGCGCGCTCTAACTTCGGGATGTGGTTCTGCTGTATCGAACTGTACGCGAGGTGCCGTTCGCCAGAGGTAATCTCGGAGACCGACTTGCCGTTCTCCCACGCCGCCACCTGTTCGGCGACATCAGAGAGCTCCGTGGTGCCGTCTTCGTTCTTAATCGCGTGGAGGGAGTAGCGTCTTCGTGGATTGCTTAATATTTCATAAATTTCGTTCCGTGAGAGCGAGGAAGGGTGCTGTTCTCCGGCACCAACTTGATCGGTGCTCATTGGCGCCTCGTAACCGCTGATAACTGACTGCTAATGTAAAGAGGCATACTATTCACTTACGATCTTATAAGTTGTCCAACGACTAAAAGGAAACGCTCCAGATAAGAATAGTTTATACTGGTGCTGAAAGGGTCGAATTAGCTGCTGCCGCTGATCCTGATCAGCAGGTCCTCTGTCTCCCTGCTCGCCTCTCCGGCCTGAACATCGCCACTGAGCGTCACGTTACCGGAACCGGTGAAGCTCGGACTGTTGCTTACGTTATTTCCGTTGACGTTCGTGAGCAGTCCCTCGTCGACGTCCCCTTTCGCGAACGTGACATCAACGTCACCGTTTCTCACGACGCCGAAGAGCTCGCTTTCACTGAGGTTCGAGTTCGGTGGCAGTTTGCGATCTTCCGGTCCGAAGACGATAGTCACGTCGTTGGCGACGAGACTGACGTAACTCCGGTCAATGCTATCGTTATCGTACGTGTCATCGAGCGCCGGGTACAGCGATCGGCCGTCGAACTCCGTTCCCTCTGTGTCTTTCACCGTGACGAAATCCGACGCCGTGTTCACGAGAACGTCAGCAGAACCGTCGTTCCCGATAATCTGGCTCGAGATATCGTCTTCAACGTCTTGGATCGACTCATCGTTGTCGTCGCCATCGATATCGGTAGTATCATCTGCGGCCGTGGCGTCATCGTCGGGATTCACACTTCCGGGTGAATTGTTCAGATGGATGATCCCGTCAGCCCGGAACTCGCCACCGAGAACATTAACCTCCACCTCGCGCTGCGCCTCGACCGTGGTGAACGCTCCCGACCCGAACGCCGCACCGGTTCCGACGCCGATCATCCCGATGGCCCCCAACACGCTTCTGCGATTCAGCTTCATTGTTACGTCCATCCATTGGCTAGGTACCCACTTACTATTAGGCCGCGTTAGCCGGGTTCAGGCGGTCATTGAAGCCGGTGGACGGCTCTAACGCCCCCGGTTAGCCGAGTCAATGCGACGCTGAAGCGGCTAACGCAGTTCACTACTAACACCCTCGGTGACCTATCCACGAGCGTGAGCGAACGGGCCGCGCCGACGAGAGCGACGACGCCGAGTAGCCTCGGCCCTGTCGTCGCGCGGCGAGGCTCGACCCGGACGGCGAACTCGGTGGGAACATGAACCGCGCCCTCGTCGTGCTCGCGGTGCTCGTCGTCCTGCTCGGCGGCGGCGTCGCGACCACCGGCTCGTTTACCGACGGCGACGAGGTCGCGACCGACTCGGGCGTCTACCTGTCGCCCGCCGACAGCGAGAACGCCGACAGGTACGTCGCGTACGATGGCGCCGGAGAGCTGCGTCTCCGCTTCGGATCGGTCCCGCCGGACGCGCGGACGAGCGTCGACGACCTGTTTCTCGTCGGGTTCGCCGGCCACGAGGGCGACGACTCCGCCACGACGGTCGAGATCGACGCCGACGCCGAGGGCGTGACGCTGTACCGGATGGACACCGGCGAGCGAGTCACCGGCGGCGAGATAACGCTTGAGCCGGAGGCGTCCGTCACGCTCGGCGCGACCGTCCCGCCGACGGTCGGGAGCTACACGGAGAGCGTCCGCTTCACCGTCGACGTCCCCGAAGACGACACCGGATCCGATCCGGGTGACGGCACCGGCGGTGGCACCGGCGGACCGAGCGATAGCGGTGACGACGGCGGCGGACCAGACGATAGCGGTAACGGCGACGGCGGACCAGACGATAGCGGTAACGGCGACGGCGGACCAGACGATAGCGGTAACGGCGACGGCGGACCAGACGATAGCGGTGACGGCGACGGCGGACCAGACGATAGCGGTGACGGCGACGGCGGACCAGACGATAGCGGTAACGGCGACGGCGGACCAGCCGATAGCGGTGACGGCGACGGCACTGGCGGCAACGACGGTGGGACCGGGAGGGGCAGCGGTGGCGACAGCGCCGGAGACGGTGACAGTGGGACCGGAAGTGACGGCGGCGACGACGGCACTGGCGACGATGGCACCGGCGACGACGGCACTAGTGGTAGTGGCAGCGGGACCGACGGTGGCGACAGCGGAACGGGCGGTGACGCCGACAGCGGTGCGGACGGGGCCGAGGCCGGGTCCGACGGGGCAGACGGCGACTCCGACGCCGGGGACGGGACTGACGACGGCGAGGCGGACGGTACCGCCAACGATGTCTCCGACTCGGCAGAGGGCGATCCGACGGCCGAGCCGGCCGGTGGTCAGTTCGAGCTGTTACCCGTCGAGTGGTCCCTGTTCGCGGGCTTCCTCGCCGGGCTCTCGAACTACCTCGTCCAGACCCGAATCAGGGACGTGGTACCGGCGTTGAAGACCGAACGGTCGGAGCGCAGGGCACGCCTCCGGAGCATCCTCGTCCGCGAGGCGGTGATCACGCTGGCCGTGATAGCGCTCACCGTGCTGGTAGCGAGCGTGCTCTCCAGCGCCGGCGTCACCGGCACGCCGCAACTCGTCGCGACGTTGGCCTTCTCGGCCGTCGTCGGCGGCGTGTCCGGCGTCAGAGGGCTCCCGAGAATCTGAGCTCACCCTCCGGATGAACCGGTATCCGACCCTACAGCGCCTCAAGCGTCGCGCGGTCCACCTCGGTGGCGGGCATCGCCTCGCCGCCGTACTCCGCGACGAAGTCCTCCCCGTCGTCCTCGTCGGTGAACGGGACCAAGTCCGGCCCCATCGCGCCGATCACCTCGCTGCGCGCGACGACCGTGAGGGTCGTCTCGCGGGCGAACGCCTCGCTTTCGACGTGCGAGGAAAACATCGTGTCGCCGCCCTCCTCGAACACCTCCTGGTCGACCGCCGAGTAGTCGGTGAGGAAGGTCGCGACCGGCGTCCGTCCCGCGTCCGCCGCGTCGAACCGGTAGGTGTACGTACAGGTGCCGCTACAGAACTGCGCCGGGCGCCCGCCCTCCGGCTCGTCGTCCTCGAAGTGGACCTGCCCGACCGTTCCGGGGTGGTCCGCGACGATCATCCCGCACTGGTCGCAGGCTTGGTCGTCGTCGATCGAGACGGGGGACACGGACTCTGACCCTCCGCCGGCACAGCCGGCGACCGCGGCGGCGCCGCCGGCGGCGAGTCCGGCGAGCAGGCGTCGCCGCGGGATGTTCTCGCGTCGGTCGGGTGCGCTCGTCGGCTGGTTGTCGCTCGTCATAGTTGTATTTGGAATACCGGGCTATTAGCCCCTCTGGACGCGTTCAACGGTTCGTTCGAGGAACGAACCAGACGTTCTAAGGCGCTGCCGATCGAAGCGGACGCGTGGCAGTTTTCGACCCCGCTACCGCCCGGTCGCGTCGCCTCCGGCTCGCGCTCCTCGGGCTCGTCGCGCTCGCCGCGGTCGCGACCGCGGGCGCGTTCGCCGCGGACCCGAGCGAGTCGGTACCCGAGCCGGTGCGGTTCGACGACGCGGTCGAGCTGGGGCTCTCCTCGGAGACGGACGCGCTGATGGCCGGCGACGCGACGCTCCCGCGCGTCCAGGTGTTCTACTCGCAGCTCCAGTACGTCGTCGGGTACAACGGGATCGCCTCGTTCGTCGACTCGCGCCGCGATGGGCGGACGGAGCGCCAGTTCGGCTATCCGCTCGTCGCGTACGTCGAGACGTTCGACCATCGGGACCCGGGCACGACCGAGTCGGGGCTGTTCGCCGCGGGCGGCGCGGGCGGCTGGACGCCCGTCGGAGAAGCGCGGTACGTGGTCGACAGCGACGCGCGGACGCCGGCCGGGCCGGTCGTCGTCCCATTCGCGAGCCGCGACGCCGCGGCGGCGTTCGCCGACGAACACGGCGGCTCCGTCGTCGGCTGGGCGGCGGTCCGAAGTCGGTCGTTCGACGTCGACTCCGCGGCGACCGTGCGGGCGCTCGCCCCGGACCGCTGGCGGACGGCGAACGACCGGATCGCCGCGGCGGAGCGGCGCGCGGACCGCCCGGCCTCCGTCGTCGTCGGCGAGGACGCCCCCACGATCGGCGCCGCGGTCGCGGCCGCGCCGCCGAACACGACGGTCCGCGTCCCGCCCGGGACCTACGAGGAGACCGTGACGGTGAACCGGTCCGTGACGATCGCCGGCGCGGGCAGCGGCACCGGCCCCGGAGCGACCCGCGTCGTCGGCGACGGGAACGGGTCCGTGATCACCGTTCACGCGCGCGACGTGGCGGTCACGGGGCTGCGGATCGCGGGCACGGGGAACCGCGCCCGCGACCCGGAGGCGGCCCGCGCGTCCCGCGAGAGCGAGGGCGGGACGTGGGACACGAACATCCAGCTTGGCTACGGCTACGGCGACGCCGGGATCAAGGCGGTCGGCGCGCCCGGGCTCGTCGTCGACGACGTCGCCGTCGACACGGAGGCGAGCGGGATCCTGTTGCGCGACGGGTCGCACGCGACCGCGAGCGGACTCCTCGTCGAGGGGACCGACGAGTGGCAGGACGGGTTCATGGGCGTCGCCGGGATGAAGTCGCGCGTCACCGTCACCAACAGCCGGTTCGAGGGCGGACGCGACGGGATCTACCTCCACCGCGCCGACGGCTCGATCGTGCGGAACTCGACGTTCGTCGACAACCGGTACGGGACGCACCTCATGTACACCGGCGACGCGCTGGTCGCGGACAACGCCTTCCGGAACGAGCTGTTCGCCGGAGTCACCGTGATGACGCGGCCGGCCGGCCACGCGATCGTCGGCAACGACGTCCGCAACTCCAGCGCGGGGATCCAGGCGTCCGGCACGCGGACGTACGTCGGGTACAACACGCGGGTCGGGAACGAGCTCGGCTTCTCGACGAGCGCCCGGGGGTCGCTGTACGAACACAACGTCGTCGTCGACAACGAGCTCGGCGCGCGAGCGACGACCGTGGTCCCCTCCAGCCGGGTCGTCGCAAACGACTTCGTCGGCAACGGCGACCACGCCACGGCCGGGGCCGGGGCGCTCCGCGTGTGGGCCGACGGCGACCGCGGGAACTACTGGGACGGCGCGAGCGTCGGCCCGCACGCTCCCGGGAGCCGGGCGTATCGCCCGACTTCGCCCGTGGACGCCGCGCTCCACCGCCACGTGAGCGCGGCCGCGGTGCGCGAGTCGCCCGCGGCGCGGCTGCTCGACGCCCTCCGGGGGACCGTCCCCGGCGCCCGCTCGGGGAGCATCATCGACCCCGCGCCGGCGGCCGCGCCGTACCACCCCGAGCGGGTCGACGCGGTCACCGGTGCGGGCGCCGACGCCGACGGACCGGTCCGAGCGGACTGGCGGGCCGCCGGCGAGCCCGCCGGAAACGCCACGGCGACCGCGGAGGGGTCGGCGTGAGCGAGCCGACGCTCGCGGCCGTCGACGGCGTCACCCGAACCTACGGCGGCGTCCCGGTCCTCGATGGCGTCTCGCTGTCGGTCGAGGCCGGCGTCACCGCCGTCGTCGGCCCCAACGGGTCCGGCAAGTCGACGCTCCTCGGGATCCTCTCGGGCGCCGTCGAGCCCACCGCGGGGAGCGTCCGGTACCCCGAGGGCGGCCCGCGCGCCGGGTCCGAGAAGCACGTCGGGTACCTGCCGCAGCGGGTGCCGTTCCGCGACGGGTTCACCGCCCGGGAGACGCTCGGGTTCTACGCGGCGCTGGCGGGCGGCGACCCGGACGCGGCGCTGGCCGGCGTCGGGCTGTCCGACGCGGCCGGAAAGCGGGTGGGAGCCCTCTCGGGCGGGATGCGGCGACTGCTCGGGATCGCGCAGGCGACGCTCGGCGACCCGGACGTGGTCGTCCTCGACGAGCCGACGAGCGGGCTCGACCCGGAGATGCGGGAGCGGGCCTTCCGGGCGGCGGCCCGCGCGGGCGACGACGCCGCCGTCGTCGTCAGCTCGCACGACCTCGACCTCGTCGACGCGCACGCGGACGCCGTCGTCGTCCTCCGTCGCGGTCGGGTCGCCGCGGCGGGGGCGCGCGGCCGGCTCCTCGATGACCACGGGGTCGACGGCGTCGCCGAGCTGTACCGCGCGGTCGCGGGCGGCGCCGAGTCGCCGGCCTCGCCCGCCGAAAGCGAGTCAGCGGACGACGGAGAGGGGGGTCGGGACGACGGCGAGGTCCACGTCACGGGGGTGTCAGAGCGATGAACCGGCGACTTGGCGGGGTCTGGGTCGTCTTCCGCCGTGAACTGGCCACGGTGCGGCGGACGCCCGGGTACGCCGTCCTCGCGGTCGGCCTCCTAGTCGTCCTCGGCGGGCTCGTCGCGGTCGGCGGCGGCGGCGCGACCGGGTTCGTGCCCGCGGTCGTCGACCTCCTCTTACCGACCGAAGTGTTGGTGCCGCTGCTGGCGGTCGTGCTCGGCTACCGCGCGCTGTTCGCCGACGCGGCGAGCGGGGAGCTCGGCGTGATCCGGACGTGCCCGGTGAGCGCGGCCGGGTACGTCGTCGGCGTGCTGCTCGCGCGGACGGCCGCGCTCGTCGTCCTCGTCGGCGGGCCGTTCGCGCTCGTCGGCGCGTACGTGTGGCTCACCGCCGCGCCGGACACGGGGATCTTCGCGACGCACTCGGGCGTCGACTCGCCGGTGCTGTTCCTCCGCTTCCTCGCGCTCGTCGTCCCGTTCGGCGCGGCGTACCTCTCGCTGTCGGCTGCGGTGTCGACGATCGCGACGACCCGGCGGAGCGCGTTCGCGCTCGGCCTCCTCGCGCTGCTCGCCGGCGTCCTCGGCGGCGACCTCGCGGTGCTCCGGTCGCTGTCGGCCGGGGCGTCGCCGAGCGGGATCGCCGGCTCGCTCGCCCTCTCGCCGAACGGGGCGTTCAGGGGACTCGTCTTCGAGCACGTCATCGGCGTCTCCTTCGCGCCGGAGGGCGGGTTCGTCGACACCGGGCGGGCGGTGGCCTCGCTCGTCGGGTGGACCGTCGTCGGGGGCGTCGCGGCCGTCGCCGCCATCGCGCTCGGTCCCCGCGTCGACGTCGCGGTCGAGCACCTCCGCGCGCGGCTCGACCGATGAGCCGGTCGGTCGAATCGACTTGAAGCAAGCCGGCCGGTCGACTCACTTCGAGGCCGCGTCGTCGCCGATCGCCCCGGGCGCGTGGGCGTACACCGCGTAGAGGACGAGCGCCGCGATCAGGAAGTCGAGGCTGTGCGCGAGGAGGTGGTGGCCCGGCATCGGCACGACCCCGAGGACGGTCCCGACGCCCACCACCGAGCGGGCCAAGAGCGCGCCGACGGCGAGGGAGATCAGTCGGTACTGCGCTCGGCGGCGGCGGCGGTACGCGGCGAGGCTGACGGCGAAGAGGAGGCTCGTCCCGAGTCCGGCGGCGACCACGACCGCCAGGATCGGGAGCGATCCCTCCACGGACCAGCCGGCGAGCGTCGTCACCTCCCCCGGGATCGACTGCGTCACGGGTCGCCCTTGGGAGGGGACGGATAAGAAGACGTTCCCGTTCGCCGTTCCCAGACGGGGGGACCGCACGAGCGCCTTTTATTCCAGAGGCGGGTAGAACGGACAGTCAGGAATGTCGGACACCAGAGCCCGGATCCGACGCCACGTCCGTGACACGCCCGGCGTCCACTTCAACCGGATCGGTCGCGACCTCGAGATCGCGACCGGGCAGGCGCAGTACCACCTCCGCCGGCTCGTCCGCGACGGCGAGCTCGCGGTCGAGCGGATCGGCGGGCGGGCACACTACTTCGACCCGACGGTCGACCCGTGGGACCGACGGACCCTCGCGTTCCTCCGGCGGGAGACGGCCCGCGAGATCGTCGTCTGCCTCCACGCCGCGGGACCGACGCGGCCGTCGGCGCTCGCGGACGACCTCGACCTCGCGCGGAGCACGGTGTCGTGGCACGTCTCGACGCTCGCCGACCACGGGATCGTCGAGAAGTCCCCCGACCGGCCGATGACAGTCTCGCTCGCCCGGCCGGACCGCACGGCCGCGCTCCTCGACGAGGTGTCGCCGTCGCTCCCCGACCGCATCGTCGACCGCTTCGTCCGCACCGTCGACTCGCTCTTCGACGCCGACGGGTGACGCCGCCGACCGGGTGGCGGCTCCCCCCGGACCGACGCCGCGCGCGAACCGCTCCCGTTCGCCGATCGCACCAGATCGGTTAGCGGTCTCCGGCACCTCCGTCCGATATGGACCTCTCCAGCCTCGGCGCGCTCCGAGCGCTCGTCGCCACCGGCGGCGGCGCGACGTGCGAGCCGACCGGCTCCCTGTACGCGACCGACTCGCTCGGCCTCGGCGTCTTCCTCCTCATCGGGCTGCTCGGCGGAGCCCACTGCCTCGGCATGTGCGGTCCGCTCGTCGGCACCTACGCCGACCGGATGCGGTCCGCGGAGGCCGGCGGACGCGACGGGCGGGACGACCTCACCGTGCGCCAGGTCCGGCAGCACGCGCTGTTCAACCTCGGCCGGACCGCGAGCTACGCGACGCTCGGCGGTCTCTTCGGCCTCGCCGGGAGCCTCGCGTTCGTCACGGGGCGGACGGTCACGACCCTCGCAGACGACGTCCACGCGCTCACCGGAATCGCGGTCGGCGGGGTGATCGTCGCCCTCGGCGCGCGCTACGCGCTCCGGCTGGAGTTCGAGTCGCTCCCGATACCGGGGTTCGACCGGGCGGCCGCGGCGGTGAGCGACCGGATCGTCGCCCGCGTCGACGCGTGGGTCGGCGACTGGCGCATCCTCGGGCTGGGGGCGGCACACGGGTTCCTGCCGTGCCCGCTGCTGTACCCGGCGTTCCTGTACGCGTTCGTTCAGGGGAGCGCGCCCGGCGGCGCCGTCTCGCTGGGCGTCCTCGGCCTCGGGACGGTTCCGGCGCTCCTGTTGTTCGGGACGGCCTTCCAGTCGATGCGCCTCGAGACCCGGCTCCGGTTCCACCGCGTCCTCGGCGTCGCGTTCGTCGCGCTCGGCTACCTCCCGCTCCAGCACGGGCTCGCGACGCTCGGCGTCCCGCTGCCGCGTCCGCCGATCCCGTACTACACGCCGTTTTGAGGGATCGACAGCGCCCCGGGAGCCCGCGCACCCAATATCCCAATTCCCACCCGCCGCGGCCGCTCGTTCGTCGATCGCACCAGACGCGTTATGCGCCGCTCGGCCCTTCACACGGGTATGAATCGCCGCACGCTGCTCGCCGGGGCCGGAACGGTCGCGTCCGGCTCCCTCGCGGGCTGTACGTCGCGTCTGTTCGGCGGGACGCCGGACGGCGTCGTGCTCGACCCGCAGGAAGACCAGATCGCGGACAGCGAAGACCTCGCGTACCCCGCGTACGGCCAGCCGCTGCCGTCGTTCGAGCTGTCGGCCCCGCTCGCGGAGAAGACGTTCGACAGCGACGCGCTCGACCGGACCGCGCTCGTGACGGGCGTGTTCACCTTCTGCCCCGCGGAGTGTTCGATCCTGCTCCGACAGTGGGCTCGGATTCAGGGCCGCGTCGCGGACGCGGGGCTGACGGAGGACGTGTACTTCCTCCCGATCACGTTCGATCCCGAGCGCGACGACGCGGCCGCGCTCCGAGAGAACGCCGCGTCGGTCGGCGCCGACCTCGACGCGGGCAACTGGCTGTACCTCCGGCCCGAGACGCCGGCCCGCGCGAAGACGGTGGTCGAGGACCGACTGGGGATCGCCTTCGAGCGGACGACCGAGAGCGAGCGTCTCCCCGGGTACGACTTCACGCACATGGTGGTGACGTTCCTCGTCAACCCCGACGGGATCGTCGAGCGCGCCTACCGCGGCGAGCGGGTCGACCGGGACCGCGTCGTCGCGGACATCGAGCGGGTCGCGTCGGCGTTCGCCGACGAGTGACGCGGCGACCGGGGCTGACGGCTCGGCGCTGCGGGTCACCGGGAGTCGCCCGATCGGAGGGGAACGCACAAGCCCGCGCCGCTCGTTCGGCCCGGCATGAACGTCGATATTCTGGTGTACGACGGGTTCGACGAACTGGACGGTATCGGCCCGTACGAGGTGTTCGACTACGCGCTCGGCTACGCCGCCGAGGAGGACGACGGGACGACAGGGGACGACGGGGCAATAGGGGACGACGGGACGACAGGGGACGACGGCGGCCGCGTCCGATACGTGTCGCTCGACGAGCGCGAGACGGTGACCGCGAGCCACGGGACCCGCGTCGGCGTGGACGGAACGCTCCCCGGCCCGAGAGGAGAGGACGCCCCGGACCTGCTGGTCGTACCCGGGGGCGGGTGGAACGCGCGCAACCAGGAGGCGAGCGCGTGGGCCGAGGCGCAGAAGGGCGACGTGCCGCGCGCGCTCGCCGCGCACCACGCGGCGGACACCCGGATCGCCTCGGTGTGTACCGGGTCGATGCTGCTCGCGGAGGCGGGCGTCACCGACGGCCGCCGGGCCGTCACGCACGCCTCCGCCGTCGAGGAGCTCCGGGAGTCGGGAGCGGAGGTCGTCGACGCGCGGGTCGTCGACGACGGCGACGTGCTCAGCGCGGGCGGGGTCACCTCCGGGATTGATCTGGCGCTGTACGTCGTCGAGCGCGAGTTCGGCGAGTCGGTCGCCGACCGGGCGGCGACCGTCATCGAGTACGAGCGGCGGTACGAGGTCGCGACGCGGGACGGGTCGCGGCGCGGGGAGAACTAGTCGTCCGGGAGCGGCGCGGCGTCGTCGTCGGCGTCGTTCGTCGTGGTCTCTCCGTCCGCGTCCACGGTGATCACGGTACAGTCGAGTTGGCTGCGGAGGAACGAGTCGATGTCGGGGTCGGAGAGCAACTTCTGGACCATCCGGCGCCACCGCCCCGCCTGTTTCGACCCGATGACGACCACGTCGGCCCCCTCGGCGACGATCTCTTCGAGGATCGTCTCCTCGACGAGGAAGCCCCGACGGACGACGTACCGCGCCCGGTCGATCCGGCCGATCCGCTCCTCGGCGGCGCGCTTGAGGTCGCTGCGCGAGACGCCCCCCGAGCGCTGGTATAAGTCGACGTGGAGGACCGTGAGGTCAGCGTCGCGCTCCGCGGCGACGCGGGCCGCCTCGCGGAGCGTCGCCGCCGAGTGCGACGAGGGAGGGAATCGAACCGGGACGACGACGAGCGTCATGTCGGGTCGGAGGGGTTGGGGGCGTAAATACGCTGTCGGTGTGGCCCCCGCTCTCGGTCGGTCGCGGTCGTCACTCTCACTCAGTCCTGACCGCCGATCGGCGGCGGCTCGGCTCACCGCGCTCACCGCCAGCGCATTTTTCCCTGCGCTCTCGAATGAACCGTTGTGGACCGCAGTTCGGCCGCGTGAGACATCATGGACCGACTTCCCACGGACCGGCTCTCGCCGCTGGCGAGCCGCGTCGACGACGTCCTCGCCCTGTACGGCTACGAGATACGACCGGCGATCGACGCCATCGACGACGCGGTGACCGGGTACGGCGGGCTGTTCGGCCCGACGACGACCGACGCCGAGATCCGGACCGCGGTCGAGTCGGTCCTCGCCGCCGACCCGCCGCGATCGGGCGACGACCGCGGCGAGTCCGCCGACGACATCGTTCTCTACGTCGACGGGAGCTCGCGCGGAAACCCCGGACCGGCCGGCGCGGGGGCCGTGCTGCTGGTCGACGACGACCCCCTCGTTCGGCTGGGCCGACCCGTCGGGGCTCGCGCCGAGAACAACACCGCGGAGTACGCGGCGCTCCACCTCGGACTGGAGGCGCTGGCCGCGCGCTGCGACCCTGCGGCCGTCGAGGTCCGGATCGACTCGCGGACCGTCATCGACGACATCTGGGGCAGCGGTGACGGGATCGCGTCGGCCGCACCGTACCGGCCGGCCATCCGGGACCGCATCGCCGCGCTACCCGCCTGCGAGTGGACGCATCTGGCCGACAGCGACCCGAACCCGGCCGACGCCCGCGCGGCGGTCGGAGCCGATATCGCGGCACTCGGTCCGTAGCGGAGGGGAAGCGGCTGCGGTGTTACGACCGGTCCCCGTCGTCTCGCGGCGAGACGGCTTCGACCGCTCCCGTTGGCGGGTCGAGCCGGACGGTGTGACGCGTGTGGCGCGCGTGCGTCTCCGCCCAGCGCCGCGCCGGACGCTCCGCGAGGAAGCGCTCCCCGTCCGGGCAGCGGTCGCACCGGGCGACCCACGGGGTCACGCCGTCCGGGTAGTGGCCGGTGTGGCGCTCGTGGTCGAGCGCGAACTGCTCGATCGCGTGGCTCCCGGGGTCGAGGTCGTCGACCTCGCGGTCGAGCACCCACTCCCGGTCGCACCGCTCGCACGCGACGGTCGGTGCGTCTCGCTCGTCGTCGGGACGCGCGTCGTCGGTCACGGGTCCGCTTCGGTCCGCCCGCACTTGAACGGCGACGCCGGGACGACCCGAGCGCACCTCACAGCGCCGGCGGCTCGCCGCGGCCGATCACGATCTCCTGGCCCTCCACGTCCTCCAAGGCGGCGACGCGGCCGCCGATCTCGACGCGGCCGTTCTCGGTCTCGACGACCAGCGACGCCACCTCCTCCGTGTCGACGAACGCGACGTCGACGACCTTCCCGCGGACAGTGACCTCCTCGCCGGTCTCGATGTCGCGGCCCTCGACGGTCGCGTAGAACTCCTCGTCGCCGAACTCGCGGACGTCCTTCACGGCCCGACGGATGGAGGCGTAGCGGCGCGGGAAGGGCCGGTCCTCGCCGTCGGCGGCGAGCGATTCCGCGGTCGTCCACAGGACGGTGCCGAAGAAGCCGGAGACGAGGAAGCCGAGCGCGGAGCGGTTGAAGATGACACCGTAGCGCTCGCGGTCGTCGCGCAGCGCGTCCTGCGTTGCGTACACGGAGTACTCGCCGTCGCCGACCGCGAGGACCGGCGTGGTGATCCCGCGGCGCGCGCGGGCGATCGTCGCGACCTCCAAGTAGTCGAACTCCGTCGGGTCGGGCGCGTTCGACGCCGGCGTGACGAGCAGTTCGACGGTGACGCCCTCGGCGACCTTCGCGGCGAGTTCGTCCCGGAACCGCCGCAGGAGGCCGGGGGTGAGCGACAGCGCGAGCTCGTACTCCGCGTTCGCGATCACCTCTTCGAGGTACCGGAGGATCGTCGAGCGCGACTTGACAAGCGACACCGCCTCCGTCTCCCGCGTCGGCGCGGTGTACCGCGCCTCCAGCTCGTCGACCATCTCCGTGAACGACGACCGCAGATCGCCGAAGGCGTCCTCGGGGTCGACGGCGACGATCTTCATCGGCCGCGACTCGCGGAGCTCGACGAGCCCGCGGTCCGAGAGGCTCCGGACCGTGTCATACACCCGCGGCTGCGGGATCTCGGTCCGGTCGGCGATGTCACTCGCCGTCAGTTCGCCGTGTTCCAACACCGCGAGGTACGCGTCAATCTCGTACTCGCCGAGGTTGAATCGGTCCCCCACGCGGTCGAGCGTGTCCCGGAGATCGTCAGTCATGTACCGAAGAACGGGACCGGGGATTATAGCTTTTTACTATGAGACGAGTTGTACGCGTTTTCAGAGCCCGGTCCTCACGGTCGGGACAGCCGGGGGCCACATGTCCATGCGGTCGTGGTCCCCTCCGGCTCCCGCTCCTCGATCCGCTCGGCGACGAGGACGGTGCCGTCGCGGTCCGAGTCGGTGTACAGCCGGAGCGGGTGGCGCGACGTCCCCTTTCGCAAACGACGTGATCGACGGGGCGCCGTCGATCCGGACGCGGCCCGTCTCCTCGAGATCGAGGTCGTCGACCAAGTAGTGGACGGCGGTCAGGCCGGCGAGCCCGAACGAGGGGAAGCCGGCGAGCAGCGCGTCTCCCGGCTTGGTGTCGTGTTCGACGCCGAACCTCGTTGGGTCCGCAGGCGGTTGGCCCATACCGCCCGTTCGCTCAGCGGAGTCACAGTGGTTGCCCCGTCTCTCGTTCGAAGCGACTCGTTCGCCGCCGGTCGTGCGCGTGGAGAAACGCTTTTTCCGATGGCCGACAGCGGGTTCCCATGGTCTTCCCGGGGGGAACGCCGATCGCGGGGGCCGTCTCGCGGCTCGCCGATATCGGCTCTCGGCTCGCGGACCTGCCGGGAACGGGCGTGTTGACCGTCCTCGCGTCACTGGCGGTCGGCGTCGTCCTCGCGAACTTCCTCGTCCGGCTGATCGGTCGCCCCGTCGCCCGCCGCGTGTCGCGACAGAGCGTCGCGCAGACGATCGTCCGCGGGGTCCGGGTCGGCACGATCGCCGCCTCGGTGCTGGTCGGCCTGGGCGCCGGCGGCTTCCGGTTCGCGGACCTCCTCCTCGGGACCGCAGTGTTCTCGGCCGTCATCGGTATCGTCCTCGCGCCGCTCGTCGGGAACTTCATCAACGGCGTGTTCATCCTCGCGGACCAGCCGTTCGAGATCGGCGACATGATCGAGTTAGAGGACGGGACGACCGGGTTCGTCGAGGACATCACGATCCGCTACACGAAGATATTCACTCTGGATAACACCTTCCTCGTCGTGCCGAACGGGACGATGCGCGAGCGCGACGTGACGAACTTCTCGGCCGAGGACGAGCGGACCCGGCGCTCGATCGACGTGCTCGTCACCTACGAGAGCGACATCCCCGAGGCCCGGCGGCTCATCGAGCGCGCGGCGCGCGACTCCGAGGCCGTCGTCGACGGCGGCCCCGACATCCGGATCGGCGTGGCGCGGTACATGGCGGGCCCCGACTGCCGCCTCCACGAGTTCGCCGACGACGGGGTCCTCCTCCGGCTGCGGTACTGGGTGAAGAAGCCGTACAAGCTCGCGAAGGTCCAGTCGGACGTGAACACCGAGATCCGCGAGCGCCTCGCCGACGCGGACGTCGAGATGGCGTACCCGCACCGCCACCTCGTCTTCGACGACACCTCCGGCGTCGCCCGCGTCGACGCCGCCACCGAGACGTCCGGTGCCGACGGAGTACACGGCGCCGCCGATCCGACCCCGGGCGACGGAGCAGGCGCCACGGAGACGACCGAGGGCGGGCCTTCGGACGCGGACAATCCCGCCGGATCCATAGACGGTAGCGACGGGCGCCGGTGACCGGATCGGAAGCCTGATAGAGCGCGCCCGGCTTTTCAACCGCAGTGAGCGACGAGCCCGCTGCCGACCCCTCCGACCCGTCGGATTCCTCCGAGCCGCCGGACCCCTCCGGTGGACCGAGCGGCGATACCATGGGCGGCGACGACGGCCGCGACGGGGACGACGACCCCGAAGCTGCGTCCGACGCCCCCGAGCCCGCGCCCGACGACCCAGTCGGCGAGGAGTCGATCACCGAGGGGAGCCTCCTCCGACCGCTGTTCCGCCTGGCGTGGCCGATCGTCGTCATCCAGCTGCTCCAGGTGACGTACAACATCGTCGACACCCTGTACCTCGGCCGGCTCTCGGCGGAGGCCGTCGGCGCGATCAGCCTCGCGTTCCCGCTGATCTTCCTCCTGATCGCGGTCGCCGGCGGGTTCACGACGGCGGGCGCGATCCTCGTCGCGCAGTACACCGGCGCCGACGGCGAGGGCTCCGCCGGGCTCGTGGCGGGACAGACGATCTTCACCGTCTCCGTGCTGTCCGTGCTCATCGGGATCGGGGGCTACTTCTACACGCGCCCGGCCCTCGAGATCCTGCCGAGCGACGCGGAGACCGCGGCGACCGTGATCCCGCTCGCGGCAGACTACATGGAGGTGATCTTCGCCGGGATCCCCCTGATGTTCGGGTTCTTCGTCTTCTCGGCGCTGATGCGCGGCTACGGCGACACGCGGACGCCGATGGCCGTCATGTTCATTTCCGTCCTCCTGAACGTCCTCTTGGACCCGTTCTTCATCTTCGGGTTCGAGGGGAACCCGGTGTTCGAGTGGCTCGCCGCGGTTCCCGGCCTCGCGGCGCTCGACCCGGTCGCGCTGGAGGCGACGCTGCTCTCGGCGACGGGAGTCACCGGGATCGGCATCCAGGGCGCCGCGCTCGCGACGATCCTCTCGCGGGGCGTCGCGACCGCCATCGGCCTCTGGATACTGTTCGGCACCGGGTACGGCCCCGACGTGACGCTCGGGCACCTCGCGCCCGACCTCGATTTTATCCGGGACATCTTCCGGCTCGGGCTCCCCTCCAGCGTCGAGCAGACGACGAGCGCGCTCGCGATGATCACGCTCACCGCGATGATCGTCACGTTCTCGCCGCCGGTCGTCGCCGCATACGGGCTCGGCAACCGGCTCATCTCGCTCGTCTTCCTGCCCGCGATGGGGCTCGGCCGCGCTATCGACACGATGGTCGGGCAGAACCTCGGCGCGAACCGCGCCGACCGCGCCGGCAGGGCTGTGAAGTTCGCGGCCACGACCGGCGCGGGCGTGATGTTCCTCGTCGCGGTCGTCGCCGTGACGTTCACCGAACCGATCGTCGGCGCGTTCCTCGGCGACGTGCCGGACGCGCCCGCGACGATCGGCTACGCGGTGGAGTACGTCCGGATCCGGTCGGTCGAGTTCGCCTTCATCGGCGTCTCGCAGGTGATCTTAGGCGCGTTCCGCGGCGCGGGCAACACGAAGACCGCGATGGTCATCTCGATCCTCACCCTCTGGGTGGGCCGGGTCGCGAGCGTCGGGTACCTCGTGTTCGTCGCCGGGTGGGGCGAGACCGGAGTCTGGGTCGGTATGGCACTCGGAAACGTCCTCGGCGCCGTCATCGGCGTCGCGTGGTTCTCGCGCGGCACGTGGACCGAGCGGTACATCGACGAGCCCGAGCCCGGCGGCGACCCGGTGGGAGACGACTGACGAGCCCCCGGTCGCTCAGTGTCGGAAGAGGTACACCGCGTCGTCGGAACGCAGTAGGCAGAACCGCGCGCCGTCGTTCTCGGGGAACGTCGTCCCGGACTGTCGCGTGACGAAGAGCCGCGAAAAGGCGTCGTCGCACACCGGGCACGCCATCCCTTCCCTGTTCTCCCAGAGGCTCGTTCGGCCCGAGTCGCGGAGCTGTTTCAGTTCGTGACGGTGGTCGTGAACGTCGAACTCGCTCATGTGCGGGAGTCCGACCGGGGACTGTTGAACGTGTCCTCGCGAGTCTCAGTTCGGAGAACGCGGGGTCAGTCTTTCAGCCGCAACGGCTGTGCCTCCCCGTAGGTGAGCGTCCGCCACACCCACTCGACGGGACCGAACCGGAAGTACCGGAGCCAGATCACGGACAGCGGGACTTGGACCGCCCAGATCGCGACGACGATCCCCATTGCCTCGACGCGGCTGACGGAGCCGAACAGCCCGAGGCCGTGACCGTAGAACACCGTCGTCGCGATCACCGTCTGGAGCAGGTAGTTGGTGAACGCGGTGCGGCCGACCGCGGCGAGCGCGCGGGCCACGAGCCCCTCACCGCGCCGCCGGACGAACAGCGTGACGAGGCCGACGTACCCGCCGGCGACGAGCAGACTCCCGACGTAGTTGAACTGCCGCCAGTACAGCGCGGCGCCGGCGCTCCAGTCGTTCGCCTCGATATACGCGACGCCGGCGACGACGATTCCGACGCCGACGACGCCGCCCGCGACGAGCCGGCGGTAGAACGCGGTCGAGCGCTCGCCGGTCAACACGCCGCGCCTGTACAGTGCCATGCCGAGCAGCATGACGCCGCCCACGCGCCAGAAGCTCGACCCGATGAACCCGGACGTCTGTCGCTGGAACGACGAGGAGACGCGGTGGCTCATCTGGTCGAGCCAGCCGCCGCGGTAGGCGGCCACCTGGTCTCGGACCGCGGCCTCCGCGGGCAGCCACTGGCCGGCGATCGCCTCGCCGCCGATCGAGGTCGCGGCGAACAGCTCGATCGCGGGGACGAAGAGCAGGAATATCCCGGCGAGCCCGCCGAGCCGACGCGCGTCGAGGTCGCGGACGAAGAGGAGGAACAGCCCGAGCAGCCCGTACGTGACGAGGATGTCCCCGTACCACAGCAGGTACGCGTGAAGGAGGCCGATCGCGATCAGCACCGCGGTCCGGCGGAGGTGGAGGCGGACGGCGTCTTGGCCCTTCTCCTCTTTGCTCTCGATGAACAGCAGGACGCCGGCGCCGAACAGCGCCGAGAAGACGGTGATGAACTTCGACTGCGCGAACACGTGGCCGACGAACCAGGTCCAGTAGTTGAGCCCGGTGAAGTCGCCGTACACGGTGGGGTTGAGCAGGGTCTGCTCCGGCATCGAGAAGACGCGGATGTTGATGACGAGGATGCCGAGCAGCGCGAAGCCGCGGAGCGCGTCGAGGCTGGTGATCCGTTCGGAGGGCGGCGTGGGGCCGGGATCGCTGGTCACGAGTTGTCCGCGGTGACGGTCCCCAGCACCGAATAGGTTCCCATCGCGGCTCCCGGGTCGGCCTGCTCGGTCGGCGGCTCAGTCCAGCCGCACCGCCGCGCCGGTCTCCGCGGAGCGGTAGATCGCGTCGATGACGCGCTGGACGCGTAACCCCTCCTCGACGGTGTTTATCGACGGCGCCTCGCCGGCGGCGGCCGCTTCGAGGAACGTCGCCTGCTCGGCGGCGTGCGCGTCGCCGTCGCGCGTCTCCACGCTCGCGTCCGTGAGGTGGTGGCCGCCGCCGACGCCCGCCTCGTGGACCGTGAGGTCGCCGCTACCGCGGTCGAGCGTCGCGCCCGCCTCGGTGCCCCGGACGACGAACTCGTCGGTCGCCGGCCGGTTCGTCGCCCACGCGACCTCCAGCGAGACGGTGCTCCCGTCGGCGCCGCGGATGAACGCGGACGCGGAGTCGTCGACATCGAACCCCTCCGGCCCCGCGTCGTCGCCCCACATGTGGACGTACGCGTAGTCGTCGCGACCGCCGAACTCCGAGCGCGTGTCCCCGGACACCTCGACGACCTCGGGGTGATCGAGGAGGTAGAGCGCCAAGTCGATCGCGTGGACGCCGATATCGATGAGCGCGCCGCCGCCGGCGACGTCCGCCGACGTGAACCACGAGCCCCGGCCGGGGACGCCGCGCCGCCGGACGTAGTTCGCCTCGACGTGGGTGGTCTCGCCGAACCTCCCCTCGTCTTGGTAGTGTTTGATCACCTGAACCGGCTCCGCGAACCGGTTGTTGAACCCGACCATACAGAACCCGTCGGCGTCGCTGGCGGCGTCGGCGATCCGCTCGGCGCTGTCGAGCGTGTGCGCCAGCGGCTTCTCCAAGAGCACGTCGAGGCCGGCCGAAAGCGCCGAGGTCGCGTACGCTTCGTGGAAGCGGTTCGGGGTGGTGACCAGCACGGCGTCGCAGTCCTCGTAGAGGTCCGTCTCGTCCTCGTAGGCGGGGACGCCGAACTCCTCGTGGAACCGTGCCCGCGCGTCGGCATCGACGTCCATCCCGCCGACGAGGTTCGCGCCGCGCTCGGTCAGCTTCGTCGCGTGGTGGGACCCGATGCCGCCGAGGCCGACGATGCCGACGGCGACGTCGTTCGGATGCGTCATGGGCGGGCTTCACCACGGGTGTTGTTAAGGCTCCCGTCCCGCGGGACGCGCCGGAACCCGCCCGCGCGTGGGGACGGGCGTCACGACCCCGCTGGCGGTCGGCTCACGCGATCGGGACGCCGACGGCGACGGCGATCGCGCCGTCGACCGCTACCGCCGCGGCGTCGGCTACCCCCGTCACGCCGTCGATCGCGCCGGGCGCCATCGAGTCGACGAAGTCGAAGAGGTCGCCGAGCGAGCCGGCGTTCTCGGCGAGGCTCTCGCGCGCGTCGAGGAGCCCCCGGAACCGCTCCGGTTCGCGGGCGATCACGAACCGGCCGACCCCGGCGCTGGTGCCGAGGAAGGCGAGGAGGGCGAGCGCCCGCGAGATGGTGAGCAGTTTCAACAGGACCGGGAGCGCCAGCGCGAGCGCCAGCGCGGCGACGACGCCCGTGACGACCTCGCCGAACGACCCGCCGTCGGCGAGGTCGATGACGCCCGCGCCGGAGAGGATGACGAACCCCCCGACGCCGAGGGCCAACGTCCCCCACATGAACGCCGCCAGCAGGCGGACGGGACCGTCGTACCCACTCCCGGCGTCGTCCGGGACATCGTCGTGAACCCACGGGTTGCGCATACGGGAAATTCAGACCCGACGAGTATATAGATCGCTTCAGATCTCGGAAACGCTCGGCGTGAAACGGACCGGTTAGGACCGGGGGTGCGGGCCGGTCATCCACTCGCTCGCCTGCGGTTCGTCCGGATCGGTGACGACCTCGACGAGGGCCGGGCCGTCGCGGTCGCGGGCGCGCTCGACGGCGTCGCCGACCGCGCCGCGCGCATGGACGCGCTCCGCGGGCAGGCCCATCCCCGACGCGACCGCGACGAGGTCGAGGCCGGTCTCCGCCCACCCGTAGCTCTGGTCCGGGAAGTCGTACGACCGCGACGCCTCCTCGCTGATGATCGCGTAGTCGTCGTTGTTGAGCGCGACGACGGTGACGTCGATCCCCTCGCTCGCCAGCGTGTGGAGCTCGTGGACGCACATCATGAGCCCGCCGTCGCCGGTGAGCGCGACCACGTCGCGGTCCGGGTTCGCCAGCTTGGCGCCGAGCGCCGACGGGAGCCCGGTACCCATCGTCGCCCACGAACCGGGGTTGACGTACGACCGCGGCCCCGCAGCGGGGAACGAGACGAGCGTCCACAGCCGGAACCCGCCCGCGTCGGCGGCGACGACCGCGTCCGCCGGGACCGCGTCGCGAACCGCCGAGAGGGCCTCGACGGAGCGGAGCGGGCGCTCCTCGCGGTCGTCGGCCGTCGACTTCCCCGAACCGTCGGCGCTCTGCTCGGACAACGCCGCGAAGCGCTCGCGGTCGGCCGCGCGGACCGACTCGACGCGCTCGGCGCCGTCGGCGCCGCGGGGCGCCACCCCCTCGTCGTTGAGGCGGTCGGTGAGCGCCCGGAGGAAGCGGTCCGCGTCAGCGACGACGCCGAGGTCCGCTTCGTAGCCGAACCCGACGTCGTCCCCGTCGAGCGTGACGTGGATCAGCGTCTCGGGCATCGCGACGGACCACGAGGCGGTCGCGACCGCGTCGAGGTCTGAGCCGACGACGAGGCCGACGTCGGCGTCCGCGAGGAGTCCCCGGAGCTCCGCGCTGGCCCCGCCGCAGAGCACGCCCGCCGACAGCTGGTGCGTCTCGGGGAGCGTCCCCTTCCCCTTGTACGTCGTCACGACCGGCGCGCCGAGCCCCTCGGCGACCGACCGGAGGGCGTCGCTCGCGTCCGCGCGCCTGACACCGCCGCCGGCGAGCACGACGGGCGCTGTGGCATCGCCGAGCAGGTCTGCGGCCTCGCGCACCGCCGCCGCGGGCGGTGCCGGCGGCGGTGACGGCTCGCGCTCGCCGACCGCGGGCTGCGGGGTCCGACCGGCGAGGAAGTCCTTCGGGATCCCCACGCGGACCGGTCCCTGCGGGTGTTCGCGGGCGGTCCGGATCGCCTCGACGACGGCGGGGACCGCGCCCGCGGGCGAGTCGACAAGGACGTTCTCCTTGACGACGGTGTCGTACGTCTCCGGCGGCGTCTCGTGGATGCCGTCGCCGCCGCGGACCGACCGTTCCGTCTCGACGGCGAGGTGGAGCAGGGGGACGCAGTCGTTCAGGGCGTTCTTCAGCCCGTTCATCGCGTTCGTGTCGCCCGGGCCGGGGACGACGCAGGTGGCTGCCATCGCGCCGGGCTCGCTCGTCTCGGCGTACCCCCACGCTTGGTGCGGGACGGCGGTCTCGTGGCGGGCGACGACGAACCGCGCGTCGCGATCGGCGAGCGCCCGGTTCAGCGGGAGGGTCTGCTTGCCGGGGATCCCGAAGACGGTGTCGACGCCGCGGTCGAGCATCGCGTCGACGACCGCCTCGGCGACGGTCGGTGGGTCGTCGTGCCTATCGGCGGCGGGCGAGGGCTCGTCAGCGTCCATGTCGCGAAGTCGGCGGAGCGTATGTTGAAAGCTTCGTCCGCCGCCGGGCCCGCGGGCGAGCGCGGGACGCGGCGCGGCGGGGAGGGGAACGCATCGGAGGGGCGGCGACACTCCGCGTCACAACGGAACGAGGGGGTAACCCGCGACTTCGGTCGCGGGGCACTGACATGTACACTTATGCTAGCGTGTGCTGTCATGTGTCATGTATGCGCTTACCAGAGACTCGTGACCTGTTCGCGAGGAAACTACAGTTTCCGGCGCCCCGAAGCGAGGTGCTGGAGACGGTCGGTGACACGGAGTTGTCGCCGCCCGACGGAGAGTCCACGACGATCCGGGCGGTCATCGACCGGTCGGAGGTCGAGACGTTCGACTCGGCCGACGACCTCTACGACACGCTGATGATGCTCGTCGGCGCGCAGTTCATCGGCCGCCGGTACTACGACGACCGCGGCGGGATGCCGGGCGACGAGGAGAACGAGGTGAGCTTCTGATGTCAGTCACGATCGTGTCGGGAGTCAACGGCGTCGGCCTTTCCAGCGTCTGTCAGGCGGTCAGGCGCGGACTCGGAGATGGGTACAAGCTGATCAACTTCGGCGACGTGATGCTCGAACAGGCGGCGGCGATGGGGCTCGCGACCGAGCGGGCCAAGCTCGGCACGCTCTCACAGCCCGAGACGCGGCGGCTCCAGCGCCGCGCAGGCGAGTTCGTCGCCGAGGAAGCGGAGACGACGAACGTGATCCTCTCGACGCACCTCGCGGTCGAGACGCTGACCGGCTACGTCCAAGGGCTTCCAGTCGAAGTGCTCGAAGACGTCTCGCCTGACGCGTTCGTCCTCGTGGAGGCGGAACCGGCGACGATCCTCGAACGCAGGCGGGCGAGCGACCGCGACCTCGACGGGGTCACCGAACGCCAGATCGACTTCGAGCAGGACCTCAACCGGTCCGCGGCGCTCCAGTACGCGCGCGACCAGAACGCGCCCGTCCGGTTCGTCGAGAACGAGGGGGAGATCGAGGGGGCGGCCGAGCGCTTAGCTGACGCGCTCTGAGCGAGCGGCGCGATTCGGCACGCGTCCGGTCCGGCGGCGTCGGGCCGCGGACTACTCCGCGACGTTCGTCTCGCGGACGCGGACGCCCTTCCGCCCGAGGTGCCGCATCTGTCGCTGGGCGAACTCCTCCTCGCTCGACCCGCGCGTCGCGAGGACGTAGACCAACGCGGAGCCGGTCGGCCGCATCGTCCGTCCCGCCCGCTGTGAGCCCTGTCGTCGAGAGCCGCCGAGCCCGCTCGCGACGACGGCGAGTTCGGCGTTCGGGAGGTCGATCCCCTCGTCGCCCACCCGCGAGACGACGAGGACGTCGAGGTCGTCGTCGGCCGCCCCGCCGCCCGAACCCTCCG
The DNA here is from genome assembly GCF_002114285.1 of Halorubrum ezzemoulense DSM 17463. Classification (GTDB taxonomy): domain Archaea; phylum Halobacteriota; class Halobacteria; order Halobacteriales; family Haloferacaceae; genus Halorubrum; species Halorubrum ezzemoulense. The sequence goes on from NZ_NEDJ01000028.1 coordinate 38,113, forward strand.
CTTCGCCGTCCGCCCGGAACCGGCGGAACAGCTCCGCGCGCTCGTGGTGCGGCGTCTCGCCGCTGATGAAGGGGACGCCGAGCGCGTCGGCGATCGCGGCGCCCTGGTCGAGGTACTCGACGAAGACGAGCGTCTTCTTGTCGCGGTGGGCCGCGAGCAGGTACCGGATCTCCTCGACCTTCGCGGGGTTCTCGGCCGCGAGCCGTCTGCGGTCCCGGCCGTCCGCGGCGGCGTACTCGTTGCGCGCCGTCTCGTCGCGCCACGGGACGTAGCGGATCTCGACCTCGGGCTCCTGAACGAAGCCGGCCTCGAACAGCGCGTCCCAGTCCGCCCCGATGGGCTGGCCGATGAGGGTGTAGATCTCTTCCTCGCTGCCAGTCTCGCTGACGGGCGTCGCCGAGAGTCCGAGCCGGTGTTTGCTCTGGAGCTCGGCGGTCCGCGAGTACACCGGGGCGGTGACGTGATGGCATTCGTCGAAGCAGATCAGCCCCCATTCGCGGGAGTCGAAGAGGCTCCGGTGGCGGTCCATCCCGGCGATCTGGTAGGTCGCGATCGTGACGGGGCGGATCTCCTTGGTCCCCCCGTGGTAGAGTCCGATGTCGGCGGGGTCGACCGTGGAGTGCTCCAGCAGCTCCTCGCGCCACTGGTCGGCGAGCTCGCGTGAGGGGACCAAAATCAGCGTTTCGCCGCCGACCGCGGCGATCGTCGCGATCCCGGCGACGGTCTTGCCGGAGCCCGGCGGCCCGACGTACACGCCGGACTTGCGGTCGAGGAACGTCTCGACCCACGTCTCCTGGTAATCGCGGAGGTCGGTCGCGAGGTCGATCTCGACCGGGTCGCCGGTCTCGAGGTCGCGGTCGTCCTCGACCGGGTAGCCGGCGTCGTAGAGCGTGCGCTTGACCGCGGCGACCGCCGCCTCGTTCACCCACGCCTCGGTGTCCGAGATTGGCGCGCGGAGGTGGTCGTCGTCGAGGTGCTGGTCGGCGACGTTCCCCATCAGGTTCTCGGAGGCGGCCTCGAGGACGACGTACCCGTCCGCGTGGGTGTACAGCCGGAAGCGGTGCGCCCGACGCCACTGGTCGCGCACCCACGCTTCGAGGTGTTCGTACCGCCGCGGCAGCACCGACCGGAGCGCGCCCACGAGCGCGTCGGCGTCGTCGAACGGTGCTGCCCACACGTCCTCCTGGCGGATCCGATAGAGATACCCGCGGGTCCCGGGCTCGGTGCCGGTGGTGTCGACGAGGTTCGCGAACTGCGAGAGCCGCGCGCGGGTGTACTGCGTGGGGCGGTCGACGACGATCTCGCGGCGCTTCGGGAAGGTCACGACGCGCTCGCGGCTCGCCAACGCGCCCCAGTCGCGGGGGTAGAATACGACGGGGTCGGCCTCGACGTCGAGTCGGTCCACGTCGCCGCGGTCAACGAGCGCAGCGAGCGCGTCGCGCGCTGCCGCCTGCGACGTTCCGAGCCGGCGGGCGACCTCGCTCGCCGTTGCGACCGGTCGCTCCTCGGCCTCGAGCGCCTCGTGGAAGCGATCTAAGGAGAGGTCTTCAGCGTCGTCCTCGCTGGAATCGTCGCCGGCGTCGTCGCCGGTGTCGTCGGTCATCACCGCCGCTTCGGTCGCGACGCGGAAATGGATAGCGTCAGCGGACGAGACGGAACGGAGGTCTTACACATGTCGTACGGGGTTGCTCTCTGAGGAGCGACCGACAACATCTCCAAAGCCCCAGTCGTGCGGCCGCAGTACGCTTCGTTGCGCTCCTCGCTCGCGTCGCCCGCCGCGGTGCTTACGTCGCCTACTGCGGCCGCACGACTGCCCCT
>NZ_NEDJ01000029.1 GCF_002114285.1 Halorubrum ezzemoulense DSM 17463
TGGAACAGGCCGCTCGGACCTACGGCTTCCTCCGGTCACTGAACCTTACTGGGGCACCGATCCACAGTCTCGTGGACTGTATCGCTGTCAATGTATTCCGCTAGTTCCGCCAGTCTACCGAAGAGCGTGAACGTTTCAAACAGGATTTGAGATCCATAGTAGTAGGATTCTAACACATCTAGGGGCGGATCTGTTGAAATCCTCGGCCGCTAGTAGTTCGTCAAGCTCATGCCGAATACAGAGAGCGAATACAACACGATCCACTACACACACCAGATTTATTCGACTCCCAAGCCTCTCTAGAGTCATGAGTACAGACATCGACGACCCCGGCGATGAGGAGCCCATACTGCCGGTCAACATTTCACTGTCTGTTGGCGAGAGCGGAGACATGTGGATTGCTCGTGACGAAGACACCGGTGTCACGTCGCAAGGAAAGACCCGGGAGGCAGCGCTCGAAAACCTCGACGAGGCCGTCGCCGGCTATCACGGTGCTGGAGAGTCGCCGAGCGACGAGGAACTCCGTACGATGGGGATTAACCCGGAACAGAACAACTCTGGGTCACTGGACGAGTCTGACGTGTTCCAGTGACTGTATGGCACAAGGAACGTTTTCGGGCAAAGAGATCGTGAAGGTGATGGTGAACAGCGGTATCTACGAGTGGGACCGAACGAACGGTGACCATGCGATACTCCGCTGGGAACCGCCCGTAGACCACGATTCGGACGCGCGTACTGTTCCGGTCCCTCTACACGACGAGGTCAATATGGGAACGTTGCGGAGCATCGCCGAGCAGGCCGGCGCAAAGGATTTCGACGAATTCTGTGCGTGGATCAAGCGTAACAGGTAGCTCATACCAACCTCTTCGGTCCAGTGATGACCGACTGCTGAATTGTGATTGTGGCAGCAATGCGGGGTGGGAAGACACCGTAGTGCCGCCGTAAATAGCCGTATACGGGCTTCAAAGTCGAATTAAATCGCTATTTCTATTGTGTGGAACTCCCGGGAACTGGTGTATAGTATGAAAAAACACACCCCACGGTGCCGCCGTAACGAAAGCCACCGCTGCGATATTTGTTCAGCTACTGAGCAAGCAACCCTCCGTCGACAATGATTGGCTGTCCCATCACGTAGGAGGAATCCTCCGAACAGAGCCAAACGACTGTATTGGCTATCTCTTGGGGCTCACCGAGGCGTCCTGCTGGAATACCCGCAGTGATGCGGTCCATTTCCTCGCTGTTGTCCTCACCCGCCTGTTGGACCATTGGCGTTTCGATGACACCCGGACAGACAGCGTTGAACCGGATTCCATCTTCAGCGTAATCAACCGTTGCCCGTCGAGTCAGTCCAATAACACCGTGTTTGCTGGCCGCGTAGTGCGCGCTCCCGTTCGCACTCACGCCAGCGACCGAGGAAGTGTTAACAATGGCGCCACCACTCCGTTCAATCATCTCCGGAATCTCGGCTTTCAGACATCGCCAGACGCCTTTCAGATTCACGTCAATCATCCGATCCCACTCCGCCTCGTCATATTCAGCAAGGCGATTACCCTCATCTGCGATGCCGGCATTGTTGTGTGCGAAGTCAAGCCCGCCGTACTCGTCGAGTGCCGTCTGTACCATCGCGTCAACATCGTCAGAGTCGGTGACGTTTGTTTTGACGAACGTCGCTTCGCCGCCGTCACTCGTGATCATCTCAACTGTCTCCTGGCCACCTTCCTCGTCGATATCGGCGACAACGACTTTTGCTCCTGCTTCGGCAAACCGAAGTGACGACTGTCGACCGATTCCCGATCCACCGCCAGTGACGACCGCAACTCCGTCTTGTATTCCGTTCATAGTGTCTTCCACCACGCTGTTTCACGTGGAGTATTAAACATTAATAAACAACCATTATATATCTATCGGCAAGATTTCATACAAAGATAGTATGACTGCCTCTCCCTGAAAAATAATTTTACAGAGAAATAATCGGCTGATTTAGTTTTGAATTTTAATTGTCGATGTAATTGTCAAGAGATTCAAAAATGTGTGCGACCAGCAGGCGCGAGCCTGACGAAACCAACAAGTGAACCAAGAGATGAGAGTATGTAATGAACGCGTCACGACGAAACGTACTGGCAGCAACAGTAACCGGCTCCACACTCGGGCTCGCTGGATGTGGCGACCTCGCGGGCTCGGACGGCAACGTAACTGAACAGACCGATGCCGAGGAGGGCGGAACCGAGAACGACAACGAGGCGAGCGCAACGATCGCACTTGATGTTCAAGACGAGATTCAGGAAGCTCAAGAAGAAATTGGAACACGTGTTCAAGAGGAGAATCTCTCGCGGGAGGACGCGCAGGTAGAATTCCGTGACGCCCAGATAGAGATTATTTCGGCCGCGATTGAGGACGTGCGAACGTACGCAGCTGATGCTGAGGGGCTCACTGTCCAAAACACCAACGAGCAGGTAGGTGCGGTTCTCGTCAGCGGGCCGGCCGCGGCAGTATTAGGCACGCTTGATGCCGACCCAGTAAACTCGCTGCTATCCGCGTCTGATTTCCCCGCTCCTCAGGAAGGCGGACAGCCCAATGGGTCCTGATGAGGTCGAGTTTTTCAAAACCACATAGTGACCGTATCATCATCCGCGTTCGGTTAATCCCCAGCCGACAGCTCTGTGCGGTTTGAGTATCGGTCGCTCCTGCCGTGTACGCCCGGCTCAAGCAATCTTGGACCGCATAGGATATTACTGAGAGAATTAACCGAACACTAATAACCATATCACGACTTCGGCGACAGTTTTGAAATAAAACTGGCAAGACGCTAGTGTCAAAATAGCGTACAGGAAACGGGGTTTCTGAACAGTAAAATCAAATCTACAAGGCTCTTCCCGAACTCAGTGAAACACTACTATTCGCAAATTGATAGAACATTCCGTGATGAATACGGGGCGCGAGTCGGTCACTGCAAATTAAACCGTTTGTGTGGTTATCTGAGCCCGATCTCCTTGTGACGCTTGTACAGATAGACTACACCAGCCGGAATCGTGATTAGTTGCACGGCCGAGAACACAAACGAACCCAAGTGCAGTATAGCAACGCCGCCCCACAGCACTCGGTTTGGTATCCAGTCACATTCTTTCTGACGGAGTGCTCTGGTATCGAGATAGATGCAGAGTGAGTACAGTGGGGCTAGAAGGCCCCCGATTAGAACGGTCGCTACCACCGAGAGCAAGGAGTATAAGAATAGCAAGCCAGTCTCTGGACTGGAGGGCACGAGGCTGGGTGGAGAACCGGCCAGTGGTTCGCTCACCAACTGAAGAAGACTGTATGAGGCCTGCACTAGCACAAAAACCACGATGAAGAACGCGACTCCATACCACCATCGTGAATTGGTGGACCTATTGGAAGACCTTCCGGGCGACTTTTCGGACATAGGCTGTTGGAAAGAATGTGATTGTGGCCGGGCATGTAAATTGTGGACCGAGACCTCTGACTCGATACTTACGCAGACTACACCCTCTCTATTCAGCAGTCAGTAGCAGCCTATATCATATATCGAATAGTTGTTTCGCTAGGTTGGGCAAGAGCCATCTACAAATTGGCCTACGATTAGGCCTATAGATCAGTAGAGAGAACGCGACTGAATCGTCGGCTCAAAAACCGGATCCGCACCCGGGTCGGACTCGACGCTGCCCGTGACGTACGAGATCTTCTTGCGTTCTCGCTCGGCAGCTGCCGGACTCATTTCTCCGAGGTAGTGGTTCCGGAACGTCTCCCAGTCTTCCCACCCACCGAAGCTCATTACCACGGCGGGAAGGACACCACAGTCCCACAAGAGATGTCCGCCCCAGGTCCGTCGGAGGTCATGGACATCGAGATAAGTCCATCCCTGGTCACCAGTTGCCGCGTAGCGTCGCTCGCCAGCTCGCTTCACCCAGCGATAGATCGAGTTCGGCTCAACGCCGACAACCGGCTCGTCAGGATCACGCTCGTACGACAGCGTCCGAACAGAACTGGCGAGTTCTTTCGGGATCGGCGTCTCGCGATACTTCCCGCGTTTCGCATAGTCGTTCCAGACGCGGAGGAAGCCGTCGGGAGCGTGCGTGAAGTCGTTGCTGGTGACGCTGGCGATCTCCTCGCGACGGAGGCCGGCCTGAACGCCAAGTCGAAACGCAATCTCCTGCTCGGGGGACTTCGCCTCGTCGATGAGCGCTGCGACCTCGTCGTTCTCGTCGCTCTGGCTGAGCCAGACCCGCTTCCCGTCTCGTTTGGGGTAGTCGTCGAGCCTCATAGTAGGCTTAACTGAGAGATGCTACTAAAAACCGTGTGGAATGGGTGTCTGAGGGGGTCGATTTGACTGCGAGATCGGGCCTATCGGTAGGCGAATACCGGATGAAGCTACTCAAGACGAGTGATCGTCTCATTGCCTGATTCCTCTACCTCAATTAGCCCGTCATCATCTAAATCTGAAAGCAGATCTTGAAGCCATTCCTGTCCGTAATCGCCGTCTGGTGTATAGTCCACGCGAATTTTGTGTCCAAGGGTATCGAGACTCATCTCGTCGTGGTTACTGAGAACCCGAACAATACGACCACGGAACTGCCGCCGACTTCCTTCGAAACTCGGCTGTGTGGGCACATCGGGCGCGGTGAAGTCGCCAGTCTGGTAAGCATGACACCACTCGCGCCATGGACAACCCGCTTCGTCACAGCGGGGCTTCTTCCCACAGGCGACACCACCAAGTTCCATGATTGCGTTGTTCCAGACGCGGGATTCTCCGGGCGGCATAAGAGCGCTCGCAACGGTTTCGTAGTCTGGTTCATCAGCATCATGTATCTCCGAAAATGCCCGATACAGCACCCGCTTCACGTTGGTATCGACGACGGCGTCGCCATTGTTGAACGCGAACGACGCCACCGCGTTGGCGGTGTAGGGTCCGACGCCCATCAGCTCGCTCAGTCCGTCTGGGTCCTCGGGAAACGTCCCGTCGTGGTCGTCCTCGACCTGTCCGGCCGCCTCGTGGAGGTACTTCGCGCGGTTGTTGTACCCCAGCGAGTGGTCGGACCAGAAGGCGACCACGTCGGCTCGATCGGCGGCGGCTAGGTCGGCGGTCGTCGGCCACTCGTCGAGGAAGTCCTCCCACGCGGGGACGACCCGGTCGAGCTGGGTCTGCTGGCTCATCACCTCGCTGACGAGGATCTCGTAGGGGTCCTCTGTGCGGCGCCACGGGAACGCGCGGTGGTCGGCCTCGTACCAGTCGACGAGCGCGTCGCGGACCGCGTCGCGGTCGGCGGGGAGCTCCGGCGCGTCCTCGGGATCCCCCTCGCCGCTAGCGCCTCCGCCCTCGCTGCCGCCGCTCTCGCCCTCGGCGCGGTCGCCCGCACCGTCCGAGTCGGTCATATCCCCGGTCCGGGCGGCGGCGGTTTATCGGTGCTGGTCCCCGTCGGTGCGGGCCGGCGCCATCGTCCGCGGGTCGCGGTCGGGGCCGGGGTACTCCCCGCCGACCGCGTCCGGATACAGCTTCGCCGGGTCGAACACCGTCGCGAACGCGCGCGACTCCCGGACGCTCACGGGGAGTCTGTCGCGCAGCCCGGCCGCTGCCCCCGGCCCGGTCAGCGAGGGGTCGAGGCTTATCACCTGCATCGCGCCGCCGCGGTAGGCGGACGCCAGCGCGGGATGATCGCCCGAGGGCTGCGCGACCGGTTCGCGCCACGCCTCGACCGCGTCGCGCCAGTCTGCCGCTAGCTCTGGCTCCGCGAGGGACGCGATCACCGCCTCGGCGTCGTCGAGGAGCGGGTCGCTGGCGACGAGCGTCGTCCACGCGTGCGACCGGAGCGCGTCGAGCGCCTCACGGGCGTCGCCGCCGAGGAGGAGATCAGCCGCGAGCGCGTCCGCACCGGCGACGACGCGGGCCGGGCTGGGATCGAGGGGGTCGGTCACTTCGTTCCCCTCACCGCCGGAGTCGCCGTCGCCCCCGGAATCGCCACCGTTCCCGTCCGCCGTCGAGCGCACGGCGTCGAGCGCTCGTCGCACGTCCGCCTCGTCGAGGTCGCCGCCGAGCGCGGCCGCGCGCTCGAACAGGTCGCCGAAGGTCATGCCCGCCGGTCGTCGCCGCGGGCGTATCGTCCTTGCGGCCGGACGGAGAGGCCGAACGTTATTGGCCGCCGCGTCGAAGTCCGCCGCGTGACCGATCGCTCCTCCGACGATCCGACCGTCGCCGTCCCGCAGGTCCCGGTCGAGGACCTCGCTGTCGACGCGAACGCGAACCGACTTCGAGATCGGGCCGCCGACCTGCCGAGCGGCGTCGACCTCGCCGTGTTTCCCGAGTACGCGCTCACGGGGTTCGTGGCCGACGAACGGCTCCGGGAGGCCGCGCTGTCCCGGGACGTGGCGCGCGCACGGCTCGAATCCGTCGCCGAGACCGCCGGCCCGGCCGTGGTCGCGGGGTACGCCGAACGGGACGGCGACGCCGTATACAACGCGACCGCGTACGTCCCGCCGGGAGGGTCCTCCGAGGACGGCGGCGGAGAGTTCTCCGCCTACCGCAAGCGACACCTGTGGGACGACGAGGCGGAGTGGGTCGAGCCCGGCGGCGACCGCGTGATCGTCGAGACGCCCGCCGGACCGACCGGACTGCTGACCTGCTACGACCTCAACTTCGTCGCGGAGAGCGCGTGGTTCGCTGAGCGCGCGGTCGACGCCCTCGTCGTCGTCGGCGCGTGGCCCGCCGACCACGTCGCGAACTGGCGGCTCCTCGTCCGAGCGCGCGCGCTCGACGGGGTCAGGTGGACCGTCGGCGCGGGGCGCACGGGAACCGCGGGCGGCGCGCGTCCGGCGGAGGCGGCGACCTACGCGGGCAACTCCCTCGTCGTCCGCCCCGACGGCGCGGTCGCCGCCGAGCTCGGCCGGGAACCGGCGACGCTGACCGCGACCCTCGACCGAGACACGCTCTCCGCGCAGCGCGATCTGGTGGGGGCTGTCGACGACATCTGAAACTATTCTTTTCAGTTTCGAAAAAGTAGTTTTCTCAGTAGGAACTATTAAGTAGGTCGCGCGCGTATGTATAGTTGAAATGAGCACCCAGAAGCAGTCACGTCAGCGATACGGCGACGTTCACGAGAGCGAAGCGCTCCGCGTCCCCGAGGAGAAGGCAGAACAGCTCGTCGACGCGCTCAACAGCGACCTCGCGGCGACGTACGTCCTCTACCACCAGGTCAAGAAGCACCACTGGCTCGTCGAGGGCGCCGAGTTCCTCGGCATCCACGAGTACCTCGGCGAAGTCGCGGAGGACCTCGAAGAGGGCGCCGACGTCCTCGCGGAGCGCGCGCAGGCGCTCGGCGGCGTGCCGCTCTCGGGCGGCGCGAACTACGAGGAGCACGCACCGGTGACCCCCGAGGACGCCGACGCCTACGACATCCGGACGTCGCTGGAGCACGACCTCGAGATGTTCGGCGACATCACCGAGCAGCTCCGCGAGCACATCCAGCTCGCCAACAACCTCGGCGACTACAACACCGAAGAGCAGCTCCGTGACATCCTCGAAGACATCGAGGAACACGGCCACCACCTCGAGCACTACCTCGAAGACGACACGCTCGTCACGAGCGAGACGCTCGAGTAGACCGGCCCCGGCGGACTGCTTCCGGCACGTCCCGACGTTCGATTTTCCGCTTTTTCGCGCTACGTAGCGGCCGCACAGTCGACCGCGTCACCAATTGTACTTCCGATCGCCTCGCCGATCAGTCGAGGTCCGGGGCCCGCTCGCCCGCGGGGACGACGACCTCCAGCCAGTTCTCTTCCGGCGGCAGCGGACAGGAGAACGTCTCGCTGTACGCGCAGAAGGGGTTGTACGCGAGGTTAAAATCGATCGTGACCGCGTCGCCGTCGGCGAGCTCGCGCTCGGGTGCCAGCTCCATGTACCGACCCTGGTGGTACGTCTGCTGGCCGGTCGTCTTGTCGCGGAAAGGGACGAAGACGGCGCCGTCGTCGCCCTCCTGGCGGTAGCCCGCGAGCGTGTGCTCCGTCCCGTTAATCTCGAGCGCGAAGGTGACGATCCGGAGGTACCGGACCGGGTTGCTCGCGGTCGTCTCCATCTCGACCGGATCGGGGCCGTCGTGGACGGTGACGGTCGCCTCGACGCGGTAGTCCGGGTTCGGGGGAAAGTAGTCGAGCCCGTCGAACTCGTCCCGGTGTTCCGGGGGGATCGGCGACTGCGGGTGGTCGTCGAAGAACTCGTCCTTCTCCCGGCGGTTCGCGCGGAGCCGCTCGGCGTAGTCCTCGCTCATGCCCGGTCCGACGAGCGCCGGCGGTTTCAGGCTCGCGGTTCCGGCGCCGGTGTCTCTACCGCCGAAGCGGTCGCGACGCCGTCACAGCGCTTGGAGGTCGGCCAGACAGTCGTCGAGGTCGCGGTTCGACGTGGCCAGCGACACGCCGTCGACCCGGGCAAGGTCGGCGGCGTGGTCCCAGAGGTCGCCGTCCTCGATCCCGGGGAGCACGACGGCGTTCGGCGTCGGGCTCACGACCCGCAGCGCGACGAGCGGCGACTCGCCGCGCGTCACCCGGGTGAACACGAGCGCGCGGTTCGTCGACTGGCCGTACAGCCGGTAGAACTCCTCGCTGGAGAGCCGCGTGATCGCCTGGATCGAGTCGATGACGGTGTGGCCGTTCACGTGGTCGTGGTCGCCGCGGACGACCTCCGTCGCGCCCATCGCGTCGTAGAAGTCCGCCAGGGGGACCGCCGTCGAGTACTCGCGGAGGTCGTGGACGATGTCGCTCTCGAACCCGGCCGAGAGCACCCGAGCGTGCTGTCGGAGGCGGCCGCCGCCGCGGCGCTCGTCGATGTCGAGGAGTCCTTCGACGGTCCGCCGGACGACGCCGATCCCGGGGCTCTCGCGCCGGCCGCTCTCGTAGTCGGAGACGACTGACGAGGGGACGCCGAGCTGGTCGGCCAGCTCCGTCTGTGAGACGTCGAAGTCGGTCCGCCACTTCCGGAGCGTCGCGCCCGGGTCGTCGCTCAGCGTTATCTCGCCGGCGATCCGGCGGGAGAGCTCCTCGCGTGCGTCGCTCATGGCCTGAACGGACGACCGAACGCCGCGAAAGGGTACCGTTCGTCGCGCGTCGAAACCGACCGGAGCCCGGCCTGGGCGAGGACGCGGCCGCGGCTCACTCTAAGTACAGCGAGTAGACGATGACCGCGAACCCGATCGCCGTGAGGAGGCCGTCGACGGCGATGCCGACCGCGAGGTCGGCGCCGATAATCTGGTGGGAGACGCCGCCCAACAGCGCCCCGACGGTGACGATGCCGAAGCCGACGCCGAGTTCGCGCAGCGACCGGTCGCCGGTCCGGTCGTACGCGCGGAGCGCGTAGTAGGTGATACTGCCACCGAGCACTAGGATGGCGGTCTTTGCGACGATGATCGTCAGGTCGATGTAGGGAGTCATGTTTCCTCTCGTAGCTCCGACCACAGGTCGGCCAGTCGCTCGTCTCGGGTCCGCTCCGGCCGAGAGAACTCCACGTCGAACTCGCGGCTGCCCGCGTCGCCCTCGTCGCCGTCGCCGACCGAGACGGTGACGGCGTCGAACGACACCGAGTACCGCGTCGTGTGCTGTCCGTCCCGCCGGATGTCGGTCGACTCCGACAGCAGGGAGGCGTCGGTGAGCATCTCCAGTTTCCGGTAGGTCGTCGACAGGGGGATGTCGCACTCCTCGGAGAGTTCGCTCGCGGTCTTCGGCTCGGTGAGCGCCGCGACGATCCGACGGGCCGCGTCGTCGGCCAGCGCGTCGAGCACCTCGTCGACCGACGGCGGCTCCGGCTCTCGCGACGGGTCCCGCACCATGCGTGACGGTTCGGCCCCCGGGACTTAAACCATTGAATTTCCGCCGAGGCGGCGGGGCTCGCGGCCGCCACTCCTCCCTCTTTTGTGTGGCGCCGCCGTACGGCGATACCATGGACACGTGGAAGCGTCGAGTCGGCGGGTACATCGCGTTCGTGGCCGTCGTGCTCGTCTCCACCACCGTTTCCTACCGGTGGGGGATGCGGGTGTACGAGAACGACCCGCGCACCCTGATCGAGTCGTTCCAATTCGCGATCGAGATGTTCACGACGACCGGGTTCGGTGGCGACGCCTCGTCGTGGCAGACCCAGGAGATGCACGCGTTCATCGCCGTGATGGACCTGGTCGGCATGGTGCTTCTCATCGGGGCGCTGCCGGTCGTCGCCACGCCGCTCCTCGAGTCCGCGTTCTCGACGACCGTCCCCCGGTCGCTGGACGCGGACCTGAGCGGCCACGTCGTGGTCGCCTCCGACACCACGCGCTCCGACGCGCTCCTGGACGAGTTCGACTCGGCGGGGGTCACCTACGTCGTCGTCGAACCCGACCCGGACCGGGCGCTGGCGCTGTACGAGGCGGGTCACATGGTGATCCGCGCCGACCCGGAGACGACGGCGGGGCTCGAGAGCGCCCGCCTCGGCGCCGCCCGCGCCCTCGTCACCGACCTCCCGGACCGGGTCGACGCGAGCATTGTCCTCGCCGCGAAGGAACTCTCGGCCGACGTCCGCGCGCTAAGCGTCGTCGCGGACCCGAGCCGAGAGCGGTACCACCGGCTCGCCGGCGCCGACGAGGTGCTCTCCCCGCGGTCGCTGCTCGGCGAGAGCCTCGCCTCGAAGGTGACGACGGCGGTGCGGACCGACCTCGACGAGGCGGTCGCGGTCGGCGACCTGCGGATCGCGGAGGTATCGATCCACCACGGGAGCGGCCTCGCCGGATCGACGCTCGCCGGGAGTCGGATCGGCGAGCGTACCGGCGTCGACGTGATCGGTGCGTGGTTCAACGGCGCGTTCGAGGCGGCGCCGCCGCCGGACGCGACGCTGTCTGCGGGGACAGTTCTGCTCGTCTCCGGGACCGAGGGACAGGTGGAGCGGCTCGTGGACCTGACGAACGCGGCAGCCCGCCGGTTCGGCGCGGGCGAGACGGTCGTCATCGGACACGGGCAGGTCGGGAAGACCGTCGCGAACGCGCTCGAATCGGCCGACCTGCCGGTGACGGTCGTCGACCGCGACGGCGCCGAGGCGATCGACGTGGTCGGGGACGCGACGGAGCCGGACACGCTGCGGGACGCCGGCGTCGCGGACGCGCGGACGGTCGTCCTCGCGCTCCCCGACGACACGACGGCCGAGTTCGCGACGCTCGTGGTGCGCGACCTGGCGCCGAACGTGGAGCTGCTCGCGCGGGTCGAGGACGCCGAGAGCGTGCCGAAGATGCACCGCGCCGGGGCCGACTACGTGCTCTCGCTCTCGACGGTGACCGGGCGGATGTCGGCGTCGGCCGTGCTCGCGGACCGGGACGTGCTCTCGCTAGACACCCACGTCGAGGTCGTCAGGACCGAGGCGTCCGCGCTGGTCGGCCGGACGGTCGGACAGGCCGCCGTCCGCGAGACCACCGGCTGTACCGTCATCGCGATTGAACGGGGCGACGAGCTCGTCACCGACGTGGGCCCGGAGACGCGGGTCGAGCGGGGCGACGAGCTCGTCGTCGTCGGCACCGACGAGGGAGTCCGCGCGTTTGAGCGCGCGTTCGCGTAGAGCTGGGTTGGTTCGCCCGCTCGGCTCGCGGCGCTGACTCGGCCCGCGCCGCGGATTCGAGCGGGCTCGCGCCGCTGCTCCCGCTCGCGCCGCCGGTCTCGGCGCGACGAGTCGAACGGTTCAAGTATTCGCTGGCTGTTCGTATCCGTATGAAAGACCAGGGACGCTCCACGCGCAAGCGGACCGGCGGCCGACTCAAGCACGCCTCGAACAAGAAGCGCCACCAGCTCGGCCGCGAGCCCGCCGAGACGACCGTCGGCGAGACCCGACTCCAGTACATCGACTCCCGCGGCACGGAGAAGAAGGTCCGCGCCCTCTCGACGAACGTCGCGCAGGTCGCCGACGACGGCGAGGTCAGCGAGGCCGAGATCGAGAACGTCGTCGACAACCCCGCGAACGTCAACTACGCCCGCCGGAACATCGTCACGAAGGGCGCCGTCATCGAGACATCCGCCGGCCGCGCACGCGTCACATCCCGCCCCGGCCAGACCGGCCAGGTCAACGCGGTCCTGCTCGACTGAACGCGGCCTTTCTGAAGGTATTTCAGCCCGCACGCCCACCAGCGACGCGTGTACCTCGGCGTCGACGAAGCCGGCAAGGGACCCGCGCTCGGACCGATGGTCGCGGCGGCGGTCGCCGCCGACCCGGCGGACCTCCCCGCCGGCGTGGACGACTCGAAGCGGGTCGCGCCGGCCAGACGCGAGGAGATAGCGGCGGCCCTCCGGGGCGACCCGGCCGTCGCCGTCGGCGTCGCCCGCGTTGACCCCGACGAGATCGACCGCCCCGACACCGACATGAACACCCTCACCGTCCGTGGTCAGGCGCTGGCGGTCCGGGACACCCTCGCCGACCTCCCCGCTGGCGTCGCCGAACCGGTCCGCGTCGTCGCCGACGCGGGCGACACCAGCGAGGAGCGGTTCGCGCGGCGGCTCGGCGAGTTCGTCGAGGGCGACGGTGCGGACGGAGCCCGCGGCGACGATGGGACCCACCCCGCGGTCGACGTGACGGCCGCCCACGGCGCCGACGAGGACGACCCCGTCGTCGGCGCGGCGAGCGTCGTCGCCAAGGTGGTCCGCGACGCCGCGATGGCCGACCTCGACGCCACGTATCCCGACTACGACATCGGGAGCGGCTACCCGAGCGACCCGGCCACGCGAGCCTTCCTCGCCGCGTACGTCGGCGACCACAGGGCGCTACCCGACTGTGCGCGCGAGTCGTGGGCGACCTGTGAGGACGCGCTGGCGGCCGCCGAGCAGTCGGCGTTAGACGAGTTCTGAAAGCGGGCCGGAGCCGCTCGGCGCTCAGCCCTCAGAACAGCCCGGCGATGACCCCGCCGAGCGTCCCGACGATCGTCTCCCACACCGAGAAGCCGGTCGCGATCGCCAGCACCGTGTCCGCGCCGAAGAAGGCGAACAGCAGCGCGGAGCCGAAGTGCGCGAGCCGCATGTCGACCCGGCCGGCGAACGTGTGGAAGAAGTAGGCGTTCGCGAGGCTCACCGGGATGATCGCGAGCATCTCGCCGGCCCAGATGGCCGAAGTCGCGCCGTACTGGACCGCCAGGCCGATGGTGACGAGCTGCGTCTTGTCGCCGAACTCGCCGGTCGCGGTGAGTAGGAAGATGGGGAAGAAGCCGCCGAGCGACCCAGAGTACCTGTCGAGCCGCCCCGGGAGCGAGAGGTCGTCGAACGCGGCCAAGCCGCCGTCGGTGCGCTCCGCTTCCGGGGTCGTCCCGCGCGACGGCGCGGACCGGTACAGCAGGACCGCGAAGACGAAGAACAACACCGCGGTGATCGCGTCCAACACGACCGGCGGGAGCGCCGACTGGAGTGCCTGCCCGAACGCGATCTCCACGGCGGTCCACCCGGCGAACGCCGAGCCAGCGGCCGCGACGACGACCTTGGGATCGTACCGCGTGGAGAGCCCGGCGATCATCAGCTGTACCTTCTCGCCCGGCAGCACCGCGAGCTGCGTCACGAACGCGATCGCGACGATCTCGACGTAGCCGGTCATGCGTCGCCCGCCTCCTGACCGTCGGTCGCGGCGGTCGACTCCGCGGCGCGCCGAACGTACACGCGGTCCGCGACCGCCTCCGGCAGCCCGTGTTCGTCCCCGTCGCTCGTCCGGACGGTGACCAGCCCGAAGGAGGTGATATCGACGACCTCGACGGTCGTTCCGGGCGTTATCTCGGCGTCGACGAGGAACTCCAGCACGTCGGGGTCGCGGTCGCTGACGCGGGCGACCGTTCCCCGTTCACCCGGATCCAGCGCCGCGACGAGCGTCGTCCCGGCGTCCTCCGGCGTCGAGAGGTCGGCCGGCGGGATCGGGTCACCGTGCGGGTCGGCGGCGGGGTAGTCGAGGACGCGCTCGACCCGACGCGTGAACTCCTCGCTGACGTGGTGTTCGAGCGCGTCAGCCTCGTCGTGGACCTCGGTCGCCTCGTAGTCCAGCTGCTCTGCGAGGAACGCCTCGATGAGGCGGTGTCGGCGGACGACCTCCAGCGCGGCGACCTCGCCCGCGGGCGTGAGCTCGACGCCCGTGTACTTCTCGCGGGAGAGCAGGCCGCGGTCGGCGAGCGTTTCCACCATGCTTGTCACCGTCGCGGGGGTCTTGTCGAGCGAGTCCGCGATCTGTGAGGTCGAGACGGGCGGTCCCACCCGCGACTCGATCCGATAGATCGACTTGAGATAATCTTCGACGGCGTCGGTCGGCATAGACGTTTTTGACTGGTCTAAATTAATAGTTTGTCGGATGCGTTTTCTGTTCTTGCCAAAGGCATAACGAGAGGCGAGTCGAAACGGTGATCTCGAAAACCGTCGCTGTGAGCGATCGGAAACCGATCGAACGTCACATCCGGTCGAGAATTAGGGGTCGCCGACGCGCGGTCGGTCGGCTTATTTGACCGTCAGCAGGCGGCGCAGGATGTCGCCGTACGCTGGCCGGGTGATCAGCACACCGACCAGCACGCCGAGGACGGTGAAGATGGCGAACCCGGAGAGGTCGCCGAGCGACAGCACCATCAGCGGCGACATCGCGATGATGGTCGTGGCCGCGGCCGCGCCGATCACCCAGAACGCCCGCCGGAACCGGGAGTCGAACACTTTCTTCGAGTTCACGTCGCCCTCGCTCATCACCTCGTCGGCGATGATGACGAGGTCGTCGACACCGGTCCCGACGACCGCGATGAAGCCGGCGATCACCGCGAGTTCGAGCGGGTAGCCGAGCAGCGCCGCGAACCCGAGCAGGGCGTACACCTCCGTCAGCGCCGTGACGATCATCGGGAGCGCGACGCGCGGTTCGCGGTAGCGGAGGAACACCATCCCGGCGACCGCCAACACCGAGAGCACGCCGATGACCAGCGAGTACGTCCGGAAGTTCTCACCCTGCGAGGCCGAGATGGACGAGGAAGTCCCCTCCCCGCTGATGTCGAGGTCGGCCGGGAGCGCGCCGGCGCGGAGGTTCAGCGAAATGGTCTGCGCCTCGGCGAACTCGCCCGTCGTGAGCCGGAAGTTCCCGGTGTCGGCCCACGAGCCGGCCGCCATGCTGTCCGCGAGGCCCGGGTCCATCCCGAAGGAGTTGACGACCTCGCCGTCGACGACGAGCAGGAGACACGGGTTCGAGTTCTCTATCTCACCGGTCTCCTCGTTGTATCCGCACCGGTCCGCCCCCGTCTGGTACGCGTCGGCGAAGCCGCGTTGCGCCACGGCGTCTTGGAAGGAGTGCGCCGGCGACTGGCCGCTCTCGGCGGTGTTGCGCACTGTGACCGGGACGTACGCTCCGGTACCGCGGTCGCTCTGGGCCGCGGTCCCGATCGTCTCGAAGTCGCCTTGGGTCAGCGTTCCCTCCTGAACCGCGGTGCCGTTTCCGTCCGGGTACGCGATGTCGATCCGGACGGTCCCGCGCTCCTCGAGGAGGTCGATCACTTCTTGCCGGCCTTGCCCCGGCACCTCGACGAGGATGAAGTACTCCCCGGTGATCGACTGGATCTGTTGGACGCTGCCGCCCGAGAGGCCCGCCTCGTTGATCTTCCCCTGGATGACGTTCATCGTCTCGTCGCGCGTCTCCTGCGTGACACCCGACCGAACCTCCGCGTACTCGTAGCCCGCGGCGTCCATCGCCGCGCGGAACTGGGACTCCGTCACGGACGGCTTCGTCACCTCGACCGCGCCCTCTTCCGGAACGACGCCGACGTTTCGGACGGAGGCGTTGTCCAGTTCGGCCGCGACCGCGTCCGCGACGCTCTCGGGCGTGTCACCGCCGAACGCGACATCCGTCGCGGTGTATCCCGAAAGCGGCGCGCGGACCCGCGTCCCGCCCGCCAGATCGAGGCCGTACTGGAGGTTCGTGACCCCCTGCTGGGCCTCGCTGACGTTCTCCCCGGGCGCCGGCTCCGGCCCGAACCCGGGAGCGAAGAGCGCCACGGACGACCCGATCACGACGACGACGAGCAGCAGGATTCGCCAGTTCTTCTTGATCGGTTCGAGCATTACCGCGCCACCCCCTCGAACTTGTACCAGCGAAGCAGCGAGACGTTCATCAGGTACGTGTTCATCAGGTCGGCGCAGAGCCCGACCGCGAGGATGATCCCGATGTCACGGAGCAGCCCCACCCCGAACACCGAGGCGCCGATCGCCATCACGACCATCGCGGCGATGGAAGTGAGCGTCATCGTCACCCCGGTCCGCATCGCGCGGCTCACGGACTCGTAGAACTCGCCGGTCCGTCGCAGCACGGAGTCGTTCAACAGGATGTCCGAGTCGACGCTGTATCCGATGATCATCAGCAGCGCCGCGATCGTTCCGAGCGTCATCTGGATGCCGAGGAGGTTCATCGCCGCGATCGGGATGACGAGGTCGGAGAACGCGGACGCGACGACCGCCAGCGAGGGGACGAACGTCCGGAACAGCGCGAACACGAGGACGCTCATCCCGAGGAACGCGATCGCCACGCCGATGATGGCGGTCCGCGCGGTGTCGCTCGCGAAGCTCGGCGACACCTGATCGACCGCGGTCGTGGTCAGTCCCGCCGCCTCCGCCTGGTCTTGGAGATCGTTCGCGAGCCCCTCCGGATCGTCCTGTGACGCCTGGAACGTGACGACGACGACGTCGTCGCCGGGGATCGTTCGGACCGAGTCGGGCTCCCGCTCGAAGGCCGTTTGGATCTGCTGTTCGACGTCGCCGCTCGCGTCGTCCGCGACTCGCAGCTCGACGCCGCCGGTGAACTCCAGTCCCAGGTTCGCGGGCGCACCGGTGGCGACGACCCAGCCGCCGATAATCGCCAGCGCGAGGACCAGAAACGCGAGCGGCACCGCCGCGAGCTGCCGGTTCGAGTAGTCGGTGTAGTTGACTTCCGGCACCTCGATCGCTACCATAAATACCGCTTCCTCCGCGGGCGCGAATAAGCCTTCTTATCTGGTGGGCCGACGGCGGCGACCGAGGCTGTAACCCCCCGCGTTACGGGAGGTACCGCACGGCGACGACGCCCGGCTCCGATCGGATCTCGACGCGGTTCACGCCCAGTCGGGCGGCGCGCGAGAGCGTCCCCTCCCGGTCGTCGATCACGTCCGCGACCGCCGCCTCCGTCTCCGACTCCGGCGGGGTCAGCACGTGGACCTCGCCGACGCCCGCGCGCTCCTGCCGGGCGAGTTCTCCCGTCGGGGTCTCCGCGGCGAGTTCGCGCTCGTGAACGGTCGGCGGCTCCGGGCTCTCCTCTATCGAGAGCGCGCGGCGCGCGTCGACCTCGACCACCTGATAGGTGACCTCCATCGGCGGGTCGGGGGCGACGGTCGCCTCGACGGCGTCGTCGACGTCGAGGCCGGGGTTCGAGCTCAGCGTGTGAACCTGTCCGTCGTGGACATCTTTCAGCACCGCCGAGTCGCTCTCGACGTGCGTGACGAGGAACGTGCTCTCCTTCTCGTCGGTCATTGCGTTCGGCTAGTCGCTCTGACGACTTCCGGCTTTCGAGCCGCGGCCGCGGGCCGTCGTTTCACGCCGGCCCGCCGGCGTCGCCCGACGCGTCGCCGTCGACGGCCGCGCCGTCGTCAGTCCCGCCGCGGAGTCGAAAGTGCGTCGCGAAGACGGCGAGCGCGGCCGCGACGGGCGGGACGAACCCCGCCAGCTGCGGGAGCGCGTACAGCGCGTTGACGAGGACGGAGCCGCTCGGGTCTCGGAGCCCCTCGGGCGCCGAGATGACCATTCCGAGGTACAACGAGAGCAGGAACAGGAAGCCGGCGACTCCCATCCACCGGTCGTACGTGGCCGCGACCCGGTCGCCGCGGCGGTGGCGCCGGGCGACGAACAGTATCGGCGCGAGCAGCGGGCCGACGGCGCCGAGCCCGGCGACCACGAACAGCGACCGCGAGAACAGGAACGTCCCCCCTTGCGCCGACACGGTTTCGCCCATCCAGACGACCAAGGCGAGAGTGACGACGAGCGCGACGAACCCGGCCGCCAGCGCGCCGAGCGCGGCGTACGCCCGCATCGTCCAGGACTCGGTCGCGCGGAACGCGTACGGGATCGCGCCGAACACCCCGCGGTAGGCGTCTGCCATCGACTCCGATAGGGGCGTCAGCGAATTAAACCCCTCGTCGTCGGGAAACCATTTATACGCGCGACCGGATCCCCCTGACGTGGGTCTCTACGACACGTATCTCGCGACGCGCCACCGTCTCCACGACGCCGAGCCGCCGGCGCACGTCGCCCTCGTCCTCACGGAGCGGGACCTCCTCGCCGACGGCGCGTTCGACACGCTGTCGTCGGCCATCGGCTGGGCGTTCGAGTACGGTGCGGAGCGCGTCACTGTCTCCGTCTCCGTCCTCGACGGGGCCGTGGCTCCGACGCTGATCCGCGAGCTCCGCCGGCTCGATGTCCCCGCGGAGACGGTGGTCCGCGGCCCAGACGCCGACGCGCCGGGGGAAGCGGGAAGCGACCTCGGCGGCGACTCCGCCGCGGGCGACACCGACGCGCCGGTCCGGATACTGGTTGGCCTCGGCGGTAAGGCGGAGTTCGCCGGCGCCGTCCGCGAACTGGCGAACGACGTCGCGGCCGGCGAGATCACGCCGGACGCCATCGACGAGGCCGACGTCTCGGAGCGGCTGCTATTCCCCGAAGAGCCCGACTTGGTCATCAAGACGGGCGCCGAGCGGCTCTCCGACTTCGCAATCTGGCAGTCCGTGTACGCCGAGCTCTACTTCACCGACGTGAACTGGCGCGACTTCCGCAGGCGGGAGTATCTCCGCCCGGTCTTGGACTTCCAGGACCGACAGCGCCGGTTCGGCCGCTGACGCGCTCGGACCGCGGCCGTCGAGTTCCGCTACCAGACGAACGCGAAGAGCGCGGTGAACGTCACCAGCGCGCCCACCGTCGAGAGGATCGGCACGACGTTCTGCATCAGCACGACGCGCGCGCTCGTTCCCGGGTTGAACAGGTCCGACGCCGAGGGGACGTCGCTCGCGTCGCCCTCCCCGATCGCCGGCATCTCGTCGGCCGTCAGCGCCCCGACGGAGACCGTCGGTTCCTTCTCGCCTTTGATCCCCTGTCGGACGGTCACCGTGCGGGTCGCGCGCCCCCAGCCGAGCCCGACGATCGACATGGTCGCGATGATGACGAACGACGCCGGAATGCCGACCGCGGAGAGGCTGATCACGATCCCGGAGGAGACGACCGCGACGACGATGGCGGCCGTCAGCGGGAGGTCGGTGATGTCGTTACCGAGCGTGTCGAGCGTCCGTCGGGCGATGGTGAACGCGCCGACCGCGACGGCGGCGCTGCCGAGGAGGATCATCGGCGTCATCTCCACGCCGTCCAGCGCGACCAGCGGCGCGATGGCGTTCGCGATGTTCGAGGTTCCCGAGGAGAACGCCATCAGGCAGCCGATCGCGATGACGACGACTCCTCCCGTCAGCTCGCGTCGGGTCGTGTTCGGGCCGAGGGTCGGGCGCGGTATCGGCCCCGACCGGTCGAACTCGAACAGCGCACCCTCCGTGCTTTCGATCGCCACCCAGCGGTCGATCGCCGAGTAGAAGTAGCGGCCGACGACGCCCGAGACCCAGAACCCGATGATCGGCGCGACGAGCCACCAGATCGCGATCTCGCCCATCACCGCCCAGTCGAGGGTGTTCGTCGCGATCCCGAGCCCGGCGATGGAGCCGACCGCCGTCATCGACGTCGACGCCGGGACGCCGGCGAAGTTGCCGACGAACAGCGCGCCGCCGATGAAAAAGAGGACGATGATACTCGTCTCCAGCGTAAACACGTTCGCCCCGGTGACGAGGTCCTCGCCGAGCGTCGTGACGACGCGCTGGCCCAGTGTCCCCGCCCCGACGAAGAAGAACACCGACATCAGCCCCGCCGCGCCGGCCTTCGATAGCACGTCCGCGCCGACCGCCGGCCCGAACGCCGGTCCCGTCGTCGCCCCGCCGATGTTGTATCCGACGAACGCCGCCACCGCGACGCCGACGAGAAGAAGAGCTTCGACCATATACGAGAACAGACGACGCACGCGCTGTTAAACGGACGGGGTCCGTCCGCGTCGGCACCGGCCCCCTGCCCTTGGGTCGCCGCCGACCCCTGACACGAGTGCGACGCGGCGGACGGCTACCCGCCCAGGAAGTCCTGTCGCACGCCCTCGTCCGCGAGCAGTACGTCGCCGCGGTCGGTGTAGCGGTTCTCGCCGTTCACCAGCACGTACCCGCGGTCGCAGCGGCGCAGCGCCTCTTTCGCGTTCTGCTCGACCATCAGCACCGCCGTCCCCCCATCGTTGATCCTGTCGATCCGGTCGAACATGTCGGAGACGAGGTCCGGGGCGAGGCCGGCCGAGGGCTCGTCGAGCAGCAGGAGGTCGGGGTCGAGCATGAGCGCTCGCCCCATCGCGACCATCTGCCGTTGCCCGCCGGAGAGGGTTCCGGCCTTCTGCTCGCTGCGCTCCCTGAGGATCGGGAAGCGGTCGTAGATCGTCTCGATCTGGTCTTCAGGCACCTCGTCGAGGATGTACGCGCCCATTTCGAGGTTCTCGCGGACGCTGAGTCCGGGAAAGACGTTGTCGTTCTGCGGGACGAAGCCGACCCCCTCGCGGATGATCTGTTCGGGCGCCAGCCCGTGGATCGGCTCCCCCTCGAACTCGACGGTCCCGCCCATGTGGGTCGTGAGCCCGAAGACGGTCTTCATCACCGTCGACTTCCCGGCGCCGTTCGGCCCGACGACGGTCACGTACTCCCCGTCGGCCACGTCAAGGACCACGTCGGAGAGGATCTGGAGGTCGCCGTACCCGGCGTCGAGGTCGCGCAGGCGAAGGATCGCGTCGCCGTCGATCGCGTGGTCGGTGCCGGCGGTGGCAGTCGCGTCCGAATCACCGGCTTCGCTCGCTTCCGTCTCGGCGGCTGTCGTCTCCGCGTCGTCCGCCGCTGCGTCGGCCGTCATAGCTCCTCACCCAGGTACGCCTCGATGACCCGCTCGTCGTTCCGTATCTCGTCGCCGGTCCCCTCGGCGAGCACGCTGCCCTGATGCATGACGATGACGCGTTCGCAGTTCTCCATGATGATGTCCATGTCGTGCTCGACGAGTAGGAAGGTGTAGCCGTCCGCGCGCAGGTCGTGGATCCGGTCGAGGAGCTTCTCCTCTAAGGTCGGGTTGACCCCGGCGAGC
This sequence comes from Halorubrum ezzemoulense DSM 17463, assembly GCF_002114285.1. Taxonomy (GTDB): domain Archaea; phylum Halobacteriota; class Halobacteria; order Halobacteriales; family Haloferacaceae; genus Halorubrum; species Halorubrum ezzemoulense. Next base: position 21,205 of record NZ_NEDJ01000029.1, read on the forward strand.
GGCTCGTCGAGCAGCACCATCTCGGGGTCGGTCATCAGCGCCCGGGCCATCTCCAGCAGCTTCCGCTGTCCGCCGGAGAGGTTCCCCGCGTGTTCGTGCGCGAGGTGATCGATCTCGAAGAACTCCAGCGTCTCCCACGCCCGCTCGCGGAGCGCGGTCTCCTCCTCGACGACGGCGCCGCGGAGCCCGGGCGTCACCGCGCGGATCGCGGACTCGCCGAGCTGCCCCTGCGGCGCGAGCATGAGGTTCTCCAAGACGGTCATCTCGGAGAGCTCGCGGGCGATCTGGAACGTCCGGACCAGCCCCTCCCGCGCGATCTGGTGCGGTTTGAGGCCGGTGATCTCCTCGCCCTCGAAGTACACCGACCCGCCGGTCGGCTCGTGGACGCCGGTGATACAGTTGAATGTCGTTGACTTGCCTGCGCCGTTCGGCCCGATGAGCCCGGTCAGCGAGCCGGACTCGACCTCGAAGGAGGCGCCGTCGACGGCGGTGACGCCGCCGAAGCGCTTGACCAACCCCTCCACGCGGAGCGGGGGTGCCTCCGAGGGAGACCCCGACGGGACGTGTTTCGCCGCCTCCTCCACCTCGCTGTCGTTCGCCTCGGGCTCGCCGATCGTTCCGTCCGCCGTCGCGGTGACGGGGTCGGTGGCGGCGACGTCTCCCGGGTTGGGCGCGTCCGCGTCGGTCTCGGCGGAGTCGCTCGGGTCGGGGGCGTCGCTACTCATCGCTCTCACCTCCGGCGGGCCGCTCGGAGAGGTCGACGGCCGCGGCCGTCTCGATCCGGTCGCCGAGGATCCCCTCGGGCCGTCGGTGGATGATGAACACCAGCACGAGCCCGAGGAAGACGAACTGGAGCGGCGCGACGTTCTCGGTCGCGTACGCGAGGAACGTCACCGGGTCCAGCGAGGCGACCGCGTCGGCGAACGACGGCGGCGTCTGCGCGTCGATGAGTCCCCGGACCGTCCCGCCGACGCGGCGGGGCCCCTCGAACAGTACCGCCGCGAAGACGATCCCGCCGAGGACGGAGCCGGTGTTCGACCCCGACCCGCCGATTATCACCGCGATGAACACGTAGAAGGTGAGGAGCGGCCGGAACTGCGGCGTCGGCGAGACGTTGCCCTGGCTGCCGAACCAGAGGATGCCAGCGAGCCCCATCAGCGCGCAGCCGATGACGAACACCTTGATCTTCACGAGGTTCACGTCCTTGCCGAGCGAGTCGGCGACGAGCTCGTCCTCCCGGATCGCCTTCATCGTCCGGCCGAACGGCGAGCGGCCGAGGCGTTCGAGCAGGAGGTAGAAGCCGACGAGGAAGGCGGCGAGGACGGCGATGTACCCCCACCCGATGAGGATCGGCTGCGAGATGCCGAGGCCATCGCTCCCGAAGACGCCGAAGACGAGGTCGCCGAACGCGGTCGGCGTCCCCGCCTGCCCGTCGACGAGGAACAGGTCGCGGACCGGGTTGTCCGGCATCCCCATCCCGCGACCCCCGCCCGTTCCGGCGCCGATCGTGTCGCGCAGGAAGTTGTCGAAGGCGCTCGACTGGAGCGACAGGCGGACGATTTCCGAGAGGCCGAGCGTCACGATGGCGAGGTAGTCGGCCTTGAGTCGCAGCGCCGGCAGGGCGGCGACCCCGCCGAGCAGCGCCGCCATGCCCATTCCGGCGACGATGCCGACCGGGAGCGGCAGTCCGAGCCCGGGCGGCCCGAAGGCGGGGTCCGGCGAACGGACGACCATTCCCATCGTGTACACGCCGACGGCCATGAACCCGGCGACGCCGATGTTGAAGAGGCCGGTGTACCCCCACTGGAGGTTCAACGCGAGCGCGGTGAGCGCGTAGACGAGCCCGAGGAACGTCAGCGTCTCTAGGAGTCCGACGACGCTGTTGAGCCCGTCGGTGAACGTCAGCAGCGTCGCCGCGGCGTAGATCGCGAGCAGCGTCCCGACCACGAGCCCGAGGTCGCTCTCGCGGGCGGCCTCGACCAGCGCCGCCGTCGCGCTCTCGGGCGCCTCCGACCCGCCCGCGGACGGCCCGGAGGCGGAGCCGCCGGGTGCGTCGGCGTCGCTCATGCGGTCGTCACCCCGCCGAACAGTCCCTCTGGGCGCAACAACAGCATCAGGATCATCACGGCGAACGCGGCGGCCTGGTTGAAGTCGGAGGGGATCCAGATCGTCGAGGTGGTGAACACGACGCCGATGACGAGGCCGCCGACGATGGCGCCGTACACCGAGCCGATCCCCCCGAGGATCACGGCCGCGAAGATGAGGAGCAGGAGGAGCCAGCCGAAGTCGAACTGGATCGTCCCGCGGAGCAGCACGTAGAGGTAGCCGGACGCCCCCGCGAGCCCGCCGCCGATGATCCACGTGGCGGTGACGACGCGCTCGGCCGGGATGCCGGTGATGAGCGCGAGGTCCTTGTTGTCGGCCATCGCCCGCATCGCGGTGCCGAGCTTCGTGTGCTGGAGCATGCCGTGCATCGCGAGCATCAGTCCGACCGCGGCCACGAGGATGGTGAGCTCGTGCGCGTTCACCGAGAGCCCGAGCGGGTCGAACGCGAGGTTCGACGCGTCGACGCTGGCGGTCACGCCGCGCCGGTCGGAGCCGTACCCGAACTGGAGCAGGTAACGGACGATGAGCGCCGCGCCGATAGAGGCGATGAGCAGGGAGATCCCGTCGCGATCCCGCATCGGCTTGTAGAACGCGCGGTCGAGCGCCACCGCGAGCAGCGCCGTGACGACGAACGCCGCGACCAGTCCGACGAGGATCGCGCCCGGCGTCGTGAGGATGTGCGCGCCGATGGCGCCCGGCGAGGCGTTCCCGGCGTCGCGGACCGTCAGGAGCGCGCGGACCGGGATGTCGCCGAGGCCGGCGATCAGGAACGCGACGCCCCACCCGGAGAACGCGCCGACGCTGACGAGGTCACCGTGCGAGAAGTTCGCGAACGAGAGGATGCTGTACGTCATCGAGAGGCCGATCCCCGCGAGCCCGATCACGAGGCCGATCACGACCCCGTTCCAGAGGTTCGAGCCGAGCCGGTCGACGGAGAGCGACCCTCCTATCGGGCCGAGGCCGACACCCGCGAGCTTCGCCGCGAGATCGACGAGGAGCAGGCCCGCAAGGAGGACGACGAAGAGAAGCCCCGGCCGAGCCCGCGCCGCGTCGACGATCGACGAGTCAGTTGTTCCCATGTGTACGTCTCACTGACACAGGGTGGGTCACCGAGCGGTAAATAACTCGCTGTTCGGACAAACATCGATACCTCGAAAGCGCCTGACAGCTGTCACCCCCCACCGCGTCCCGAACGCGGCCTCAGTCGCCGCCCGCGGCCCGCGCCCGACGCCGCGCCGCCTCCGGCGAGCGCCCCTCGCGCAACAGCGCCTCGACGAACAGCTCGCCGGCCTTGTACGACGACCGGACCATCGCGCCCGACGCGCAGTAGAGGAAGTCGAACTCCTCCTCGGCGACCCGCCGCCACGTCTCGAAGATGTCGGGGTGGACGTACTCGAACACGTCGAGGTGCGAGCGCGAGGGCTGGAGGTACTGGCCGAAGGTGACCACGTCGACGCCGACCTCGCGGAGGTCGCCGAGCGTCCGGTACACCTCGTGGTCGTACTCGCCGACGCCGAGCATGAGGCTCGTCTTGGTATGGATGTCGGACCTCTTGTCGACCCGATCGAGGACGGCGAGCGACTGCTCGTAGTTCGCGCGGCGGTCCCGGACCGGCCACTGGAGGCGCTCGACCGTCTCGACGTTGTGGGCGATCACGTCCGGCCCGGCGTCGATGATGCGATCGATCGCTTCCGGGTCGCCCTGGAAGTCCGGGATGAGCGTCTCGACGAGGATCTCGGGGTCGCGGCGCTTGATCGCCCGGATCGTCTCGGCGAAGTGCGCCGACCCGCCGTCGGCGAGGTCGTCGCGGTCGACGGACGTGAGGACGACGTAGTCTAACCCGATCTCCGCGACCGCGTCCGCGACGTTGGCGGGCTCGTCCGGGTCGAGCGGCTCCATCCCGCCCGTCTCGACGTCGCAGAAGTTACAGCCGCGCGAGCAGCGGTCGCCCATCAGCATGAACGTCGCCGTGCCCGGGCCGTCGTTCCCCGACCAGCACTCGCCCATGTTCGGGCAGTTCGCCTCCTCGCAGACCGTGTGGAGGTCGTGCTCGCGGAGGGTGGACTTGATCTCCGTGAACCGACTCCCGGACGGCGGGCGCGACTTCAGCCAGTCCGGCTTCCGGCGGCCGCGTGACATGGATGATCCTTAGCGTCCGAGCGCAAAAGGATGCGGGTCGCCGAGGCGGCCCGGGGTCTCGCCGACCGCGGGTTCACGCCTCGGGACCGCCCCGGCTCATGCCTCCGGGACAAACACGTTCATCGACGGCGTCTGGATCCCTTGGAACTTGTTCTTCCAGTTGTACGCGATGTTCAGCACGCGCCGCCGGTCGCCCGGCGGTCCCGTCACCACGCTCACGGAGGTCCCGTCTTCCGGGATCTCGACGCGGGTATCCCGCCAGTCGAACCCGGCGAGCAGTTCCGAGGGGTTCTCGACCGACACCGTCCCGCTGTTCCTGTTCACCTCGTAGAGGCGGTAGGCGTCGGCTTCGAGCAGCCGCTTGATCTCTTCAAGATCGTCGTCGAAGTGTGCTTCGAGCGCGTCGGCGGTGTGGTAGCCGCAGACGATCAGGTGCGCGAACGTCTCGACGTTGCGCGGGTTCTGCTCTGCCTCGCGGAGGTGGTCGAAGTACGCGAGCTTCTCCTCGCGGTCGAGGTCGAGGATCGCGTTGACGATCCGGGCCGCCTCGCGCTCTCCCTCCGTCGCGTCCGAGTCCGTGAGGACCTCGTCCGCCCGCGACCCCGTGTTCTGCCCCCGCGAGACGTCGAGGACGTTCTTGAGGTGTTTCGCGCGGTCGTACACCGCCGACTTGTACGACCAGTCGCAGTCGCGGACGTCGTCCGGGTAGCCGTCGAACTCGCGAAGGAGCGCCTCGCGGTCCTCGGGGAACCCGATCTCCTCGCGGAAGTCGCTCCACGCCGTCGCGTCCTCGAAGAGCCCGAACTGCGTCAGCGTGTCCTGCCCGAGGTTCGCCCGCGTGCCGCCGCTCGCGACGAACTTGGCCTCGACGAACGTCTCCCCGTCGGGCGACTCGACGATCAGATCGCCCAGCGAGTCGTAGGAGTTGCCGGCGTGGCGAACCGCGGTCAGGTCGGGGAAGTCGCTCCGGAGCCGGTCGGCGAGCGCCTCGCCGAGATCGGGTCGCCCCCGCTCTTCGAGGTCGGCGTCCGGCTCCGCGCCGTTCGCGAGCTGCGCCGTCAGCTTCTCCGTGGCCTCGACCCAGCCGCGCTCGTGTTTGCCCATGTGGCGTGTCGGTCGGCGACGGGAGATAAAGGAACCGCGTACTGGCGGCGAGCTCCCGACCGCCGTCGGTCGTCGGATAAACCGTGCCGCGAACGAGGTGCGTTTAATTCGGTCGCGTCCGAACGGCCGGCCAACGGCGTGTGTAAAAATGGATGAGGTCGCCCCCGGGCTCCTCGTGGGGACGATGTCGGACGCCGAAGACGAGTCGCTGCTCCGGCGCCGCGGCGTCGACGCCGTCGTGTCGCTGACGTACGACGACCCGGACACCGGCGCCGTCGCTCGCGTCGACGCGCCGATGACGGACGGGCCGCGAAACGAGTACGAGGCGTTCGCCACCGCCGCGGAGACGGTCGTGGAGCGGCGCGAGGCCGGACAGCGCGTCCTGGTTCACTGCTCGGCCGGCGCCTCCCGCAGCCCGGCGGTCGCCGCGGCGGCGATGGCGCGACTGACGGACCGGGGCCTCGACGAGGCGTTCGAGCAGGTGCTCGCGCGGCGATCCGAAGTCGACCCGCACGACGCGCTGGTCCGGCGGGCGGCGACGTTCGTAACCGGAGGTAGCGAATGAGCGGCGAGGTCGCAGGAAGAGCCTAGGCCGAGATTTGAACTCGGGGTCTCGTCCTTACCAAGGACGCGCTTTACCGCTAAGCTACCCAGGCACGCACTCAGTTGTTGACCGGATTCGACTTTATGGGTTTCGATCCGCGGGCGCGACGTCCGGGAATCGGGACCGGTTCCGGCGTCGTCCCCGATCCGGTCACCGATCGGTCGCGCTGACGGCGCGATCCGAGATATCGGCGATACGGTCGGCGGTCGTCTCAGGTAGCGCCCGGCCCGCGGGCGGGAACTCGCCGTCGCAGTCGGCCGCGAGGTCGCGGGCGTACGCGAGGAGTTCCTCGGGCGGGTCGCCGCCGACCGCCGTGGTCCCGGCGACGACGGCGAGTTCCAGCGCGTCGACCTCCAGGTTGCGGTCGAGCCCGACCGCCGTCTCGGCGTCCGTCCCCTCGCGGTCGCGGAGCGTCTGGTCGCGGCCGAACGCGCGCACCACGTCGACCGCGGGGCGGGCGGCGTCGGTACACGCCAGGAGCGAGAAGCCGCGGGAGACGAGCACGTCGGCAGCGAGGATGTCCATGTCCGCGTCGATGTCGGCGGCGGTCGGCGCGGTCACCCACGGCTCCTCGCGGGCCACCGTACGGGTGAGCCGCAACCCCTCGTAGATGAGCTGTACGCCGGCGGCGCGATCGGTCACGTCGCCGAGCTCGACGTCGGGGTCGAGCGCGCGAGCGGTGACCAGCGCCAGCACGCCGGGGGTCACCGCCGCCTCGCCGATTCGCGCGTCGAGGGCCTCGCGGAGCTGTTCGGGCTCGACGTCCGCGAGCGCCTCGCGCGCGGCGTCACGCGCTCGCGCGGCATCGTCCATTGGTAACCGGTAGACGAGCGAAGGGCAAAGACCTTTGGAAACGAACGGGATTCCGTCCCGTGATCCGAACCCGAACCGACGGCGACGTGCGCGTCGTCACGCTCGACCGCCCCGAGGCGCGCAACGCGCTGCGCCCCGCCGACCTGACCGCCTTGTGCGAGGCCTTCGAACCGCCCGCGGCCGGCCCCCGGGCGCCGGTGACGTACCTCCGCGGCGCAGGCGACGCCTTCTGCGCCGGCGCCGACCTCGACGCGGTCGCGGCGCTCGACGACCCGGAGACGTTCGCGCGGCGGGGCCAGCGCGTGGCCGCCGCGATCGAGGACTCGCCGTCGGCCGTCGTCTGCGGGGTCGACGGTCCCGCCCGCGGCGGCGGCGTCGAACTGGCGCTGGCGGCGGACGTGCGCGTCGCGACGCCGCGGGCGACGTTCGCCGAGCCGGGGGTCTCCCTCGGTCTGTTCGGCGCGTGGGGCGGAACGGTGCGACTGCCGCGGGTGATGGGCGAAGGGGAGGCGCTCGACGTCGCGCTCTCGGGACGGGTACTCGACGCGGAGGCCGCCCTCCGGACCGGGCTCGTCTCGCGCGTCGTCGACGACCCCAGATCTGTGGCCGACGCGATAGCGGCGGGCGAGGCCGACGCGCTGGCGGCGATCAAGCGCCGGCTCCGCGACCGTCGGGACGACGGGGCGCAGGAGCGCGCGGAGGCCGCGGCGTTCGCCGACCTTCACGACGCCCACGCCGACGAGATCGCGCGACAGCGCGAGCGGTGAGGTGGCCGCCGCGGCGTCACCGCACCGTCCACGTCGCCCGGCAGTCTCGATCTCAAAGACTTAAGTGAGTCTCCAAACAAAAGACGAGTGCGAAGCACGCACCGGTAGTGTAGTGGTATCACGCAACCTTGCCATGGTTGCAACCCGAGTTCAAATCTCGGCCGGTGCACTTCCTGCGATCGTGCCCCGGCCTGACTCCCGCTCGCTTCACTCGCGGGAGTCCCGGCCGGTGTATTTTCTGAGCGAAGCGAGGAAATTACCGAGAGTGATTTGAACGCTATCAGTTGCGGTTCAACTCTCTCAGAGCCGGCCGGCGCGGTTCACGTGCGAAAAACCGGAACGGGTCTCCGTCGAGGTTTCTACTGGTTCAGCACGCTCGACCACTGGCTGGTGTACGTCGCCTGGTTCGGCTCGAACGAGACGCGCTCGGTAATCGTCCCGTCGCGCTCCTCGAAGGCGTTCACGTACGACTCCTCCAGCGACTGGCCGTAGGCGTCGTTGAGGTACAGCGTCCCCGAACTCGCCGCGCCGACCGTGTCGCTGACGGCGAGGTCGGCCATCGCGGGCCCCTGAAGCAGGTCGGAGGGCGCGGTCCGGAAGATGTAGTCGTTGTCCTCCAGATCGGTCACGTTCGGGTCGGTCGAGGACGGCGAGATGCCGACGACGCCGTTCGGGATGAACACCTGGTCCGAGACCTGGAGGTTAACGTTCGACGACGCCGGGCCCACGACGGCGCCGTAGCCCGCGTTGACGATGGCGTTCGCGCCCGAGATACCGGCCTGCGGGTCCGTCTGCGTGTCCTCAACTCGGGTCTCGACGTCGACGTTGATCCCCGCGTCGTTGACCTGCGTCGCCGCGAGCAGGGCGCCGTCGCGGATCGGGACGCCGAGCGGACCGAGGTCACCCGTCTCCGGCATCAACACGCCGATTCGCGCGGTGAACGAGTCGACGCCGACCGGGTCCGCGGCGGTCGCGTTCCGGTCCTCCTCGGAAAGTTCGTTGCCGAACTCGACGGTGTCGAGGGTGACGAGTTCGCCGTCTTGGAAGTCGACGATGTCGTACGCGGCGGTGGCGATATCGCCGTTGACGTCGAAGTTGACGCCCGAGGACGCGCCCACGTAGTGGACCGGATCGCCGGCGGCGACCGTCTCGACGGCCTCGGGGAGGTCCGCGGGGCCGAACTCGTCGCCGCCGGGATTAGCGACGGTCCGGACGCGGTCGCGGATCGCCTCGCCGCTGTTCTCGCCCGCGGCGGTCGCCGCGAGGATCTCGACCGCCATCGCGTCGTACGCCTGCGCCGTGAACACGCCCGGCTCCTCGCCGTACTCCTCCTGATACGACTCGGTGAAGAACTCCGCGCCGGGACCGCCGGCCGAGGGCGCGGTGCCGATGACGTTGTTCATGTCGTTGTCGACCTCGCCGGGCAGGTCGCTGTCGATCAGCCCGTCGGGGACGATGATGTCGAGGTCGGGCGCGCTGTCGGCGAAGTCCGAGTAGAAGTCGCGGAACAGCTGGATACCGGACTGCGGGAACCCGACGACCATCACGGCGTCCGGGACGTTGCTCTGGTCGCCGCCGTCGGACCCGTCGGAGCCGTCGTCCCCGTCCATCCCGTCGCCGCCGTCGCCGCCGTCGGACCCGTCGCCGCTCTCCGTCGAGCAGCCGGCGAGCCCCGCGATGCCGACCGCGCCGGCGCCCTTGAGTACGTCGCGTCGCTGGATTCTTCGCTTCATCCTGTGAGCGAATACCATGCGAGCCATTATAAGTGTATCCACGACCACAAATACCACACCCGCGAACTCCCCGGATTCAGACGGCTCCTCTCGCGGTCTGGGAGGCTTACGGTGCGTCTCGGGCCGGACCGGCGGCGACCGGAAACGCGGGTCGTTCCCGCTCGCTGATAGGTGGTCGGGGGCGCGTGACGGAACGCGAACGGGACGCCCCGTCGAACCGGGATCGGCCGCCGTGGCGACGGGGACTCGACCGCACCTCGCCGCCACCCGTCGGCTCAGTACCCCTGCGCGTTCCCGTCCTTCCGGGGTTCGGTGGCGGCCGAGAGGACCCCGTCGCGGTTGCGAGCGATCTGCGCGCCGCCGAACATGACCGGCGAGAGCGTCCGCACGTCGTGATCCTTCCGGACCAGTTTGGCTGCGGCGTCGTCGTCGAAGTGAGGTTCGAGCGCGAGTTCGCCGCCCTCGCGGTAGCGCCACCGCGGCTCGTCGAGCGCGCGCTGGAGGGGCATATCGTAGTCGACCAGATTCGAGATCACCTGGACGTGGCCCTGCGGCTGCATGTACCCGCCCATCACGCCGAACGCCGCCCAGTCGTCCTCGTCGAACCGGACCACGCCAGGGATGAGGGTGTGGAAGGGGCGCTTGCCTGGTTCGCGGCTGTTCGGGTGGTCCGGGTCGAGCGAGAACGAGGCCCCGCGGTTCTGGAGGGCGATGCCGGTGTCGCCCGCGACGAGCCCGGAGCCGAAGCCGGCGAACCGCGAGTTGATGTAGGAGACGACGTTCCCGGCGTCGTCGGCGACCGTGAGCAGCACGGTGTCGGCGTCCTCCGCGTTCGCGTTCGGCACCCCGAAGGAGACGTCGTGCGAGGCGGTCTCGCCGACGCGGGCGGCGCGCTCGGCGGCCCAGTCGGCCGACACGAGCGGGGGGATCTCCTCGTACTCCGGGTCGGTGATGTAACGGTGGCCGTCGTGGAAGGCTCGCTTCAATGCCTCGGCGAAGTAGTGGACGCGCTCGGGGGAGTCGTAGTCGTGCTCGCCCGCGCCCAGTTCGGCGGCGACGTTGAGCGCCTCCAGCGCGATGAGCCCCTGATTGTTCGGCGGTAGCTCGTACACCTCGGCGCCGTTGTACGTCGTCGACACCGGCTCCGGCCACTCGACCTCGAACTCGGCGAGGTCGTCGACGGTCATGAACCCGCCCTGCGACTGGACCTCGTCGGCGATCGCCTCGGCGATCTCGCCCTCGTAGACGGCGTCCGCGCCCTCCTCTGCGATCGTCTCCATCGACTCGCCGAGCCGCGGGAGCGTCACCGTCTGGCCGACGGCCGGCGGCTCGCCGTCGAACAGGAACGCCTCGCGGGCATGGTCGTCGGTGAACAGCGCGTCGGCGCTCGCCCCGTAGGAGGCGATCACCTCGGACACCGGGTACCCCTCGGTCGCGTACCGGATCGCCGGTGCGAGCGCGTCGGCGAGCGTGAGCCGACCCAGCTTCTCGACGGTCGCCTCCCAGCCGCGGGCCGTCCCCGGGACGGTGACCGCGTGCGGCCCGTAGAACGGCATCTCGGCCTCGCCGGCGTCGTCGACCGCGTAGCCGCCGTCGTCCGGGTAGTAGGAGTCGGCGTCGTCGCCCTCGGCGAGCGCCGCCCGCACACTTTCGATCGTCGCGTCGGCGGGCGCGCCGCCGCAGGAGCGCATCGCGCCGACCTCGCCGTCGGCGGTCCGGTACAGCGCGAACACGTCGCCGCCGAGCCCGGTCGAGGTCGGCTCGACGACGTTGAGCGCGGCGGCGGTCGCGACCGCCGCGTCGAACGCGTTGCCCCCCTCGCGTAACACCTCGATCCCCGCCTGGCTCGCGAGCGGCTGGCTTGTCGCCACCACGCCGCGCTCGCCGTACACGGTCGACCGCCGCGAGGTGAATCGGTCTAAGTCCGGATCCATACTCTCGATCCGGTCGCCCGGCACATAAACATCGATCCGGATCTATCCGGTCTGTTCGCTCCCGACCGAACGATCTGCCACCGGAAGGCGGGGCTCGGTCGCGCTTCGCCAGACAATAGTGAACGATCATGTCAATACGTCCAATTGTCACCGAATCGGTCAATTACTGTACGGATGACGACCTGATGTACTGAATAGAATAGTTTTTAACGGCCGACGTGTACGTGTTGGTATGTCTCACTCTGACAACGGACAGACGAAATCGGCAGCGACTCGCCGACGGGTTCTCGCCGCAATGGGCGGTGCGAGCGTCGTCGGCCTCGCAGGTTGTGTCGGCGGCGACGGCGGCGACGGGTCCGACGGCGGCGACGGCACGAACGAGTTCGTCGCGTCGGCGGCTGCGAACCCGGGCACGTTCGACCCGACGATCATCACGGACGCGACCTCCAACTCCGTCGTCGGCACCATGGCCTACGAGCGGTTGGTCGCGCTGACGTTCGACTACTCCGAGTTCCGGGGCGAACTCGCCTCCAGCTACGAGCAGGTCGACGAAACCACGTTCCGGTTCCAGCTCCGCGAGGGGGTCACGTTCCACAACGGCGACGAGTTCACCGCCGAGGACGTTCAGTTCTCCATCAACCGGACGAGCGGCACGACGAACGACGCCGACGTCTCCTTCATCGAGAACGTCGAGATACTCGGCGACTACGAGGTCGAAATCACCTCGACCGACCCGCACGCGCCGTTCTTGAACGACCTCGCCGCGGTCCCGATCCTCACGAGCAAGACCGACGCGATCAGCGAAAGCCCGGAACAGGACGACCACTCGTTCACCGAGCAGACCCTCGGTACCGGACCGTGGGAGCTGGAGGAGTTCTCGGCCGAGGACCGAGCCGTCCTCGTCCCCTACGACGACTACTGGTACGACGGCGACGACTACCCCGGCACGGCGCCGTGGGACCGGGTCACGATCCGGGTCATCCCGGAGCAGGTCTCGCAGGAGGAGGCGATGGCCGCCGGCGAGCTCGACATGATCGACAACGCGGCGCCCTTCGAGCTCGACCAGTGGGAGAACCAGACCGGCGAGGTCGTCACCGGCAGCGCCGTCGGGTTCGACTTCATCACCTATCCGGTCAACCAGAGCCCGTTCACCAACGAGAAGCTCCGCCGCGGAATGACCCGGTTACTCCCGAAGTCCGACGTCATCGAGGCCGTCTTCGGCGGCTATGCGACGGAGCTCGCCGGCCCGATCAGCCCCGGTCTCGGAGCGTTCTGGGACCCCGAACACGAGCAGAACCTCCTCGACGAGTACGTCGGCCAGGACGAGGAGGAGGGCCTCCGGCTCATCGGCGAGGCGTTCGAGGAGGAGGGCATCGAGGCGCCGTTCGACGTCTCTTTCATCACCAACGTCAACCGGACCCGCGAGCGGTGGATGGAGATCATCCAGCAGACGATGGACGAGACTGAGTACTTCAACGCGGAGCTCGACGTCCGCGCCTTCGACGACCTCGTCCCGTTCCTGCTCGACCCTGAGGGCGCCGCGGCCAGCACCGACGTCGTCGGCATCGGCTGGACGGGCGGCTCCGACCCGGACGGCCACATCAACCAGCTGCTCCACTCCAGCCAGCACGTCCCCGACGGATTCAACTGGAACCTCTACGAGAACGAGGAGATGGACTCGCTGATCACCGAGGGGCAGACGACCCTCGGCGCCGAGGAGCGACTCCCGATCTACCAGGACATCCAAGAGCTCGTCGCGCAGGAGGTCCCGATGGCGAACATGTGGACCGGCGACGTGATCGACGTGCTCAACCCGGCCAACGTCGAGTCTGTCGACCAGTGGAGCCCGCACCCGAACGCGAGCAACCGGTACAACACGCTGTACAAGCCGCACCTCGACGAGATCGTGTACCCGGCGGAGTAACGGTCTCAAACATCCGATAGCGCCCTCAATTCACCCCGATGAGTCTCCAACGATTTGTCATTAAACGCAGCCTGATAACCATCCCGCTGCTGCTCGGGATATCCCTGCTCACCTTCGGGATGGTCCACGCCATTCCCGGCGACCCGATCGACTTCATCACGCTGTTCACGGAGCTCGATCCGCAGACGGAGATGGAGATCCGGGCCGAGTACGGCCTCGACCAGCCGGTGTACATCCAGTACATCGACTGGGTCACCAGCGCGGCGACCGGCGACTTCGGCCGGTCGATCATCACCCGCGACCCGGTGATAAACGAGATCATGGAGCGGCTCCCGTACACGCTCGTGATGGGGATCATGGCGTTCGGCGTCACGCTCGCCACGGCTATCCCGACCGGCGTGATCGCGGCGTACTACCGCAACACCAAGATCGATCAGGCCAGCCGCGTGTTCGCGCTGCTCGGGATCGCGATCCCGAACTTCCTGCTCGGCCTGCTGCTGCTCTTGATCTTCGCGAGCTGGCTCGACCTGTTCCCCATCCTGCCGCCCACCAGTAAGGGGATCCTCAGCTACGACATGCTGGTGTACACCCTGTTGCCGGCGATCACCATCGGGACCGGTTCCACGGCTCTGCTGATGCGACTGATGCGGTCCTCGATGGTGGAGGAACTCGACAAAGACTACGTCCGGACGGCGCGCGCGAAGGGGCTCCCGGAGCGGACGGTCGTCCGGAAACACGTCCTGCGGAACTCGCTGATCTCCGTCGTCACCGTGGCGGCGATCCAGGTCGCGTTCATCATCAGCGGCTCCGTCGTCGTCGAGATCGTCTTCTCGTATCCGGGTATCGGACGGCTGCTCGTCGATCGGGTGGGTAACCGCGACTTCCCGGTCATCCAGGCGATCGTCCTCCTGATCGGCGTCGCCGTGATACTCGCGAACTTCGTCGCCGACGTGCTCTACGCGTACCTCGATCCCAGAATCCGATACTAGATAATGTCAAGCGAAACCTCACAGCGGACGACGGAACGCGGACGAATACGGGTCTCCGGCTTCGACGTCGAGCGCGTCGACTCCCGAGACCCGCTCTCCTCGTGGCAGCCCGACCTCCAGTCGGAGGAGGGGCGTGGTCGCCTCGAGTACGCGTGGATGCGGTTCAAACGGAACCGCCTCGCGCTGTTCGGCGCGGCCACCATCGTCTTCATGGTGCTGCTCGCGGTGTTCTCCCGTCCGATCCAGCTCCCGACTAGCTTCCCGGTGCTGGCCGGAGAGACGGTCCAGCCGTTCTCGCTCGCGCCGGCCGACCCCGCGAACCAGGACGTGATCACCGGGTACCGGGAGCCCACCCTGGAGAACCTCCTCACTTGGCCGCCCACCGGACTCTACCTGTTCGGCGCCGACTGGGCCGGCCGCGACATCCTCTCGCGGGTGATGTACGGCGGGCGCTGGAGCCTCTCGATCGGCTTCATCGCCGTCGCCATGGCCCTCCTCGTCGGGATCCCGCTCGGCTCGATCGCGGGGTACTACGGCGGCAAGATCGACGAGATCATCATGCGCCTCGTCGACCTGCTGTACGCGTTCCCGTTCATCGTGCTCGCGATCGCGGTCATCGCCGTCCTCGGTCGCGGCTACTGGGAGATGATCCTCGCCCTGGTCGTCGTCGGGTGGCTCCCGTACGCCCGCATCATCCGCGGCGAGATCCTGAGCGTGAAGGAGAACGAGTACGTCACCGCGGCGAAGGCGCTCGGCTCCCGCGACCGCTCGATCATCGCGCGGCACATCCTCCCGAACGCCATGGCGCCGGTGATCGTTCAGGCGACGCTCAGCATCGGCACCACGGTGCTCGTCGCCGCGGCGCTCGGGTTCATCGGGCTCGGCCTGTCCCCGGCGAGCGCGGAGTGGGGCGTCATGCTCAACGTCGAGCAGGACGCGATCGCCCGCGGCCGCTGGTGGGCCGGGCTGTTCCCGGGCCTCGCCATCTTCGTCTTCGTGATGGCGATCAACCTCGTCGGCGACGGCGTCCGCGACGCGTTCGACCCGCAGGGCGACCAGACCGACACCGACACCGGGGGGCTCCGCTGATGGCGATGCTCGAAGTCGAGGACCTCAACGTGCGGTTCTACACCGACGACGGGGTCGTCAAGGCGACGAACGACCTCTCGTACCGGATCGAGGCCGGCGAGCGGTTCGGCGTCGTCGGCGAGAGCGGGGCCGGGAAGAGCGTCACGAGCCTCGCGCTGATGCGCCTCATCGACGAGCCGGGCGTCATCGAGAGCGGCGAGATCCGGTTCAAGGGCCAGAACATCTTGGAGATGGATGAAGAGGAGATGCGCGAACTCCGCGGCAACGAGATCGCGATGATCTTCCAGGACGCCGGGACCGCGCTGAACCCGTCGTACACGGTGGGCGAGCAGATCTCGGAGGCGATCCGGTACCACATCGGGCTCGACGAGGAAGCGGCGCGCGAGCGCGCCATCGAGACGCTGGAGTCGGTCGGGATCCCCTCGGCCGCCGAGCGGTACAGCGACTACCCGCACGAGTTCTCCGGCGGGATGCAACAGCGCGTCGTGATCGCGATCGCGCTGTCGTGCGACCCCGACCTGATCATCGCCGACGAGCCGACCACCGCGCTCGACGTCACCATCGAGGCGCAGATCCTCGAACTGCTGGAGGAGGTCGCGACCGAGTTCGACACCGCCATCCAGCTCATCACCCACGACCTCGGCGTCGTCGCCGAGTTCTGTGACCGGGTCATGGTGATGTACGCCGGCCACCCGGTGGAGATGGCGCCGGTCGAGGACGTGTACTACGACCCGCAACACCCGTACACCGTCGGGCTGATGAGCTCCATCCCGCGTATCGGCGACGAGCGCGACCGGCTCCAGACGATCCCGGGCCGGATGCCGGACCTGATAGAGATGCCGCCGGGCTGTAACTTCCACCCCCGGTGTCCGTACGCCGAGGAGTCGTGTACCCGCATGGAGCCCCAGCTCGTCGACGTCGAGACGGGAGAGCCCGCGGACCCGATCAACAGCGACGCGCAGAGCGCCGCGTGTCTCGCACACACCGGCGAACTCACCGGCGAACTCGACTACGAGGTGACCGTCCGCGGCGAGGACGACCCGGTCGGGTCGGGCGACGCGGCGAGCTCAGCGGGGGTGAGCGACCGATGAGCGGCTCCGAGCCGCTCCTCCGCGTCGAGGGGCTCGAGAAGTACTACGAGTCCGAGAGCGACTTCATCGACCGGCTCCTCGGCCGGCAGAAGAAGGTGAAGGCGGTCGACGGGGTCTCCTTCGAGATCGAAGCGGGAGAGACGCTGGGGCTGGTCGGCGAGAGCGGCTGCGGGAAGAGCAGCATCGGCCGGTCGATCCTCCAGCTCCGCGAGCCGACCGCCGGCTCGGTATACTTCAAGGGCGAGGACATCACGGCGTTCTCCGACAGGGAGCTCCGGGATCTGCGAAAAGAGATGCAGATAATCTTCCAGAACCCGCAGTCGAGCCTCAACCCGCGGCTGACGGTGAACGACATCATCGGAGAGGCGCTCGACATCCACGGGATCGAGGGGGGCGTCTCCCGCGACGCCCGGATCAAGGAACTGCTCGACCGCGTCGGGCTCAACGCGAGCCACGCCAACCGGTACCCGCACGAGTTCTCCGGCGGACAGCTCCAGCGGATCGGGATCGCCCGCGCGCTCGCCGTGGACCCCGACTTCATCGTCTGCGACGAGCCCGTCTCGGCGCTCGACGTGTCGGTCCAGGCCCAGATCCTCAACCTGTTGGAGGACCTCCAAGACGAGCTTGGGATCGCGTACCTGTTCATCGCGCACGACCTCTCCGTCGTCGAGCACATCGCCGACGAGATCGCCGTCATGTACCTCGGCAAGATGGCCGAGATCGGCACGCCAGAGGAGCTGTTCGCGCCGCCGCAACACCCGTACACCGAGGCGCTGCTGTCGGCGATCCCGGAGCCGGACCCGCTGTGGGAGGGCGACCGGATCCTGCTGGAGGGGTCGGTTCCCTCCCCGATCGATCCCCCGTCCGGCTGTAAGTTCCACACGCGGTGTCCCCGCGTCATCCCGCCCTCGGACTACGAGTTCGAGCAGGCGGAGTGGCGCGCGGTCATGTCGCTCCGCCACCGCGCCCGCGAGGAGGACATCGCCGTCGAGACGTTCGACGCCGGCGAGAGCGCGCTGATGGGGGCGCTCCGCGAGGAGCTCGACCTCCCATCGACGCTGTCGGACCCGGAGGCAGAGGAAGTGGTCCAAGAGGCGCTCCGGCTGGTCGCCGACGAAGAGTTCGAGCACGCCGAGCGGGTGCTCGACGAGACGTTCGACACGCCCTGCTCGACGGACGAACCGGTGCTCCGCCAGACCGACGCGGGGCGCGTCGCGTGTCACCTCTTCGACCCGGCTTACGAAGCCGGGCCGACCGAGGGGGCGGCGCCCGACGACGGTACCGCCCCCGGCTCGGCCGCGAGCGGCGACGACTGACCACGCTCCGTCGCCCCCCCC
>NZ_NEDJ01000002.1 GCF_002114285.1 Halorubrum ezzemoulense DSM 17463
TCTCCGGGTCGGCCGACCTGACCACGCTGCGCCGCCGCGACGACCGCGCGCAGGGTGCATACGTCCGCATCCTCGGCACAGGGTACGAGGCGTTCGCCGAGGCCGCCGCCGACGACGCCGAGTTCACCGTGATCGTGGGCGAGGACTGGTCGATCATCCCGCTGGAGAACCTGATCGCCCGCGTCGGCGAGGAGACCCACCTCGTCGCCGGCGCGACGACGGCCGCGGAGGCCCGGACCGCCTTCGAGACGCTGGAGATCGGCGCCGACGGCGTCCTCCTCGACGCCGACTCACCCGACGAGATCCGCGGCGCGGTCCAGGCCCGCGACGCCGCGGACCGCGAGACGCTCGATCTCCGCTACGCCGAGGTGACCGAGATCGAACAGACCGGGAGGGCCGACCGGGTCTGTATCGACACGGGGTCGCTGATGGACGACAGCGAGGGGATGCTCGTCGGCTCGATGTCTCGCGGGCTCTTCTTCGTCCACGCGGAGACGGCGGAGTCGCCGTACGTCGCCTCGCGGCCGTTCCGCGTGAACGCGGGGGCGGTCCACGCCTACGTCCGCAACTCGGAGGGCGGCACCAACTACCTCGCCGAACTGTCGAGCGGCGACGAGGTCCAGGTCGTCGACACGGACGGCCACACCCGCGAGGCGGTCGTGGGCCGGGTAAAGATCGAGAAGCGCCCGATGTTCCGGATCCAAGCGGAGATCGAGACGGAGGACGGGACCGACCGGATCGAGACGCTCATCCAGAACGCCGAGACCGTGAAGATCGCGACGGGCGAGGGCCGCAAGGCCGTCACCGAGGTCGAGCCGGGCGACGAGGCGCTCGTCTACTACGAGGACGTCGCGCGCCACTTCGGCGAGGCCGTCGAGGAGAGCATCATCGAGAAGTGACCGCCGCGGCGGAAACCGGCCGCGTTCGTGTCGACCAGAACGCATTTTAGAGTTGATTGTTATCAGACGGCATGGCAGTCGCTAACGAGACCGATCGCCGCATCGTCGAACAGGGGTTCGTCGATCGAGTCCAACACCTCGCCCGGGCCGCGAATCCGGCGTTCGCGGCCGGGAGCCTCCTCGTCCCGCTGGCGTTCCTCGGGGCGAGCCTCGCGCTCGGGAGCACCGAACTGCTCTTCTACACGCACGTCGCGGCCGGGGCGGTCTGGTTCGGGTTCGCGCTGATCTTCCCGGCGATCATCGGTCCGACGCTCGGTGGTCTCGGCGAGGAGGCGTCGGCCGCGGTCACGACGACGCTGGTGCCGAAGGCGGTCTTCTTCCTCGTCGGCTTCTCGCTGACGACGGTGCTGTCCGGAACGGTGCTGTTGACGCCCGACCTCGGCCTCGGCTACGGCTTCGGCGGCGCGTGGTCGGGGGCCGCGCTCGCGCTCGGCTGGGGGCTGTTCGCGTTCGGGATCGCCGTGCCGCACCGGCTCCAGCTCAGCGCCTACTACGAGACGCTGTCGCCGGATCCGGACGCCTCGCGGCTCGAATCGATCGAGAAGAAGAACCTCGTCGTCGGACTGTTCGAGGGAGCGATGATGCTCGTGCTCATCGTCCTGATGACCGGGTTCCGGCTGGGATAAGCGCGGAGCGAGTGCGGGGACGGCCCCTCGGGGCGTCCGCGTCGCCCTCACCAAGGGACCCGCTCGCGGTCCTTCCAGAGCAGTCCCCCCGGGCTCCCCGGTGCGAACCTGGCGAGCCACACCGGGGTCTCGGCCCCTTTCGACGGCGAGCGGGGCGCACCGTCCCCGCCCATGTCAGTCCGAACCCACCCGGGGGAGGCGGCGTTGGCGATGAGTCCCCGATCGCCGTACTCCCCGTCGAGGTAGGCCGTCAACCCTCCGAGACCGACCTTCGACAGCCGGTACGGCGGATACTCGCCCTCCATTCGTCCCTCCGTGAAGCGTCCGAGGCCCGACGACATGGAGACCACGCGCCCGCCGGGGCCGTCCAGAAGCAGCGGCAGCGCCCGCTTCGTCAGCAGGACCGGGCCGCGGAGGTTCACGGCCATCGTCCGGTCGAAGTCGGCCTCGTCCATCTCGTGAAGCGGTCCCGACCGGGAGAAGATCCCGGCGTTGTTCACCAGAACGTCCAACGACCCCCGCTCTCGTTCGATCCGGTCGACTGCCGCCCGGATCTGCCCGTCGTCGGTCACGTCCAGTTCGACGGCGCGCTGGTCCGCCGCGGTGACGTCGTTCGGGTCTCTGGCCCCGGCGTACACGGTCGCTCCCAGTTCCGCGAGACCCGCTGCGATCTCGGCTCCGATACCGCGGTTCGCGCCCGTGACGAGGGCGACGTCGTCGGTCAGGTCCGGCTTGAGGTCGATCTCGGGCTGCGGCTGCGACATATGGATCGGGGACGCCCTCCGGCCGGAAATATCCCACAGCCGGACGCACGCTCGGTCTCGGCCATGGGTGGCCGGATCGCGGGCGCGGCTGAGGGGGAATCGAGTGGATAGATTCATGCGGGTACCGCTACAGCGTAGCGAACACGGTGCGACAGTGAGTGACAGCGACCGAGGAGTGGCGGTCGTCGGCGACACGACGGTCGACCTCTACCCCACGGACGGCGGACCGATCGCGCCCGGGAGCGGCTTCGAGTGGCACGTCGGCGGCACGGCGACGAACGCCGCCCGATGGGCCGCTGCGGCCGGCTGCGAGGTCGACCTCGTCACGAACGTCGGGACCGCCGTGCTCGGGGCGGCCGCCGCCGAGGACCTCGCGAACGGCCCGGTCGGCACGGAACGCCTCGCGCGGGTCGACGCGCCGTCACCGCTGACGCTGTACGCCGGGGCAGCGGGCGACGAGGAATGGAACGCGTGGGTGGCCGGAAGCTGTTACGGGTTCACACCGCCGGAGGATCCAGCGTCGTTCGCGGCCTCGTACGAGTGGATCCTGCTGGAGGGAGTCACGCTGCCGGCCGCGGTGAACGGGGCGCCGGTCCGCCCCCCCGCCGCGGCGGCCGCGGAGCGCGGCACCCGCGTCGCGTTCGACCTCAACGGGCGTCCGAACCAGTGGTCGGGCCCGGAAGAGTACCGAGACGCGCTGCGAGAGGTCCTCCCGCGCTGCGACCTACTGTTCGCCGGGACGGACGACCTCGGGGTGGCCGGCGTCGAGCCGACGCCGGCGGGCCTGCTCGAACTGCTCCCGGCGGACCACTCCGCGACGGCGTTCGTCACCGACGGCGGCGACGCGACGCGGGCGATACGGATCGACGACGGGGCCGTCACGGAGCGCCTGACCGTCGCTCCCCCCTCGGCGACGGTTGCCACACCGGCCGGCGCCGGCGACGCGTTCGCGGGCGCTGTCCTCGCCGCGCGGCACGGCGGCGCGTCGGACCTCCGCCGGCTGGCGACGGTCGGCAACGCCGCGGGGGCGGCCGCAGTGGAGACCGTCGGCGCGTTCGACGCGGACGCCGCCGCGACGGACCGGTCGTTCTGACGCACGAGCGCGTCCCGCCGAGGACCGTCAACGGTGGAAAAAAGCGGGTTCGGAGCGCTCGACGGCGCCTCAGATCCCGTACAGCTCGCCGTACTTCTCGTCGACGTAGTCGAGGAAGGCGTCGGCGGAGAAGTCCTCGCCGGTCGCGCGCACCACCAGTTCGTTCGTCTCGTAGCGGGCGCCGTGCCGGTGGACGTTCTCGCCGAGCCAGTCGCGGAGGTCGCCGAACTCGCCCTCGGCGATCTTCGCGTCGAGGTCGTCGATCTCGGCCTCGGCGGCCTCGAACAGCTGCGCGGCCATCACGGAACCGAGCGAGTAGGTCGGGAAGTAGCCGAAGTTGCCGTGGCTCCAGTGGATGTCCTGGAGACACCCCTCCGCGTCGTTCTCGGGACGGTTACCGAGGTACTCCTCGTACTTGTCGTTCCACACTTCGGGCACCTCCTCGACGTCGAGGTCGCCGCGGATCAGGTCGCGCTCGATCTCGAACCGGACGACGATGTGGAGGTGGTAGGTGAGCTCGTCGGCCTCGACGCGGATGAGATTGTCCTCGTACACCTGGTTGAACGCCTCGTAGGCGTCGCGGACCGTCGCGTCCTCGGTCTGCGGGAAGTGCTCCTGAAAGACGGGAAGGAACTCCTGCCAGAACGCCTCGCTCCGGCCGACGTGGTTCTCCCAGAGTCGCGACTGCGACTCGTGGACCGAGAGGTCGCGCGACGTGCCCAGCGGCGTGCCGAAGTGCTCCTGCGGGAGCCCGAGGTTGTACTGCGCGTGGCCGAACTCGTGGATCGTCGAGCCAACCGCGCCGAGCGGGTCGGTCTCGTCGAACCGGGTCGTCACCCGGCAGTCGAACTGGTTCCCGGACGTGAACGGGTGTGAGGAGACGTCGAGACGGCCGCGGTCGAAGTCGTAGCCGACGAGCTCGAGCGCCTCTCGCGAGCGCGACTCCTGCCCGTCCTCGGGGAAGGTCCCCTCGACGGTGTCGACGGCGAGCTCGACATCGGACGCGCGGATCTCCTCGATCATCGGGACGAGCGCCTCGCGGAGCTCGGTGAGGATCGACTCCGCGCGCTCCATCGAGAGGCACGGCTCGAACTCCTCGAAGAGGACCTCGTAGGGGTCCCGGTCGGGGTCGATGTGCTCCGCGTACTCCCGCTTCAGCTCGACGTGTTTCTCCAGGTACGGCGCGAAGGTCTCGAAGTCGTTCTCGGCCTTCGCCTCCTCCCACGCCTGAAGCGCCTCGGAGCCCGTCTCGGAGATCTCCTCGACGAGTTCGACCGGGACGGCGTCGGCGCGCTCGTACTCGCGGCGGACCTCCCGGACGACCGCGGCCTGCTCGTCCGTGAGGTCGGCGTCGTCGAGTTCGTCGAGCAGTTCGCCCGTCTCGTCGGCGGTGACCATGTCGTGGTGGACCGAGGAGAGCGCCGAGAGCTGCTTCGACCGCGCGGGCGTGCCGCCCTCGGGCATCATCACCTGCTGGTCCCAGCCGAGGACGCCGGAGGCGCTCCCGACCGCGTTCCACCGCTGGACGCGGTCGAGGAGCGCGCCGTAGGCGTCCGGTGCGTCGGCTGCGTCGTCTGTCGCGGCTTCCGTTGCCATACGTCACGGATCGATCCCGGTCAATAAGAAGGGACCGAACGCGGAACCGACCGCGCCGAGCGCGGATCTCCCGCCCCGCGTTCGCTGCGCCGCTCGCTCGCCGAGCGCGGGATATATGCCCGGCGCCGCGGTAGGGCCTACAACAGATGTCCGACGACGAGTTCATCGACCTGCGGTCCGACACCGTCACGACGCCCTCCGAGGAGATGCGCGACGCGGCCGCGACCGCCGAGGTCGGCGACGACGTGTACCGCGACGACCCGACGGTCAACGAGTTAGAGCGCCAAGCTGCCGACGCGGTCGGCACCGAGGCCGCGCTGTACGTCCCCTCTGGGACGATGGCCAACCAGATCGCGGTCCACGCGCACACGGAGCCGGGCCAAGAGCTCCTCTTGGAGCGCGAGTCGCATATCTACCGCTGGGAGCTGGCGGGGGCGGCGAAGCTCTCCGGCGTCCAGACGCGGACGATAGACGCCGGCGAGCGGTGCGTCCCGACCCCCGAGGCGGTCCGTGAGGGGCTCGTCGGCGAGGACCTCCACCGCCCCGGGACCGGTCTCCTCACCGTGGAGAACACCCATAACTACCGCGGCGGGATCGCGGTCCCGGTCGACCGGATCGCGGCCGCGGCCGAGGCCGCCCGCGAGGCCGACGTGCCGGTCCACCTCGACGGCGCGCGTGTCTTCAACGCCGCGGTCGCGCTCGGCGTCGACGCGAGCGAGATCGTCGCCCACGCCGACAGCGTCACGTTCTGTCTCTCGAAGGGGCTCGGCGCCCCGGTCGGCTCGATTCTCGCCGGCGACGAGGCGTTTATCGAGGACGCCCGCCGGGTCCGCAAGCTGTTCGGCGGCGGGATGCGCCAGGCCGGGATGATCGCCGCGCCGGCGCTCCGCGCGCTGGAGAACGTCGACCGCCTCGCGGAGGACCACGCAAACGCGGAGCGGCTCGCGGCCGGCCTCGACGCGCTCGACGGCGTCGACGCGCCCGCGCCGGACACGAATATCGTCGTGGCGGACACCGAGGCGGCCGGCATCCCAGCCGAGTCGCTCTACGCGGCCTGTAAGGACGCCGGCGTCGGCTGCGTCGAGTTCGACGACTACACGACGCGGTTCACGACTCACCTCGACGTCGACGAGGGCGACGTCGACGAGGCGGTCGACCGCGTCGCGGACGTCGTCGACAGCCTCCGGAACTGACCGTGCCGTTCGGGCCGCCGGGCCGCTCTGCGCGGCGACCCACGAAAACGTTCAATTCGACGGCCCACGTACGGCCTCGCATGGACGCACGAGCAGTCGACGCGAACGCGCGCGCCGGTCGAACGGTGGTGGACGGTTCCCGCCCCTGAGGTCGTCGGCGTGGACATCAGCGGCCGTCACGAGGAGGACGGCGAGTACCTGATGGTCGCGGCCGCGGTCCACGCGCGGATCGACTCCTCCCGGATCCGCTCCGTGGAAGGGATGGGGTTCGCCGCCGCGCGCGAGGGGCCGACGCTGGAGGCGACCGTCGCGCTCGCCGCCGACGCGGTGGGCGACCTCCCCGCGCCGCCCGACGGTCCGATCGTCGCCGAGGGCGGCGAGTTCTACGAGGAGTCGGCCGACCGCGTCGGACTCAGCTTCCAGCCCGAGTTTAAATACGTCGAGAGCATAGGCGAGCGCGAGACAGTGCAGGCAGCACACCACGCCGCGTACGCGGCCCGGGACCTCCTCCGATGAGCGACGGCGCCGGAGCGGGGGCGGCCGACGCCGACTCAGGAACCGACGGACGCCGAGCGGTCGTCGCCAAACGCGTCGACTCCGGTGCGGCCGACCTCTCCGAGATCCGTCAGTTAGCGGCGGCGGCGGGCTACGACGTGGTCGGCGAACTCACCCAGACCCGGACCGAGGACGCCGCGTTCATGTTCGGCGAGGGGAAGGTTGCGGAGCTGCGAGACCTCGTCCGGCACGCCGACGCTGACGCGGTGATCATCGACAACGACGTGGGGCCGTACCAGACGTTCAACGTCGGCGGGAAGCTCCCCGAAGGCGTCGAGGTGGTCGACCGATTCACGCTCATCCTCGAGATATTCGGCCAGCGCGCGAACACGCGGAAGGCGCAGCTCCAGGTCGAGCTCGCGGAGCTTCGCTACGAGCTCCCCCGGGCGGAGGCGAAGGCAAGCCTCGCGAAGCGCGACGAGCGCCCCGGGTTCATGGGGCTCGGCGAGTACGACGAGAGCGTCGAGCGCGACATCAAACGACAGATATCCGGGATCCGCGACGAGCTGGCGTCGATCGCGGGGAAGGGGGAGGCGCGCCGCGGGCAGCGCCGCGACTCCGGCGTCGACCTCGTCGCGCTCGCGGGGTACACCAACGCCGGGAAGTCGACGCTGATGCGCCGGCTCGCGGACGAGCTGGCGGTCGACGAGAACGCCGAGCGTCACCGCGACCTCGACACCACCGCGGAGTCGCAGGACATGCTGTTCACGACGCTCGGGACCACGACGCGCCGGGCCGAGATGGAGAAGCGCGACGTGCTGCTGACGGACACGGTGGGGTTCATCGCGGACCTCCCCCACTGGCTCGTGGAGTCGTTCGAGTCGACGCTCGACTCGGTGTACCGCGCCGACCTCGTCCTCCTCGTCGTCGACGCGAGCGAGCCGGTCGAGGCCATGCGCGAGACGCTCGTCACGAGCCACGACACCCTCTACGAGCGCAACGAGGCCCCGGTCGTCACCGTGTTCAACAAGATCGACCGGCTGGAGCCGGGAGCGCTCGCCGACAAGCGCGCCGCGCTCTCCGGCGTCGCGCCCGACCCGATCGCCGTCTCGGCGAAGACGGGCGCCGGGGTCGCCGAACTCCGCGACCGGGTCGAGGACGAACTTCCCGACTGGGAGCGCGAGCGGCTCGTCCTCCCGGTCTCCGACGAGGCGATGAGCCTCGTCTCGTGGGTCCACGACCACGGATACGTCGCCGAGGAGACGTACGCGGGCGACCAGGTGACCGTCGACTTCGAGGCGAAGCCCTCGATAGTCGCCCGCGCCCGGGCGAAGGCTGCCGAGATGGCGGCGGCGCCCGCCGAAGCGTCGGCCTGACCGCCGCGGGTCGGGCGCTCGCCGAAGACCGTCCGACCGCCGCCCGGCCCCGCGCAGACCGCTCCGGCCGGACCGTCCTGCCCAGACCGTTTCGCCCGGCGAGCGGTCGGACAAAGTATACGTTCCTCCGCGGGCCATCACGTGGTATGGACGACTCCGGTGGCGGGGGGCGGCTGACAAACGGCGACGAGGATGTCGTCCCGCCGCCGGCCGACTTCCTGGAGCGAGCCGCCGCCGATGACCCGGGTGTGTACGAGCGGTTCGAGCGGGAGGGGCCTGACGCGTGGCGCGCGGCGGCCGACCTCCTGACGTGGGACCGCGAGTACGAGACGGTCCTCGACGACTCCGAGCCGCCGTTCTACGAGTGGTTCCCGGACGGGCGGCTCAACGCCGCGGCGAACTGCGTCGACCGCCACCTCGACGACCGCCGGAACCAGCTCGCGATCCGGTGGTTCGGCAAGCGCGGCGAGCGCCGGTCGTACACCTACCTCGACCTCCACCGCGAGGTGAACGCGGTCGCGGCCGGGCTCCGCGACCTCGGCGTCGAGGAGGACGACGTGGTCACGCTGTACCTGCCGATGGTCCCGGAGCTACCGATCGCGATGCTGGCGTGCGCTCGCATCGGCGCGCCGCACAACGTCGTCTTCGCGGGGCTGTCCGCGGAGGCGCTCGCGACCCGGATCGACGCGGCCGACTCCGAGTACCTGATCACCTGCGACGGCTACTACCGCCGCGAGGACGCGTTCAACCAGAAATCGAAGGCGGACAACGCCCGGATCCGCGCCAAGAGCGAGCTGTCGGCCGCCGTCGTCGTCGATCGCCTCGGCGACGAGCTGGCCGTCTCGCTCGGCGACGACGAACACGAATACGGCGCGCTCGTCGACGCGCACGACGGCGAGACCGTCGAGCCGGTCGCCCGGGACGCGACGGATCTGCTGTTCGTGATGTACACCTCGGGCACGACCGGCCGGCCGAAGGGGGTCGAGCACGCGACGGGCGGCTACCTCGCGCACGTCGCGTGGACGACGCGGAAGGTCTTGGACGTGCGCCCGGACGACACCTACTGGTGCGCCGCCGACATCGGCTGGATCACCGGGCACTCCTACGGGGTGTACGGCCCCCTCGCGACCGGGACGACCACGGTGCTGTACGAGGGATCGCCCGACTACCCCGACCGCGACCGCGTCTGGGACCTGATCGAGCGCAACGCGGTGAGCGTCTTCTACACCTCACCGACCGCGATCCGGTCGTTCATGAAGTGGGGCGCGGAGTACCCCGAGTCGCACGACCTCTCGTCGATCCGCCTGCTCGGGACGGTCGGCGAGTCGATCACGCCGAAGGCGTGGCGCTGGTACCGCGAGCACGTCGGCGGCGGCGACGCGCCGGTCGTCGACACGTGGTGGCAGACTGAGACCGGAGCCATCGCGCTTGCCACCCTCCCCGGGATAACCCCCATGAAACCGGGGAAGGTCGGCCCGCCGCTGCCCGGGATCGACGCCCGCGTCGTCGACGAGGACGGCGAGCCGGTCGATCCCGGCGAGTCCGGGTACCTCGCGCTCGCGTCGCCGTGGCCCGGAATGTTGCGCGGGCTCCGGGAGGGCGACGAGCGCTACCTCCGGGAGTACTGGCTCAGGGGCGAGGACGGCTGGCGCTACCGGACCGGCGACGGCGCGACCGTCGACGAGGACGGCTACGTCACGATCCTCGGTCGCGTCGACGACGTGATCAACGTCCGCGCCCAGCGGTTCAACACCGGGGAGCTGGAGGCGGCCATCGTCGACGCCGACGGCGTGACCGAGGCCGCCGTCGTCGGCGACGGCGACGGCCGCATCGTGGCGTACGTGACGACGAAGAGCGGCGTCGAGCCCGACGAGGGGCTCCGCGACGCCGTCGCCGACCGGCTGGCGGGGGCGGTCGGCGACGTGGCCCGCCCGGACCGGATCGTGTTCACCCCGGAACTCCCGAAGACGCGCTCCGGGAAGATCATGCGACGGTTGCTGGAGGACATCGCCCGCGGCGAGGAGTTCGGCGACGTGAGCGCGCTCCGGAACCCGGAGGTCGTGGGCGAGATCGAGTCGACCGTCAGAGACGAGAACAGCCGGCCGTAGCTTCGGTCGCCGCCACCCGCCCGCGACGCCGGCGAACGTTCCGCACCGGTCGGCTTCCGTCTGCTGCCACCGACCGTACAGCCCCTTTTGCCGCGTCGGCGTGTCGGGATGTCGGGGTGGGATCGCGTTGGCGAGGGTGCGGGCGGAAGTATTTCGGGAATGCGAGCAGATGCGAAGTACTTCTCCGGAACATCGTTTCCGAACGGAGGAATCTCGCGACGACGCGGTAGCTCAGGGGACCGAGATCCGCGTTTCCGGAACAGTTTTGTTTCGGCTTCTTATTGGTTCCCGAAACGAATGGTCGACGGACTCGACGCGGACGCCTACGACGCGCTCGTCACCGCCGCGGAGACGTATCGAGCGGCGCTCGTCGTCAGGCTGGCGGGCGAGGCCGGCCTCCGGACGGAGGAGATAACCCGCGTCGCCCCGCGACACCTCCACGAGGCGGAGTCGGGCGCCGGCGCGCGGCTCCTCGCGGTACCGGCGGCCGAGGACGGCGAGCGTGAGGACGGAGACGGGGCGCCGCCGGCCGACATCGACGAGCAGATCGACCGCGAGACCGTCGTTCCGGCCTCGTTGGCCGCCGACCTCGTCCGGTACGCGACGAGCGAGGGGCTCGGCGCGGACGACCCGTACGTCGACGTCTCGCCCCGCCGGGTCCAGATGATCGTGCGCGAGACGGCGGCGCGAGCGGCGAATCGCACCGACGCCGCCCCCGAGGAGCGGGTCACGCCGAGCGCCCTCCGGAAGACGTTCGCCAGACGGCACCTCGTCGACCGAGATGTCGACCCGCGCGCCGTCCGCGACGCCGGCGGCTGGGAGTCGCTCGGCACGCTCGACCCGTACCTCGACCCGCTCGACGGGGAGGCGCTGGCGGCCGCCCTCGCCGTCGACGCCGGCGCCGACGCCGACGCCACCGTCGGGCGGACCGGGACGACCGTCCTCCCGGGGTTCGAGGCGCTCACCGAGTCCGGGCCGTCAGACCCCGTCGCCGCCGTCGCCGCCGGGCTGACCGAGGCGGACCGCTGGACAGAGGCGTGGTTCGCCCGTCGGGCGGTCGGGGGCGAGCGGGTCGAGATCGCCGCGACCGCGGGCGTCGACCGGGCGACGCTCGCGGAGCGCGACGTGTCCGCGCGGGGCCCGTGGCAGGACGCGATAGCCGACGAGGCGCCGGTCTCGACCGACGGCCGACAGGAGACCGGCGGCCGGCCCGCGGTCGCGGTGCCGGCGGCCTACGAGGGCGCGGTCCACGGCGCGCTCTGCGTCGTCGCCGCCGCCGCAGACCCGGTCGACGACGCGGAGACGCGTTCGCTCGCGGTCCTCGGACGCTGCCTCGGTCGGCTGATCACCGCGGACCGGTGGCGGGAGCTGCTCCACTCCGACGCGGTCACCGAGGTCGAGTTCCGCGCGACCGACGACGGCGCGTTCCTCGCCCGGGCGAGCGAGCGGCTGGACTGCCGGATCGAACTGGCCTCGACCGTCGACGTCGACGACGAGGTCTCCCGGGCGTACCTCTCCGTCGACGGGGCCGGTCCGCAGGAGTTCGCGACCGTCGTCGAGGAAGTCAGGGGCGTCTCCGACTTCCGCGTGATCGAGACCCGGGAGGACGGGTGTTCGGCGTCGGTGCGCCTCGCGGGCGGGTCGCTCGTGAGGGCGCTCATCGACCACGGGGCGACGGTGCGCGACGCGTCGGCCGCAGACGGGCGGGTCCGCGTCGTCGCCGACTTCCCGGAGGGAACGAACGTCAGGCCCGTCGCCGACGGGCTCCGCGACCGGTTCGCGGGCGTCAGGCTGGCGAGCAAGGAGTCGGTCGCGCGCTCGCCGCGCACGGAGTCGGCGCTGCGGGACGGGATCGCCGACCGGTTCACCGACCGCCAGTGGGCCGCGCTGTCGGCGGCGTACCACGGCGGGTACTTCGACTGGCCGCGCGGCAGCACGGCCGAGGAGGTCGCCGACGCGATGGACGTCTCCTCCCCGACGTTCCACAACCCCCTCCGAAAGGCCCAGCGCGCCCTGCTCGACGGCGTCTTCGAGGAGGACGGAGATCGGGCCTCCCGCGAGGACGGGAGGATCGTCGGCGCCGACGAGTAGGGGCCGTCGAGCAGGGCGCCTCGCCGGGGTATCCATCACGATTTTTCGTATTTAGCGTCAGCGTTTATATGGTGATATTGGTTGGATACGACCGTACCATGACAGAGGGAGACGGCCAACTGGAAGCGAGATTAGCGGAGCAAGAGGTGTTCGAGCCGTCGGAGTCGTTCGTCGAGCAGGCGAACGTCTCCGACCCGGAGATATACGAGGAGTTCGAGGAGAACTGGCCGGAGTGTTGGGAGACGGCCGCCGACCTGCTGGAGTGGGAAACCGACTACGACCGGGTGCTCGACGACGACGACCCGCCGTTCTACGAGTGGTTCACCGGCGGCGAGCTGAACGCGTCGGCGAACTGCCTCGACCGACACCTCGACAACCGCGGCGACGATGTCGCCATCGAGTGGGTCGGCGAGCCCGTCGACGAGGACGACCGCTCGTACACCTACGAGGAGCTCCACCGCGAGGTGAACGAGTTCGCCGCCGCCCTTCGGGAGCAGGGCGTCGAGGAGGACGACGTGGTCACGATGTACATGCCGATGATCCCGGAGCTGCCGATCGCGATGCTGGCGTGCGCTCGCATCGGCGCGCCCCACAGCGTCGTGTTCGCCGGGTTCTCGGCCGACGCGCTCGCGACGCGGATGAACGCCGCGGAGTCGGAGTACCTCGTCACCTGCGACGGCTACTACCGCCGCGGCGACCCGCTCGACCACCTCGACAAGGCGAACGAGGGGCTCGCGGGCGTCGACCACGACACCACGACCGTCGTCGTCGACCGGCTCGGGCCGAACGGCGACGACTTCGGTCACGACCTCGGCGGCGACCAGCTCGACTACGGCGACCTCGTCGCGGCCCACGAGGGCGCCGAGGTCGAGCCCGTCACCCGGGACGCCGAGGACATGCTGTTCCTGATGTACACCTCGGGAACCACCGGGAAGCCGAAGGGCGTGAAACACACGACCGGCGGGTACCTCTCGTGGGTGTCGTGGACCTCGCAGTCCGTCCTCGACATCAAGCCGGATGACACGTACTTCTGCTCGGCCGACATCGGGTGGATCACCGGTCACTCCTACATCGTCTACGGGCCGCTCTCGCTCGGCACGACGACGATGATGTACGAGGGGACGCCCGATCACCCCGAGCAGGACCGGCTCTGGGAGATCGTCGAGGAGTACGAGGCGACCCAGCTGTACACGGCGCCCACGGCGATCCGCGCGTTCATGAAGTGGGGCGCGGAGTACCCCGACCGTCACGACCTCTCCTCGCTGCGCCTGCTCGGCACGGTCGGCGAGCCGATCAACCCGCGCGCGTGGAAGTGGTACTACCAGCACATCGGGGACGAGGAGTGCCCGATCGTGGACACGTGGTGGCAGACCGAGACCGGCGGGATGATGGTGACCACGCTGCCCGGCGTCAAGGACATGAAGCCCGGCGCCGCGGGACCGCCGCTGCCGGGGCTCGACGTTCAGATACTCGACACGCTCGGCGAGGCGGTCGAGCCCGGGAAGGCGGGGTACCTCACGGTACAGAAGCCGTGGCCCGGCATGCTCCGGACGCTGTACAACAACGACGAGCGCTACATCGAGGAGTACTGGGCGGAGTACTCCGACACCGACAGCGACGACCCCGACGACTGGGTGTACTTCCCGGAGGACGGGGCGAAGATCGACGAGGACGGCTACATTACCGTCCTCGGCCGCGTGGACGACGTGCTCAACGTCTCCGGCCACCGGCTGGGAACGATGGAGATCGAGTCCGCCATCGTCGGGGTCGAAGGGGTGGCGGAGGCGGCCGTCGTCGGCGGCAATCACGACATCAAGGGCGAAGCGGTGTACGCCTACGTGACGACCGAGGACGGCTACGAGGGCGACGACGAGCTCCGCGACGCGATCGTCGCGGGCGTCGAAGACGCCATCGGCCCGATCGCCCGGCCCGAGCAGGTCGTGTTCACGCCCGACCTGCCGAAGACCCGATCCGGGAAGATCATGCGCCGCCTGCTGGAGAACATCGCCGACGGCAAGGAGCTCGGGAACACGAGCACGCTTCGGAACCCCGAGATCGTCGAGGAGATCCAACAGAAGGCCGACGCCGAGTAGCGCTCGGCGCACCGTTTTCGATCCGTCTCAGCCACGACCACGACGGACGACGCGACGGCAACTATCACGAAAAACTCAGATAAACAAACTCGCGACTCACGCCAAAACATGACAGATAATACCTCACGCGAACGGGACGACGCGGTCACCGACGGGGGCCGCGCATCCGACGACGCGGCCACCGACGGGGGCGTCGCCTCCGCCGGAGCCGCACAGACGCACAGGGACACCGACTACCTCAGCGAAGAGGTGAACCTGCTGAAACCGAGCACCGCGTACATGCGGGACCATCTCAGGATCGTCTGGGCCGGGTTCATCGTCTGGGCGCTCGCCGTCTTCGGCCCGGTGACACTGACGATGCTCGCTCCGGGGCCGATGACGACGACGACGGTACCGGTGCTCGGGTTCCCCCTCCACTACTTCCTCGTCGCCTTCGGAGCGCCGACGAGCGCCCTCGTCTTGGCGGCCGTCTACGCCCGTCAGCGCGACAAGTTGGACGATAAGTACGGCATCGAACACACCGCCGCGGAGCCCGCGGACTCCGGGAGCGTCGACGACGGGGGGCAGCAGGGATGATGGCCCCGCTTCAAGCCGAGGCGCTCGACATCTCGTTCAAGCTCCTCCCGGCGATCATCGTTTTCCTGATGATGGCCTCGTTCCTCGTCATCGGGTTCGTGTTCAAGGTGGCGGACGCCGAGGGCATGTGGGTCGCCGGCCGGGGTATCGGCAACATCGAGAACGGGATGGCGATCGGCGCCAACTGGATGTCGGCCGCCTCGTATCTCGGCCTCGCGGGGCTAGTCGCGCTGTCCGGATTCTACGGGCTGGCGTTCATCGTCGGCTGGACCACCGGGTACTTCGTCCTGCTCATCTTCCTCGCGGCGCAAATGCGCCGGTTCGGGAAGTACACTGCGCCGGACTTCGTCGCGGACCGGTTCAACTCCCCGATGGCACGCGCGCTGGCCGCGTTCACCACGCTGCTCATCGCGTACGTCTACTCCGTGGGCCAGGCCCGCGGGATGGGGCTCGTCGGCCAGTACGTCTTCGGGCTCGACATCGTCCCGATGATCGTCGTGATGATGACCATAACGGTCGGGTACCTCGCGCTCTCCGGGATGCTGGGCGCGACGAAGAACATGGCCGTCCAGTACGTTATCCTCATCATCGCGTTCCTCGCGGGCGTCTACGTCGTCGGCTTCTCACAGGGCTACTCCACCGTGCTTCCGCAGATCGAGTACGGCACCCTGTTCAGCGAACTCAGCCGGCAGTTCTCCGAACCGTTCATCGGCGGGAACAGCTACTACCTCTGGGTCGCGACGGCGTTCTCGCTCATCGTCGGGACCTGCGGACTCCCGCACGTCTTGGTCCGGTTCTACACGGTCAAAAACGAGCGCACGGCCCGGTGGTCGACGGTCTCGGGGCTGTTCTTCATCATGCTCCTGTACTGGGCCGCGCCGGCGATGGCCGCCTTCGGCGTCGACCTGTTCGCCGCGGTCAACAACCTCTCCCCGGACGCCGTCTACAGCGGTCAACAGGCGATGTCCGGCGCGGAGGGGGACGTTATCGTCGTGCTGGCCGCCCAGTTCGCGAGCCTGCCGCGCTGGTTCGTCGGCCTCGTCGCCGCCGGCGGGATGGCCGCGGCCATCGCGACGACCGCCGGACTGTTCATCACGGCCTCTTCGGCCGTCGCACACGACATTTACTCGGAGCTCATCAACCCCGACGCGACCCAGCGCCAGCAGGTGCTCATCGGGCGGGCGACCATCATCGGCATCGGCGCCCTGGTCACCGTCACCGCGTTCAACCCGCCGGCGCTCATCGGTGAACTCGTCGCCTACGCGTTCTCGCTCGCCGGCACCGTGCTGTTCCCGATGTTCTTCCTCGGGCTCTGGTGGGAGAACACCAACCGCCAGGGGGCCTTGGCCGGGATGTCCGTCGGTCTCCTGCTGTGGATCACTTCGATCATCAACAGCGTCCTGCCCGCCTACCTGGGCTTCCTCGCCGACATCGCCGGTGGCGCCGGACAGGCGAGCGTCCCGATCTACGCCCAGTACGTCCCGCCGATCGGCGCTGCTTTAATCGGAACGCCGCTCGTGTTCCTCGTCACGATTGTCGTCTCGATGGCGACGCCGGAACCGCCACTGGAGACCAAGCGGATGGTGCGCCAGTGTCACAGCCCCGAACCGATGGGGCAACAGCAGACCGCCGAGGACGTGGTCGCCGACGGCGGTGAAGACGTCGCGACGGACGGTGGTCGCGCAGTTGACGACGAGACGACGGAGGAGGAGCGATAATGTACGACCGCATCCTCGTTCCCACCGACGGCAGCGACGTCGCGGAGGCAGCGGTCGACCACGCCCTCGACCTCGCGGAGAAGTACGACGCCGAGGTCCACGCGCTGTACGTCGTCGACATCGACTCCGTGAACATCAGCCTCGGGACCGAACAGGTGGACCGAATCAGGCAGGGTCGGTTCGACGAGATGGACGAGCTGAAAGAACAGGCCGAAGCGGCGACCGGCGTCGTCGCCGACCGTGGCGCCGAGCGCGATGTCGACGTCGTCGAACACGTCGCGGGCGGGCGACCCCACAAGGTGATCGCCGACTACGCCGAGAATCACGATATCGACATCATCGTGATGGGGAGCCACGGCCGCGCGGGCGTCCGCCGCGCCCTGCTCGGCAGCGTCACGGAGCGTACCCTGCGCTCGACGCACGTCCCCGTCCTCGTCGTCGACTACCTCGACGAGGACTGAACCCCGAGGTTCGGTTCCTCGCCGACGGACGGATCGACTCGCCGCGCGGTCGACGCCGCGCGATTCCGCAACACCGACGTATCCCCCTCAGCCACTCACCATATGCCCGACTCGGACGCCGCGGAGACGCCGGACGACGAGCCGACCGACCCGAGCGTCGCCGACCGCGCCCGGCACGTACTCAGCGAGAACGGCACCGGAATGTTACAGGACCTGCTGTTCGCGCTCGTGTGGGTCGGGCTCGCGTCGTCGCTGTACAACGTCGCCTTCTCGGCGGCCCCGCAGTGGGTGCTGTACATGTTCATGCTCGCGGGGATCCCCGCCTACTTCGGCTTCTTCATCTCGCTGGAGATCGCCAAAGAGCAGAGCGCGCGCTGACGCGCCCGATTACTCTCGCCGTTCACCCGGCGAGTTCGCGAATATCACCGACGTCGAGTAACCGCTCGTCCGGATCCAGCGCGGCGCGGTACGTCGCCCGCGCGACCGTGTCCACGGAGAGCGGCCGCGACTCGCCGAGCCGGGACGCGATCGGCCGCGCGCTCGCGACGAACCGGAGGAGGCGGTCGACCACGCCGGGAACGTGCGGCTGTCCCTCCCCGTACACCGGTCCCGGTCGGAGGGTGACGGCGTCGAGGTCGAGGTCGGCGATCCCGGTCTCGGCGCGTCGCTTGGCCGTCAGGAAGGCGTTCCGGACGCCGGGCGGCTTCCCGGCCGCGGAGAGGAAGACGAACGCGTCGACGCCGGCCCGCTCCGCCTCCAGCGCCGCGAGGAGGGCCGCGTC
This sequence comes from Halorubrum ezzemoulense DSM 17463, assembly GCF_002114285.1. Taxonomy (GTDB): domain Archaea; phylum Halobacteriota; class Halobacteria; order Halobacteriales; family Haloferacaceae; genus Halorubrum; species Halorubrum ezzemoulense. Next base: position 17,931 of record NZ_NEDJ01000002.1, read on the forward strand.
GCCGTTGACGCGCTCGAAGGTCACGCCGTCGGTCGGCGCCTCGGTGAGGGTCCCGACGGCGTGAACCACGGCGTCGACGCCGTCGAGGCGATCGCGCCACGCGTTCGGCCGGAAGAGGTCGGCGCTCGTCCACGAGACGCCGTCGACCCAGTCGGCGGCGAGGTCCGGGCGGCCGCCCCGCGAGACGCTGCGGACCTCGTGGCCGTCGCGGACCGCGAACCGACAGACGCCGCGTCCGATGAACCCGCTGCCGCCGACGACGAGGAGGGTGGACATGCGACGGCGTACGCTCCGCGCCGTCTTGGGACTTCGGGACGGCGAGCCGAGAGAGTCGGGGAGAGAGCCCGACGAGGGACCGTCGGTGGCGTTCAGCGCCGCAGGAACCTGAGGAGCGCGTAGTCTCCGTCGGGATCGTACCGGCGGAAGGCGAGGCTGTTCGTCAGCACCGACACCGACGAGAACGCCATCGCCCCGGCCGCGAGGGCGGGCTGGAGCAGCCCGAGCGACGCGAGCGGGATCATCGCGGTGTTGTAGCCGAGCGCCCACACGAGGTTCTGTTTGATCTTCCGGAGCGTCGCGTCGGAGACGCGGATCGCCTTCACCACGTCGAGCGGGTCGTCGCGCATCAGCGTCACGTCGGCGGCCTCGATCGCCACGTCGGTCCCGGAGCCGATCGCGGTGCCGACGTACGCGACCGCCAGCGCGGGGGCGTCGTTGACGCCGTCGCCGACCATCATCGCCCGACGGCCGTCGCTCTGGATCGCCTCGACCGCGTCGGACTTGTCCTCGGGGAGGACGCCGGCGCGGACGTTCTCGGGGTCGATGCCGACCTGCTCTGCGACCGCGCGGGCCGTGCGCTCGTTGTCGCCCGTGATCATCATCACGTCGACCCCGCGCTCGCGGAGCTGGCTCACCGCGTCCTTTGCGCTCGGTTTCACCGTGTCCGCGTCGGCGACGACGCCGAGGAGCTCCCCGTCGTCCGCGCCGGCGGGGACCCGCGCGACGAGCATCGCCGTCTTCCCCTCGCGTTCGAGCCGCTCCATCGCGTCCGCCGCGGGCGAGGGGTCGATCCCGGCGTCGCGCAGCAGCTTCCGGTTGCCGACGAGTACCTCGTCGCCGTCGACGGTGGCTCTGACTCCGTGCCCCGGGACGTTCTCGAACGACTCGGGCTCGCCGAGGTCGAGGCCGCGCGCCTCGGCACCGTCGACGATCGCCCGGGCGAGGGGGTGTTCGCTGCCGCGTTCGGCGCTAGCGGCGAGCCGGAGGATCTCGTCTTCGGCCGTCGCCGTCGCGTCGTCCGTCGCCGCCGCGTCGCCGCGCTCGGCGACCGCGCCGCCGTCGGGGACCTCACCGGTCGCGACCACGTCGGTGAGCTCCATCTCGCCCGCCGTGAGCGTTCCCGTCTTGTCGAACACGACCGTGTCGACGTCTTTCGCGCGTTCGAGGACGTCGCCGCCCTTGAACAGGACGCCGTTCCGCGCCCCGATGGTGGTCCCGACCATCGTCGCGGCCGGGGTCGCGAGCCCGAGCGCGCAGGGACACGCGATGAGCACCGACGAGGCGAACACGACGACGGCGAACTCGAACACCGAGATGGTCCCGCCGGTCGAACCGGGTCCGCCCGCGACCTGCCCCCACAGCGGGAGCGAGTCGACGAAGCCCGCGAGCGCCTCGGGGAAGAGGAACCAGACGACGCCCCAGAACAGCGCGTTCGCGATGACCGCGGGCACGAAGTACGCGGAGATCCGGTCCGCGAGGTTCTGGATGTCGGGCTGGCGGGACTGTGCCTCCTTCACCGTCTGAACGATCTGCTGGAGCGCGGTGTCCGCGCCGACCTTCGTCGCCTCGACGACGAGGAGGCCGTTCTCGTTTATCGTCGAGCCGACGACCTCGTCGCCCTCGCCCTTCTCGACCGGGACGGACTCCCCGGTCACCATCGACTCGTCGACCGCGGACTGTCCCTCGACGACGACGCCGTCGGTCGGGATCTGCTCGCCGGGGCGGACCTTCATCCGGTCGCCGACCGCGACCTCGTCGATCGGGACCTCGCGCTCGGTCCCGTCCTCGTCGACGAGGGTCGCGGTGTCGGCCTCCATCTCCAGGAGCTTCCGCAGCGCGTTGCCGGCCTGTCCCTTCGAGCGGGCTTCGAGGTAGTTGCCGAGCGTGATGAAGACGAGGATCAGCGCCGCCGTGTCGAAGTAGACGCTCCCGGCGACCAGATCGAGGAGGACGGCGACGGAGTAAACGTACGCCGTCGACGACCCCAGCGCGATCAGCACGTCCATGTTGGCGCGGCCGTTCGTGACGAGCGCCTTGTACGAGTTCCTGTAGAACGGCCGCCCGAGCACCAGCTGGACCGGCGTCGCGAGCGCGAACTGGACCCAGCCGATCTCGACGCCGAGGACCCGCTCCGGGACGACGGCGCCCCCGAGGAGGAGCTTGTCGGCCATGAAGAACAGCAGCGGCGCGGCCAGCGCGGCGCCGAACAGCGTCAGCCGAAGCTGCTTTCTGATCTCCGCGTTCCGAGCCGCGTCGCGCGCGCTCTCGCCGGAGTCGCCGTCCTCCCCCTCGCCGTTCGAGTCCTCGTCCTCGCGGACCGGCGAGTAACCCGCGTCCTCGACGGCGTCGTACAGCGCCGCCCGCGAGGTCTCGGCGGGGTTGTATCGGACCTGCGCCTCGTCCGTCGCGTAGTTCACGTCGGCGTCGACGACGCCGGGTACGGACTCGAGGGCGTCGCGGTTGGCGTCCGCGCAGTTCGCGCACGACATGTCGGTGATGGCGACGGTCGCCGTCTCCGAGACCGCCCCGTAGCCCGCGTCCTCGATCGCGTCGTAGATCGCCGCGAGCGACGTCGCCTCCGGGTCGTACTCGACGCTCGCCTCGTCGGTCGCGTAGTTCGCGTCCGCCCGCGAGACGCCGTCCAGCGACTCGACGGCGTCGCCGACCGCCGCCGAGCAGTTGGCGCAGCTCATCCCCGTGATGTCGAGGTGGGTCGTTCTGGCACTCATCTTGGGTACTACTACGGGATACTCCCTTAGTGCGTTTTCCCATTCGAAACCAAAGCCTGACAAGAGAGAAAATTTAGAATCCGAAGCTACCGGAGGGTTTCGCCCGAACTCGACCCTATTTCCTCCCCACGAACGCGGCACACAACACTTATCACCTCGTCGGGCGACAGTTGATCCGCGATGGCGACAGGCAAGGTCGACTTCTTCAACGACACCGGCGGCTACGGATTCATCGAGACTGACGACGCTGACGAGGACGTGTTCTTCCACATGGAAGACGTCGGCGGCCCGGACCTCGAGGAGGGACAGGAGGTAGAGTTCGAGATCGAGGAGGCGGACAAGGGTCCGCGCGCGACGAACCTCACTCGGCTGTAACTCGTCCGGCGGCATCCGCTACCGGCGAACTCGGACAGCTCTCGAAACGCGTTCCGTGTATATTACGCACCGCGAGCGACGGCGCCGTCGTTCGTCCGTCGGCCGACGCCCTCGCTGTCTCTCCTTCCCGCCGACGGCGTCGCCGTTTTACTCGCCGAGCGACGAGCTTTCTACATGGAGGCCGACGACCCTAACAGCCACCTCGACGACCTCGACGCGTTCGTCGCCGAGAACCTCGACCGCTACGCCGAGACGCAGGGCGTCCTCCCGGAGCGGCTCGACGAGTTCGGCGAGCGGTACCGCTCGCAGGGGCACCTGACGCGGGATCAGCTGTACGAGATCGCCTACGAGTCGTCCACGCGGAGCGCGTACCACGTCGAGAAGAATCCCGAGGCGCGCTGCCGCGAGGTGACGCGCAACGCGCGCGCCGTCGACGGCGACTTCTCGTCGATCCACCTCATCACCGGCCTCGCCGGGTTCAAAGCGGCGACCGCGTCGTGCGTGGTGGCCGCGCTCGACGGCGATCGGCACGCCGTCGTCGACACGCGGGTCTGGGCGTCTCTGGAGCGGCTGGGTTACCTCGACGGGCGCAAGGAGTCGTTCGACGCCGCCGACTACGTGACGATGATCGAGCCGATCCGCGCGATCGCCGACGAGACGGGCTACCGGCCGGTCGATGTGGGCTACGCGCTGTTCGCGCACGACGCCCACGTCCGGGACGGGACGCTTCACTGAGGGACGGACCGAGCGAGCCGCGGCCGCGCGAGCGGCGCGCGAAAACCGCCTACACCGGGTACTCGACGCCGGTCGCCTCGGTCGAGTACTCCCAGAGCTTCCGGGCGTCGTCCCGGTCGTAGGAGGCGTCGTTCGACCGCCCGACGGTCGGGTGCCCGCGCATGTTCATCAGGCCGCCCGGCTCGACGTACGCCCCGCCGTCGATGTCGGCGGTGGCCGCGTACAGCATCGGCTCGACGCCGATATCGGCGTCCTGCCCGAGGACCGCGTTCGCGGCCTTCATGCCGACCTTCATCAGCGGGTTCCCGCTCTCCTCGGCGGTCCGCATCTGGAGGTTCGTGTCGGTGTAGCCGGGGTGGCAGGCGACGCTGCGGATCCCCGGGTCGCCGTCCTCGTCGCTCGCGGCGTCGAGCCGGCGCTGGAGCTCGTAGGCGAACAGCAGGTTCGAGAGCTTGCTGCGTCCGTACGCCTGCCACTTCCCGTACGACCGCTCCCAGTTGAGATCCGAGAAGTCCATCTCGCCCTGCTCGTGGGCCCCCGAGGACTGCGTGACGACGCGGGCATCACTGCCGATCCCCTCGGCGGCGTCAAGGAGGTCGAACAGCCGTCCGGTGAGCGCGAAGTGGCCGAGGTGGTTGACGCCGAACTGCGTCTCGAAGCCGTCCTCGGTCTCGCTACGCGGGATCGCCATCACGCCGGCGTTGTTACAGAGCACGTCGACGGCGTCGTAGTCGTCCCGCAGGCCATCGACGAACGCCCCCACCGAGTCGAGCGACGCGAGGTCGCACTCGCGGACGTCGAGGTCGCCGTCGAGGCCGCCCCTGGCGTCCGCCCGGACCTCGTCGGCCGCCGCCTCGGCGCGCTCGACGCTCCGACACGCCATCACGACGGTCGCGCCCCTCGCGGCGAACTCCCGGGTCCCCTCGAACCCGAGTCCGCTGTTCGCCCCGGTGACGACCACCGTCTTCCCGTCCAACCGCGGCATCTCGTCGGCCGTCCATCCTGACATGGACGGAGGAAGGGGCGTCACGGGGAGAAACCTGTCGGCGGCCGAACCGTCGCCCGAGAGCGTCCCCGGGACGGGGCGGCGACGCTCCGAAATCAGGTCTCCTCGAACCCGCGTAACACGACGGCCACCGCGTCCGCGGACGGAACGTCGCGGACGGCGTACTCGGTCGGGTGCCGTCGGGCATGCGGGTACGTGTCCGGCTGCGGGACCGCGTACGTCTCCCGCCCCTCGAAGCCCCTGAGGAAGTCCCGCGTGATCATCGGTTCGACGAACGCTAACCGCGGCGGCTCGCTCTCGTCGGGTGCGATGAACCCCTGGATGAGCGTATTCGCGAACGCGTCCGGGTCCCCCGGCTCGCCCGGGCCGTCCGGGAGTTCCGGCGCGTCCGCGGGAGCCGTGTGTTCGCCCATGTCGGTGATGTACCGCTGGTCGGCGACCGGCTCGGGCGACCGCGCGTACCCCTCGGGGAGCTGGTCGTAATCGAACCGCGTCTCCGTCACCTCGCCGTCGGGATCCGGCTGCGGACTGCCGGGCGCGTACTCCCCGTTCCCGGTGTCGTACGGCGGGAGTCGAGGTCCGTCGACGGCGTCGACGGTCGCCGGATCGAGCATGTGGAAGTGAATATCGAAGTGCGGCTTGAGCCACGCGCCCGCCCCGCCGAAGTGGCCGCCCGGATTCCAGTTGAGCCCGAGGAACGTGAACGGCGTCCGCTCCGCGGCTGGGAACGGGACGAAGAACTGGAGCGACTGCTTGAAGTGGACCTGCGTCGCCTGCCCGCCCGCGCGGTACTTGTCGGTCTCGGCCCGGTGGTTGGCCGCTTCGAGCTCGCCGGCGTTCGGGAGGCCCTCCAGCGCCGTCCGGTCGAACTCCACGCCGTGGTACTTCGGCTCGCCCGACGGGGTCTCGGTGGTGAACGTCCTGACCGAGCCGTTTCCGAGGTCGACGCTCCGGCCGTAGGTCGTGATCCCCTTCGGTGGGAACCCGCCCGCAGCGCGGACGCCGGCGCCGTTCCCACTTCTCGGTTCGCCGACGGCGGTCGACGTGCCCCAGACGAGGGCGGCGCCGGTCGCGGCCGTGCCTCGGAGTACCGCCCGTCGGTCCGGCTCCGGCGGTCGGGTCGTGGTTCGCGCTCGGTTCGCCTCGCCACTCGCGTCGTCTGTCATTTCGGTGCTCCCTCCCGGAACAAATGCTGGTCTGTGACACATCACCGTGCCGCATCAATCAATAAATTTAAATTATTTCAATGTAACGACCGGCCGGCCGACGGTATGACGGGATAGCGAGTTCAGACGCGTCCCGAGAACGGTCACGTGAGAGCGGCACACGCATCCGTCGGAGACGGCTTCTTCCGCGGGGATACACTTTCACCGCGCCGCCGGTGCGTTTTTAGGTGCCTCGGGGAAAGGAGTGAGTACCGAATGACGTCCTTCCAGTCGACGATCGGCGACGAGGAGGGGATCGCGGAGGAGCTGGCCGAGGGCCAGCGCGAGATCTCCATCGCCGAGTTCTTCGAGAAGAACAAACACATGCTCGGGTTCGACTCGGGCGCCCGGGGGCTCGTCACCGCTGTCAAGGAGGCGGTCGACAACGCCCTCGACGCGACCGAGGAGGCCGGCGTCCTCCCCGACATCTACATCGAGATCGAGGAGGTGGGCGACTACTACCGGCTCGTCATCGAGGACAACGGGCCTGGGATCACGAAAGAACAGCTTCCGAAGGTGTTCGGAAAGCTCCTGTACGGTAGCCGGTTCCACGCCCGCGAGCAGTCCCGCGGGCAGCAGGGGATCGGGATCTCGGCGGCCGTCCTGTACTCGCAGCTGACCTCGGGCCAGCCGGCGAAGATCACTTCGCGGCCGAAGGGCCAATCGCGGGCGCAGTACTTCGAGCTCATCATCGATACGGACACGAACGAGCCGGAGATCCAGGCCGACGAGGAGACGACGTGGGACCGCCCCCACGGGACCCGGATCGAGCTGGAGATGGAGGCGAACATGCGCGCCCGACAGCAGCTCCACGACTACGTGAAACACACCGCGGTCGTCAACCCCCACGCACGGCTCGAACTGCGCGAGCCGGGGCTCGACGAGCCGATGAAGTTCGAGCGCGCCACCGACGAGCTGCCGGCGGAGACGGAGGAGATCCGTCCGCACCCCCACGGCGTCGAGCTCGGCACGCTGATCAAGATGCTGGAGGCGACCGAGTCGTACTCGGTCTCCGGGTTCCTCCAAGAGGAGTTCACACGGGTCGGCAAGAAGACCGCCGACAGCGTGATCGACAACTTCCGGGACGTGTACTACGGCCGCGAGCTGTCGTGGTCGCCGCCCCGAGCGCACGACGACCGCGATATCGCGAGCGCGGTCTCCGAGGCCGTCGCCAACAAGGGCGCGGAAGCGACGACCGCCTTCGCAGCGGGCGTCGCCGAGACGGTCGGGAACAACGACCGGATCACCCGGTCCGAGCTCGCCGACATCGTCGACAACGTCGCGGAGACGGTCGAGGACGACACCGGAAAGACGTTCGGCGGGACCGTCCGCGAGAACGCGGTCGACGCCGGGTGGCGGGCGGTCACCGGCCGCGGCGGCGCGGACGAGGAGGCCGCGGCGTCGAGCGGCGACGGCGGGGCCGACGACCCCGAGGAGTCCCCGCTCGTCCCCGACGTGTACGCGCTGGTCGACGAGGCCACGTCGACGCGGAAGGACGACGCCGCGGTTCAGGCGATGGCCGAGGCGCTCGCGCGCCGGTTCGAGAACCTCGACGGCGACGCGTTCCGGACCACCCGCGACGACCTCGAACGCCGCGTCGCGGACGCGGCGTCGTTCGTCGCCGAGCAGCACGACGCGACCGTCGGCGAGACCGCGCGCGAGAACGTCGTCGCGGCGTTCTGGTCGCGGGCGCGGACCGTGCCAGACGACCCGCCGAAGGTGAAGTCGATCGCGGGCGACCGCGACGCCGCGGCCGACCTCCTAGAGGCGATGCGGACGACGGACATCCTCGCGCCGCCGACCGGGTGTCTCGCGCCGATCACGGCGGAGCTGGTCGAGGCCGGGCTACGGAAGGAGTACGACGCCGACTTCTACGCGGCGGCGACCCGCGACGCCGAGGTCCACGGCGGCGACCCGTTCATCGTCGAGGCCGGGATCGCGTACGGCGGCGAGATTCCCGCCGAGGCGTCGGTCGAGCTGCTCCGGTTCGCCAACCGCGTCCCGCTCGTCTACCAGCGAGGCGCCTGCGCGACGACGGACGTGATAAAACAGATCGGGTGGCGCAACTACGGGTTAGACCAGCCCGGGGGGTCGGGGATGCCGAACGGGCCGGCCGTCATCAGCATCCACGTCGCCTCCACGAACGTCCCGTTCACGAGCGAGTCGAAGGACGCGCTCGCGAACGTCCCCGAGATCGAAGACGAGATCGAGCTCGCGGTCCGGGAGGCCGCCCGCGAACTGGAGTCGTTCCTCAGTAAGCGGCGCTCGATGCAGCAGCGCCGGGAGAAACAGGACGTGCTCGGTCGCATCCTCCCGGAGATGGCCGACAAGGTCTCGGAGGTCACCGGCCGGCCGCGCCCCGACATCGACGGGGCCCTGGCGCGGATCATGAACAACGTCAGCGTCGAGCGCGAGGTGAACGGCGAGGCGGTGACGCTCACCGTTGAGAACCACTCGGACGTGAACGAGGAGCTGGAGATCACCGACATCGTCTCGGCGGAGCCGACCGACCTCTCCGACGGAACGGTGGTGGATATGGACGGCGAGTGGTTCGTCCAGTGGAAGCCCGAGGTCCCCTCGGGCGACGAGCGAGAACTGACGTACGCGGTCGACGGCGACCCCGAGTTCGAGGTCAGCGTCGGCGGCGTGGAGACCGAGAAACTCACGGTGAACGACTAATGACGACCGAAAGCGACGCACGAGACGAGCTGATCGACCTGGCCGCCGACTTCTACGACCAGTTCGCCGCGGGGTCGATTCCGGAGATGACGCTCCCCACGCGGACGAAGAGCAACATCGAGTACGACGAGGAGAGCGGCGTCTGGACCTACGGCGACCGCACCTCGACGCGAAGCGCGAACTCGGTGCGGGGCGCGCGCAAGCTGCTGAAAGCCGCCTACACGATCGAGTTCCTCGCGAACCAGCTCGACGACGATCGCTCGTCGACGCTGCGTGAGCTGTACTACCTGTCGGAGTCGTGGGACAACGACGAGGCGCAGTTCAACTCCCAGGACGAGTCGAACGACCTCGTGGAGGACTTAGAGATCGTCACGGGCGTCACCCGCGAGGACTTCCACATGCGCCCGGAGGAGTCGGGCGCGAAGGTGATGGGGCCGCTGCTCCTCCGCGAGCAGACCAACCGCGGTGAACGCGAGATCCACTGTCAGCTCGACGTGGGGCAGGGCGGCTACCAGATCCCGAACAACCCGGACACCATCGAGTTCCTCGACAACGACGCCGAGTTCGTCCTCTGCGTCGAGACCGGCGGGATGCGTGACCGGTTGGTCGAGAACGGGTTCGACGAGGCCCACGACGCCCTCGTGGTCCACCTCGGCGGCCAGCCCGCCCGCGCCACCCGCCGGCTCACGAAGCGCTTCCGCGACGAGCTGGACCTCCCGGTCGTGGTGTTCACCGACGGCGACCCGTGGTCCTACCGGATCTACGGCTCCGTCGCGTACGGCTCGATCAAGTCCGCACATCTCTCGAAGTACCTCGCGACGCCCGAGGCGCGGTTCATCGGGATCCAGCCCGAGGACATCGTCGAGTACGACCTCCCCTCCGACCCGCTATCCGACTCGGACATCAACGCCCTCGAATCCGAGCTGGAGGACCCGCGGTTCCAGACGGACTACTGGGAAGAGCAGATCGAGCTCCAGCTCGACATCGGCAAGAAGTCCGAACAGCAGTCCCTCGCGAGCCGCGGGCTCGACTTCGTCACCGACACCTACCTCCCCGAGCGGCTCGGGGAGATGGGCGTGATCTGACCGCCGGCGCCGTCGCGCTCGGCGGCCCGCCGCTACGCATCTTCGAACGCGATCCCGTCGACCGCGCGGCGCTCGCCGTCGGCGTCGTCGTCCTCGTATTTGTACACGACGCCGTCTTCCTCGTCGGCCGTGGCCCTATGCGAGCCGTCACAGAGCGGTTGCGAGTCGGAGAGCCCGCACCGACAGACGTAGATCAGGCCGTCGTCCCCCTTGTCGTCGTCGTCCAGTATCGTCGGCCCCCGCTCTTCGTGCGTGACTTCGCGTGCCATGGGCGCGAATCGGACCGCCGGGTGGATACCGTTTGGGGCCGCGGGCCGCAACTTCTCCGCGCCTCGCCCGTCGCAACCCCCTTGCCCGTGGGGTGCGTATCGGGGGTATGAGCGAGACAGACGAGCGCGACCCGGCGGAGCTGACCGACGACGAGTGGCGCGAGCGACTCTCCGACGAGGAGTACCGCGTGCTGCGCGAGAGCGGCACGGAGGCGAAGTTCTCCGGCGAGTACGTCGACCACCACCCCGACGACGGGGAGTACAAGTGTCGCGCCTGCGGCACGGTCCTGTTCGAGGCCGAGACGAAGTACGAGTCCGGCTGCGGCTGGCCCGCCTTCTACGCCGCCGAGGAGGAGTCGGTGACGACGACGGTGGACACCAGCCACGGGATGCGCCGCACCGAGGTCCGGTGCGCGAACTGCGACTCGCACCTCGGGCACGTGTTCGACGACGGCCCGGAGCCCACGGGGAAGCGGTTCTGTATCAACTCGGTCGCGATGGAGTACGACGACGAGTGAGCCGCCGCGACACGGCGCGTCGCGGGGTCACTCCGAGCAGAGCGGAAGCCTGACGACGAAGACAGCGCCCCTCGGCTCGTTGTCCTCGACCCACACGCCCCCGCCGTAAATCTCGACGAGCGAGCGGACGAGGTACAGCCCGATCCCCGCGCCCGGGCTGTCGAGGCCCTTCTCCCCCTTCCCGAATATCTCGTCGCGCTGGCCTTCGGGGATCCCCGGCCCGTTGTCGGCGACGCGGACCTCGGCGACGCCCTCGCCCTCGTCGACGGTCGCCGACACCGTCACCTTCGGCGGGGTCTCGTCGTTGTGCTGGACCGCGTTCCGCAGGAGGTTCCGGAACACCGAGCTCAACATCTCGTCGCCGACGACCTCGACCTCCGGGTACGAGCCCTCCACCGTGAAGACGGCCTCTGAGTACGCGGACCGCACCTCCTCGACCTGCTGTGAGAGGACCCGGTCGAGCGCGACGCGGCTCGGCTCGGCGTCCTCGCGGAGCATCACTTCGGCGAGGTCGCGGACCGTCGTGGTGAGCGAGACGGCGCTCTGCGTGTTCCGCTTGATCACGTCGAGGTACTCCCGCCCCTCCTCGTCGACGTGGTCGTCGAGCAGTTCGGCGTACGCCCCGACGAGCTGGAGGTCGTTGCGGATGTCGTGGCGCATCACCTGGTTCAGCAGCTGTAGATCGTCGCGCTGTCGCTTGAGGCGCTCTTCCGGGTCCGCCCTGTCGTCGCCCTCGAAGCGCGCGTCGTTACCCTCTCCGAGGGCCTCCTCCTCGTTCATACCGACGATACAGGCCTACCGGGGGTTTTAGATGTCGGTCGCGGGCGACCGGCGGTCCGTCGCCGCCCTCACATCCCCTCGTCGAGCAGTTCGCGGGCGACGATGTTCTTCTGGATCTCGGTCGTCCCCTCGTAGATCTGCGTGATCTTCGCGTCGCGGTAGAGTCGCTCGACGTCGTGGTCGTTGACGAAGCCGGCGCCGCCGTGGATCTGGACCGCCTCGTCGGCGACCTCGACCGCGGTCCGGGAGGCGAACTCCTTGGCCATCGACGCGAGCGCGGTCAGGTCGCCGGCCTCGTTGTCGACCGCCCACGCGGAGCGGTAGGTGAGCCAGCGGGCGGCCTCGGTGTTCGTGTGCATCTCCGCGAGCTTGTGTTTGATCGCCTGGAAGTCGGAGATGGAGCGGCCGAACTGCTCGCGCTCCTCGGCGTACTCCAGCGCGCGCTCGGCCGCGCCGCGGGCGATGCCGACGCCCTGCGCGGCGACCGCGGTCCGCGTCTCGTCGAAGAACTGCATGAGCTGGAGGAATCCCATCCCGCGCTGGCCGATCAGGTTCTCCTCCGGCACCCGCACGTCGTCGAAGCGGAGCTCCGCGGTGTCGCTCGCGCGGATGCCGAGCTTCCCGGTTATCTTGTCGCGGGTGAGCCCGTCGCGGTCGCCCTCGACGAGGATCTGCGAGTAGCCCGAGTAGCGGTCGTCGATATCGGGGTCCGTCTCGCAGACGACGACGAAGTAGTCCGCGACGGTGCCGTTCGTGATCCACATCTTCGACCCGTTTATGACCCACTCGTCACCGTCCTTCTCCGCCCGCGTCGCCACGCTCGTCACGTCCGAGCCGGCCTGCGGCTCGGAGATGGCCGACCCCATCACCGCGTCGCCCGCGGTCACTTCGGGAAGGACGCGCTCCTTCTGTTCCTCAGTGCCGAACTCCATCAGCGCCTCGGCGCCGAACCCGGCGCTCGAGATACAGAGCCCGATCCCGGGGTCGGCCGCGAACAGCTCCTCGGTGAGGATGGCGTTCTCCAGCGAGGAGTAGCCGATCCCGCCGTACTCGACCGGGACGTGCGGCGCGAGCAGCCCCATGTCGGCGGCCTTGTCCATCACCTCGTGGGGGTACGCCTCGTCGACGTCGTACTCGGTCGCGACCGGTCGGATCTCCTCGTCGGCGAACTTCCGTACCTCCTCGCGCAGCTGCTTCTGTTCGTCGGTTAGCTGGAATTCCATGGCTCAAACATCAGGATCGAGCGTGATAATCTTTGGCGAACGGCAATAAATTTGGAAATAGTTGTTCGTTTACGCGCCCGAGTGTGCCACCAGCGCGTCAGGCGCCCCGCGACGGCCGTATCGCGACGGGGACTGCGCCGCGACCGCGGCCTCAGCGCCCTTCGACGAATGCCGCGATCCGGTCGGTCGCCTCCTTCAGCTCGCGCATCGAGGTCGCGTACGACACCCGGAGGTGCCCTTCTCCGCCCTCGCCGAAGACCGACCCCGGGACGACGGCGACGCCCTGCGCCTCCAGCAGCTCCTCGGCGAACGCCTCGTCGTCCCCGCCGCACTCGGGGAACGCGTAGAAGGCGCCGCCCGGCTCGAAGGTGTCGAGGCCCAGCTCGTTGAACCGGGAGACGACCAGCCGCCGGCGGCGGTTGTACTCCTCGACCATCTCCGACACTTCGTCGTCGCAGCGGTCGAGCGCCTCGATCGCCGCGTACTGCGGCGTCGTCGGCGCCGACAGCATCGTGTACTGGTGGATCCGGTTCATCGCGTCGATCGCGTCGGTCGGCCCCAGCGCGTACCCCAGCCGCAGTCCGGTCATCGCGTACGCCTTCGAGAAGCCGTTGACGACGACCGTGCGCTCGCGCATCCCCGGCTGGGTCGCGATCGAGGCGTGGTCGCCCCCGTACGTGAGCGCGGCGTATATCTCGTCGGCCACCACGCGGAGCTCGTTGTCGCGGCAGAACGCCGCGACCTCCGCGAGTTGCTCGTCGGTCATCGTGGCGCCCGTGGGATTGTTCGGGTAACACAGCACGAGCAGGTCAGCGTCGGCCGCGCCCGCGGCCTCCAGCGACTCCCGGGTGAGCGCGAAATCGTCCGCGGCGCGCGTGGGGACCGTCAGCCGCTCGCCGCCTGCCAGTTCGATCCCCGGTCCGTAGGAGATGTACGTCGGCTCGTGGACCGCCACGGTGTCGCCGGGGTCGACGAGCGCGCGGAAGGCGAGGTCGACCGCCTCGCTCGCGCCGGTGGTGACCAGGACCTCTTCGGACGGGTCGTACGACTGGTCGTAGCGCTTGTGGTGCGCGGCGACACGCTCGCGGAGCGCGGCCATCCCGCGGTTCGCGGTGTAGGACGTTTTCCCGCGTTCGAGCGAGTCGATCGCGGCGGTGCGGGCGGCCCACGGCGCCGAGAAGTCGGGCTCGCCGACCCCCAGCGAGATCACGTCGTCGCGCGCCTCAGCGAGCTCGAAGAACTTCCGGATCCCCGACTCCGGGAGGGTGCGCGCGCGGTCCGAGATCCTCATGGCGACACGGAGAGGCGGTCGTCGTCGTCCCCGTCCTCGAACCGGATCCCGCCGTCCTTGTACGTCTCCATGATGTAGTGGGTCACGGTTTGGGTGACCGCCGGCATCGGCGCGACCTGCTCGGAGATGAACTCGGAGACGTCCTGCATGTTCTCGCCGAGCACCTCGACGGCGAAGTCGTAGTCGCCCGAGACCAGGTGTAAGGCGTCGACGGCGGGGAACTTCGCGATCCGGTCCGCGACCTGCTCGTACCCCGTCTCGCGGTCGAGTTCCACGTTGATCTCGACGACGGCGCGGATCTTCCCCTCCTCGACGCGGTCCCAGTCGACCACGGCTTGGTAGCCGTGGACGACGCCGTCGCCCTCCAGCGCGTCGATCGCGTCAGCTACCGCCGCCGCGTCGAGGCCCGTCTGGGCCGCGATGTCGTCGATGTCCTCGCGGGCGTTCCGCGCCAACACGTCGAGTACCTCGCGCTCGGCGTCCATACCCTACGATTACTCGGGGGCGGTTTATGAGTAGCGACGGGCGCAAGACGGGCGGCGGCGCGCCGCGCCGCGCCCGTTCGTCGCGTCCCCTTCCGCCACCCCTACCGCTTTCAGCGTGGCGCGAGACGGACGGACCATGGCTTCCGACACCAGCGGCGGACGCGACACGTTCGACATCGGCGGGGCGTTCACGGTCGACCGACTCGGTTTCGGCGCGATGCGGGTCACCGGCGAGGACGTCATCGGCCGGCCCGCCGACGAGGAAGACGCGAGGGACGTGCTCCGGCGGGCAGTGGACCTCGGCGTCGACTTCGTCGACACCGCGGACTCCTACGGCCCGGGCGTCTCCGAGCGGCTCATCCGCGAGGCGATCGGCGATCCCGACGACGTGGTGATCGCCTCGAAGGCCGGGCTGCTCCGCAACCGCGAGGGCGACTGGCTCCCCCACGGCGACCCGGACTTCCTCAAGAACCAGGTCCTGTGTAGCCTCGACCGCCTCGGCACCGACACGATCGACCTCTACCAGTTCCACCGCCCGGACCCGGACACCGACTTCGCGGAGTCGGTCCACGCGTTCGCGGAGATGAAAGACGCCGGCCAGATCGCGCACGTCGGGCTCTCCAACGTCACCGTCGAGCAGCTGGAGACCGCGACGGACATCGTCGACATCGCGACCGTCCAGAACCGGTACAACGTCGGCCACCGCGACGACGAGGCCGTGCTGCGCGCTTGCGAGGGCCGCGGCGTGGGCTTCATCCCGTGGGGCCCGATGTACGCGGTCGACGACGACGAGTCCGCCGACGCGCTCGACGAGGTCGCGGCGCGACGCGACGCCACGCCGCGGCAGGTCGCGCTCGCGTGGCTCCTCGACCACTCCGACGTGACGCTCCCGATCCCGGGCACGTCGAGCGTCGACCACCTCGAATCCAACCTCGCGGCCGCGGACCTGTCGCTGACGGCGGAAGACATGGCCGCGCTGAACGCGATAGATCCGCGGGAATAGGCCCGAAATCCGACGGTAGACGGGCGAGTTCCTATTCGTCGAACGGGTTCGTCAGTTCGACCGTCTCCTCGCGGTCGGGGCCGACGCCGACGGCGTAGACCGGCGTGTCGATCTCGTCGGCGACGAACTCCAGGTAGTCGCGGGCCGCCTCGGGGAGCGCGTCGTAGCCCGCCTCGGCGACCGCCGAGGAGTCGAACGGCGCCCACGTGTCGAGCGTCTCGTATACCGGCTCGCAGCGCTCCCACCGGTCGGTCGTGGTGGGGACGGTGTCGAGCGTCTCTCCGTCGAGCTCGTAGCCGGTACACACCTTCAGCTCGTCGAGCCCGGCGAGCACGTCGACGTGGTTGACTGCGACCCCGGTGAACCCGGAGACGCGCGCGGCGTGACGGAGCATCGGCAGGTCGAGCCAGCCGATCCGGCGTGGGCGGCCGGTGACCGTGCCGAACTCGCCGCCCTTCTCGCGGATCTCGTCGGCGAGCGCCTCCTCGTCGGCGTCGCCGTCGAGTTCGGTCGGGAGCGGCCCCTCGCCGACGCGCGAGAGGTACGCCTTCACGATGCCCACGACCTCGCCGTCGCCGACCGTCGTGACGCCGAGCCCGGAGCCGACGGCTGCGCCGCCCGCGGTCGGGTTCGACGAGGTGACGAACGGGTAGTTCCCGTGGTCGACGTCGATGTGCGTCCCCTGCGCGCCCTCGAAGAGGATCTCGTCGCCCGCCTCGTGACGGCGGTGAAGGTAGTCGGAACAGTTGACGGTCATCCCCTCGTCGGCGAGGCGCTCGCCGATCGCGGCGAACTCCTCGTGGAGGGCGTCGACGTCGAAGGCGGCCGCGCGGTCGTCATCGCTGTCGTCGTCGCCGGACTGCGTCCGGCTGCCAGAGGCGCGTTGCGCCTCGCTGTCGAGGTCGAGCCCGTACACGTCCTCGACGAGCGCGCGCTTCTGCGGGACCGCGTACTCGAGCTTCTCGCGAAGGGTCTCGGGGTCGAGCAGGTCCGCGACCCGGATCCCGCGGCGGCCGGCCTTATCCTCGTAGGTGGGGCCGATACCGCGACCGGTCGTGCCGACCGCGTCGCCGGCGTCGTCGTCGGCTTTTACCTCCTCCTCGATCCCGTCCAGCACGCGGTGGTACGGCATGATCACGTGCGCCCGGCGGGCGACGCGCACGTCGGGGTCGAGCCCCTGCTCGCGCAGGTTGTCGATCTCGGCGAACAGCGTCTTCGGGTTGACGACGCAGCCGTTGCCGAGGATACCGACGGTCCCCCGGACCGCGCCGCTGGGAACCAACGAGAGTTTGTACTCCGCGCCGCCTTCGACGACGGTGTGGCCGGCGTTGTCGCCGCCCTGATAACGGACTACGACGTCCGCGTCCCCTCCCCACCGGTCGACGAGCGCGCCTTTGCCCTCGTCGCCGAGTTGGGAGCCGACGATGGTGAGTGTCATACGACCTGCCGATTCCCGGCGGGGGGTAAAACCGATTACGGTCTGTGACTGCGACATAACCACGAATGAGGATCACTGAATAAACGGCTCACAGGAAATAGGCTCGTTCGTGTATCTTCGCAGTTTCCGGACCTGTACTCACTCTCGCGGTCTCCGTCGCGATCGGGCGCGCCGCGTCCGAGCCGCGCGCTGCGCCGCAATCGAACACGTTAATTACTGCCACGTCAAAGGGTGCGATCTGACAGGGTGACCGCGGTCGCCGACAGCAACTTTTAAACGGGGGCATGACAAGTTAACATGTGCCATGATAGATCGACTAGAGAAAGAGGTAGACATGCTGGAACGTCACCTCCAAGTCCTGCGGATGGTCATCGAGAACGAGCCGATCGGCATCGTGAAGATGTCGAACGAGACTGGGTACCCGCACCACAAGGTCCGATACTCGCTGCGCGTCCTCGAAGAGGAGAACCTCATCGAGCCGTCCAGCCAGGGAGCGATCACCACGGAGCGGACCCACGAGTTCGTCGACGAACTCGACGAGAAGCTCGACGAGACCGTTGATAAGCTGGGGTCGATGCGGAGCGACGACGCCGCGGAACTCCAGAACTGACTGCGATTCCGATTTGGCCCGCCGACGTAGGTGCCGCGTTTTCTCTCTCAGCCCGCGCTCGCGAGCCGCGGCGGTCGGACCGACTACAGGTCCGGGACCGTCATGTGGAACCCGCCGTCGCGCGCCTCGACGAGGCACAGGTGGAACCCCTGCTTGCGCGAGAGCTTCACGAAGCTCGCCCGCTTGGACCGGCTGAACAGGCCGCCGCCGACCGCATCGCTCGCGGTCTCTAAGGCCCCGGGCTCGAAGAAGCTCTCAGTCACCGCGAACGCCCCGGCGAACGTCTCGTTGGAGGCGGCGATGTCGCGCCCGTTCTCGACGAGCGACTCCAGCGTCCCCTCGGGCGTCGGGTCCCGGCTGTCGTTCAGGTCGGCGACGAACAGCGGGTGTCCCATGCGATCGCGCAACACGAGGTCGAACGACCGCTGCTCGCGGACCTCCTCGCCGCCCTCGCGGAGTTCGACCGACACCGTCCCGCCGATCTCGGCGCGGTCGATGTCCGGGAGCGCGTCGTAGAGGTCCCGAAGCGTCCCCTCGTTCCCGGTACCGCGGACCTCGAACGGGAGGTCCTCGACGAGCCAGCGGGTGAAGCCGTACTCGATGGTGTCCCCGAGGAACTCCTCGAGCGGCCGCCCGTCGACGGCGAGGCCCTCCGTCTCGAAGCTGGTGTGGTGTTCGACCCGGAGGTTCTCGCGGAGGGCCTCGCGGTCGACGCTCCCGTCGTGGGCGTCCGCCAGCGTCGCGCCCTCCTTCGATTCGTACCTGATGAACAGGTTCGTTCCGCTGCGCGCCTTCGCGGGGGTGAGCGTCCGCTCGGCGTCCGGGAGCCGGTCCTTCGCCTCGGAGAGCTCGCGGCGGAGCCGGTCGCGCTCCTCCCGGAGGTCGCCGACCTCGGACTCGAGCCGCTCGACTTCGTCGACCAACTCGTCGCGTTCGGTCG
This sequence comes from Halorubrum ezzemoulense DSM 17463, assembly GCF_002114285.1. GTDB lineage: Archaea > Halobacteriota > Halobacteria > Halobacteriales > Haloferacaceae > Halorubrum > Halorubrum ezzemoulense. Next base: position 36,581 of record NZ_NEDJ01000002.1, read on the forward strand.
CGATCTCGTCGCGCTCGGCCGCTAGCCGGTCGCGTTCGTCGGCCAGCGACTGGCGCTTCGTCTCCGTCTCCTCGAGGGCCGCCTCGAGCTTCCGAAGCCGCTCCGGGCTCGCGTCGCCCGTCGCGTCGCGGGCGTCGCGGGCGTCGCGCTTCGAGACCGCCGACGGCGTCGACGCGGACCGCTCGGTGGAGCGCGGCGACGGCGACCCGCCGTTCGCGTTCGATCCGCTCCGCTCGGCCCGCCCGGGGTCGGCCGCTGAACGAGAACGCTGCGACGGCGGGTCGGGACGCTCGTCGGCCCCGCGGGGTTCGTCGCCAGCCTCCGACGGGTCGAGCGCCGGGATGGACTTCTGCTCCCGCCACTCGGCCTCCTCCGAGAAGACGTCCTCGTCGCTCGACGCGTTCCCGGTGCCCGACGCGCCCTCGGCGTTCGATGCGTCTCCCGCGTCCGGCGTTCCCCGGGTGTCCCGCGAAGCACCGTCTCCGGTCGCTTCGGTCGGTGGCCGGCGCTCGCGGTCCGCCACCCCCGCCGCCTCGACGTCCGTCTCCGCGGCGTCCATCTCCGCGGCGTCGGCGGCTCCTATCTGTACCGCGTCGGGCGACTCTTCGCCCTCCCCCGTCGTCGCTTCACCGCCCGCTTCGGCCGCGTCGGGCCCGTCCGAATCTGAGTCGCGAGCGGCGGTCGTCGGGTCGTCTCGGGGCCGAGCCGCCGAGCCGTCGTCCCGCCCGGTGTTCGGCGCGGGATCAACGGCGTCCGCGGGGGAAGCTTCATCGGCTCCGCCCGGCGCGTCCCTCCCGTCGTCGCCCCTCGAGTCGGGGTCGCTCCCCGCGTCTTCCGTCTCGTCGGTCGTCCCGTCGTCCGCAGCGTCCGCCGTCCCCGCGTCGTCCGGGAGCGGGCGGACGTCGAGATCGACCTCGTACACGGTGTAGATGCCGACCTCGTCCGCGGCGAGTTCGAAGGCGTCGTCCCCCGTCTCCAGCCGGCGCGCGTTGCCGACGTACGCGGCGGCCATCGACTCGCCGCCGGTGTACGCGACGTAGTAGTCGCCGGAGAGGACGTTCTCCGACAGCTCGATGTAGCCGGTGAATCCGCCCTGCGAGAGCTTCCGGTCCGCCTCCTTGAGCGGCGTGTCATTGGTGTAGTACTTCGCCCGCGGCTCGCCGCCGAGCTCCTGCATCGCGAAGAGCACCGGGAGCGCGTCGTCGGGGGCCCGGTAGACGGTCCCCGAGGCCTCCGCGAAGGCGTCGAGCGTCGCGTCGACCACGCCGACGACGCGACCGTCGACGAGGAACACCCACCCGACCCCGTCGGTCGCGGCGCCGGAGAACCCGTCGTCGACGATCCGCCCGAGCCCCGCGAGCCCGTCGGAAAACGAGCGCTCGTCCCACTCGGCGATCGCTTCCCTTCGCTGTGCGTCCATCCTTGCGTTTACGTCGCCAACACCGACTCAAATACCTTCCGGAGCGTGAGACGGCCGTCTGACGCCCCGCTCCGCCGCTCCGACCGGCGGACGGCGGCGGCCCCGAGAGCGCTCTCGACGGCCCGTCCCGCTCACCCCTCGTCGACGGCGGCGATCGCCTCCCGACCGAGGTCGACGACGTCCTCCGGGAGGTCGCTCGCCGCGAGTTCAGACCGGGTGTACCAGCGCCACTGGTCCGGGTCGACCTCGTCGTCGCCGTCGGGAGCGATCTCTCGGGAGCCGACGCGGGCGTAGTAGAGGTGATCGACGTGCTGGTGGCCCACCGACCCGTCCTCGTGGACGTTGATGTCGTGGAGCATGAGGTGGGCCGGCTCCGGGAGCCCGCGGGTGTTCGGGCCCGTGATCTGCGACTCGGCGGCGACCAGCTCCGGCGTCAGCCCCGTCTCCTCGCGGACCTCGCGGCGAGCGGCCTCGTGCGGGAGCTCGTCGCGGTCGACGTGGCCGCCGGGCGGCAGCCGGATGCCGAGCCGCTCGTGGTCGTGAAGCGCCGTCGCCCCGTCGTTGACGATGTACGTCGTCGCCGTGAAGTGGCGGGTCGTCTCCATACGTGCGGGTGGCGACGCGTCGCCTTCGCGGTTTCGACCCGGACGGAGGGCGACCGACGCGGCGGCGGGCAGAAAAGCGGCTCAGTTCAGCGCGACGGAGTCCTCGGCCTCGAGGAGCTCGTGGTACCGGTTCCGGATGGTGACCTCGCTGATGTTCGCGACCTCGCTGACCTCGCTCTGGGTCACCTTCTCGTTGACCAGCAGCGAGGCGGCGTAGACGGCGGCGGCGGCGAGCCCGACCGGCGATTTGCCGGAGTGGATCCCTTGCTCCTTCGCCGTGTCGAGCAGGCTGCGGGCGCGGCGCTCGGCCTCGTCGGAGAGGCCGAGGTCGGAGGCGAACCGCGGGACGTAGCTCTCGGGGTCGGCGGGCTGGATCTCCAGCTTCAGCTCGCGGACGACGTAGCGGTACGTCCGAGCGATCTCGTCCTTCTCGACGCGGGAGACGCCCGCGATCTCGTCGAGGCTCCGCGGCGTCCCGGCCTGCCGGGCTGCGGCGTACAGCGAGGCCGTCGAGACGCCCTCGATGGAGCGCCCCGGCAGGAGGTCCTCGTCGAGCGCGCGGCGGTAGATGACGCTCGCGGTCTCGCGGACGTTGTCGGGGAGGCCGAGGGCGCTGGCCATGCGGTCGATCTCGCCGAGCGCCTGCTTGAGGTTGCGCTCCTTGGAATCGCGGGTGCGGAACCGCTCGTTCCACGTCCGCAGCCGCTGCATCTTCTCGCGCTGGCGGCTGGACAGCGACTTACCGTAAGCGTCCTTGTCCTGCCAGCCGATGTTCGTCGAGAGCCCCTTGTCGTGCATCATGTTCGTCGTCGGGGCACCGACGCGGGACTTGTTGTCCTTCTCCTTGGAGTCGAACGCGCGCCACTCCGGCCCGCGGTCGATCTCGTCCTCTTCGACGACCAGTCCGCAGTCGACGCAGACGGTCTCGCCGTGTTCCGTGTCCGTCGCTAGCTGACCGCCGCACTCGGGACACCGCAGTTCCTCCTCTTGGCTCTCCGACTCGGTTTCGCGCTCATCGTCGGCCGTCTCTGTCGTGTACGTTCGAAGGTTCTCGCTCATTGGTTTGGTACGTGGAGGGAACAACGAAACCGAGAGACGGATCTCGGTGTTTTCCTCACCTTCGGGTAAGTGAGCCAAATACTTAAATGTTTGTGTGGTTGGTACCTCTGAGACACGCCCGAAAACGGAGTGTACAACCCTGTAAGATTCGGTATTCGAGATGCCTCCTGCGAAACCACGTCACGAGCGAAACAGACGGACTCTCCCCGGGATATAGTATATAGGCGTTTCGCGGTGACGGGACGGCGTTCGCGGCGACCGATCCGGCCGTCAGTCCCCGGTCGCGAAGGTCGCGCTCGCACCGACGAGATGGCCGACGACGACGCCCAGTCCGGTCACCAGTAGCACTGTCGCGGCGAAGTCCGGACCGGCGGTGACGCCGGCCGCCTCCGTCACAGGTATCCCGTCCGCGTCGGAGATCGGCACCGTCCCGTCGGTCGCGTGACGCGTCAACGGCACCCGAGAGACCGCCCGCAGCGCGAGCATCGTCGGGAGGTATCCGAGGGTCGCGCCCATGCCGGTCACGGCGCCGGCGAGCAGGTCGTCGATACCGAGGTATCGGACGGCGGCCGCGGCGCCGAGAGCGAAGGTCAGCGGGACCGCGCGGAGCGGCCACAGCGCGGCGTCGGCCTGTATCAGCGGATGCCCGAAGATGACGTGGTTCGACAGCCCGGGTCCCGTCCGGACCCGGACCCAGTGGGCGTCGAGGAGGAACCAGATCGACCCCTCGACCGCGGATATCGGGCCGCCGACCATCCACCGGGCGACCTCGGACTCCCCCGGCGAGACGCCGGCGACCGCGAGCCCGATCCAGGTGAGCGCCAGTCCGAGCAGCGCCGCAGCGCTCCCGCAGGCGACGGCGACCGGCAGCCAGCCGGACGGGAGGTGTACGAGCGAGAGGAGGGTAGTTCGTCGGTCCGTCGACATCACGCCCCGGTCGTTCCGGCTTGGCGGGCATATGCTTTGTCGCGGGTCGTCGAGGCCCCTCACCGTCTCGCCGGTTCCGAGAGGACAACCGCTTTGCCCTTCCCCGAACAGGGGCACGTATGAACCGACCGCGGCTCGACGACCGCCTCGCCGACCTCGAGACGGACGGCTACCTGATTGACGCCTCGCAGGAGGACGCCAACCAGCTGTACCTCTCCGGGTTCACCGGGCCCGACCCGTTCCTCACGCTGTACGCCGACGGAGCGGTCCACGTCCTCGTCGGCGGCCTGGAGTACGGGCGGGCGAAGAAGGAGGCGACGGCCGACGGCGTCGAGCGCCACGCCGACTACGACTACGAGTACGGCGGGCGCGAGGCGCGAAACGACATGTACGCCGCGTTCGTCCGCGACAAGGGCGTCGAGTCCGTCTCGATGCCGCCCCGCGGCCCGGTCGGTACCGCCGACGCCCTCCGGGAGCGCGGCGTGGCGGTGACCGTCGACACCGACGACCGGCTCCGGGAAGTCCGGGCGGTCAAGACCGACGACGAGATCGAGGCGATCCGCGAGGCCCAGGCGGCGAACGAGGCGGCGATGCGCGCCGCCGAGGACCTGATCGCCGGCGCGGACGTGGCGACCGAGAGCGACGACGCGGAGACGGGCGTCCTGCTCCGCGACGGCGAGCCGCTCACCAGCGAGCGGGTGACCGAGGAGATCGAGGTCACCCTCCTGCGGCACGGCTGCGCGCTCGACGAGACGATCGTCGCCGGCGGCGCGCAGGCCGCGGACCCCCACGACCGCGGCTCGGGCCCGCTCCGCGCGGACGAGGCGATCATCGTCGACATCTTCCCCCGGTCGAAGGCGACGAAGTACAACGCCGACATGACGCGGACGTTCTGCGTCGGCGAGCCGAACGAGACCCTCCGCGAGTGGTACGAACTCACCGAGCGCGCCCTCGACGCCGCGCTCGACGCGGTCGAGCCGGGCGCGACCGGGGAAGACGTCCACGCCGCCGCCTGCGAGGTGTACGAGGAGGCCGGCGAGCCGACCTTCCGCACCGACCCGGAGACGGAGACCGGGTTCATCCACTCGACGGGGCACGGCATCGGTCTCGACGTCCACGAGTCGCCGCGGCTCGCGAGCGGCGGCGGGGAGCTGGAGCCGGGCCACGTGATCACCGTCGAGCCCGGCCTCTACGACCCCGACGTGGGCGGCGTCCGGATCGAGGACCTCGTCGTCGTCACCGAGGACGGCTACGAGAACCTCACCGACTACCCGATCCGGTTCGCGGCCGAGTGAGCTCTCGGGCGGTCCGGCCGGCGAGGCTCCGGTTCGTCTGACCGCGATCGGAAGCCGCTTTGACCCGTGTCCGGTACGGCGACCGTGAACTGGCGGTACGAACAGACGGCGCTCGCGCTCTGTACGCTCGCGTTCACCGGCACCATGGTGGCGCGGCTGGTCGTCAGCCCGCTGGTCCCGGAGATCACGACGCAGTTCGGCGTCACCAACGGCACCGTCGGGCTCGCGCTCAGCGGCATGTGGCTCACCTACGCGCTGGCGCAGTTCCCCTCCGGCGTCTTCGGCGATCGCTACGGCGAGCGCCGCGTCATCCTCACCGCGGTGGGGGCCACCGCGATCGCGTCGGTGCTCCTCGCCGCCTCGCCCTCGATGCTCGCGTTCGGACTGTTCGCGGCCGTTCTCGGCGTCGGGGCGGGGCTCCACTACTCGGTCGCGACGACGTTCCTCACGCGGCAGTTCGACGACACCGGCCGCGCCATCGGCGTCCACGTGGCCGGGGGACCGCTCGCGGGACTCGCCGCGCCGCCGGCGGCCGCGCTCGTCGGATCGCGGTACGGGTGGCGCGCCGGGGTCCTCCTCGGCGCTGCCGTCGCGGTCCCCGTGTTCGCGCTGTTCGCGTGGCGGGTCCGGCCGACCGAACCGCTCCGCCCCGACCAGCCGATGGGCGAGCGGTTCGCGTTCGGTCCGCTCGCCGAGCTGCTCTCGCGGCCCGAGATCCTCTACACGACGGCGCTGGCGACGATGGGCGCGTTCACGTGGCAGGCGACCGCATCCTTCCTGCCGACGTTCCTCGAGGTCGGGACCGGCTTATCGAGCGCGCTGTCGGCGCTTTTGTTCTCGGCGTACTTCCTCGTCCACGGGGGAACACAGCCGGTCACCGGGTCGATATCCGACCGGATCGGCCGCGACGCCACCGCGATGGTGACCATGAGCGCCGGCGTCGTCGGGTACGGGGCCCTCGTCGCGACTGCGACGCTCGACCTGGGGCTGCCGGTCACGGTCGCGGGCGTCGGCCTCGTCGGCCTCGCGATGTCGTGGGGCGCGCCGGTACAGTCGCGGTTCATGGACCTCCTCTCCGACGCCGGGCGCGGCGCCGGGTTCGGGCTGGTCCGGACGGCGTACATGGTCACGGGGGCCTCCGGCAGCGTCGTCGTCGGCGCCGTCTCCGACGCCGCGGGGTGGCCGGTCGCGTTCGGGCTGCTCGCCTGCGTGATGGCGCTCGGGCTGGCCACGCTGTCGGCGAACCGGCTGTTTGGCTTGGGGTATTGACTCGCCGCAGGTATGTCAGTTACATGCCTGTTGTAGAGTTACTACACACAGATTCGGTCGACTGAACCCCGATTCGAACGCCAGCCAGAATATAATATACAAAACAAGTCAGCACGTATTCACGTACGTGTCTGGAGGGTACCGTAGACCACATATGAACAGGCGATACGTTCTCACCAGCGCGGCGGCCGTCTCTCTTCCACTTGCGGGCTGTAGCGGTTCGACCCCCGACGAGTCGGCGCCGCCGAACGGGTCCGAGGAAGCGTCCGACGGGGACGACAACGGCTCGGAGAATCAGACGGAAAGCACCGAAGACGCGGCGCCGACACTGGACGATTTCGACTACCCGGACGGGGCACGTCAGGACGGTGTCGACGGAGCGACGCTGTTCGGCACGCACGAATCGACCCTGGTCGAGGCGGGGTCGTTGACGCACGAGGGGGAGCGCACCGACGTGTTCGACGACAACGAGTTCTCCCAGACGCAGACGAGCAAGTTCGACGACAACGCCGTCTCGCGTGAGGTAACGGAGAACGGGGAGACCGAGCGTGTCTGGTCGCCGGCCGACGAGGACGTGGCGTACGTCAGGATGGAGTCCGGGTTCGAGCAGGCCTACAGGGTGGACGAGCGCGCACCGCCGACGGACGAGGTGACCGGGCTGAGCGAGTTCAGGCGGTACATCTCCGAGGTGGAGTGGGGAGCGGCGACGGAACTGGTCGAGACCGCGGGCGGCTTGGGGGTCGTCTACGAGTCGGTCGGCTACTCGGAGCGACTCAGCTTCGGGGAGATGCGGGAGTTCGACGCGTCGATAACGGTCAGCGAGTCCGGATTCGTGAGCCAGCTGGAGTACGATCAGACGGAGCTCCAGGGCGGCGAAACGATCGCGTTCGACGTTACGGCCGCGATAACCGCGGTCGGCGACACGAGCGTGGACGAGCCCGACTGGGCGGACGCGGCGCGAGAGCAGGGCGTCCGGTTCGACGTCGCGTTCACCGACGACGGCACCGCGTTCCGGGTGGAGATGACGGGCGGCGACGACGTGTCCCGAGACGCACGTATTCGTCTGCGAGACGAACGGGGGAGCGCCAGCAGCAGGCTTTCGGAGCCGCTCTCGGTCGGCGACGTGCTGTTCGTCGGACTCTCCGAGAGCGGCGGCCTCCTGATCGACGAGAGCGAAGCGCCCGCCGAGGCGCGACCGCTGGCCGGGGACCTTCGGCTCACCGTTCGCACGGAGTTCCCGCTTCTGACTCACACGCGGCGGCCGTAGTCCGCCGGACGCCGCTCGCTGTCGGCGTGGTGCGTTTCTAGGAAGAAGCCGGGTCAGGCGTCGAGACGACCCTTACAGCCGGTCGTCTTCGATGCTTCCGGGGTCTTCGGCGGTGTCGAACATGTTGTTCTCGGCGCCGTCGAGCATCTCGTCGCGGGGATCGTCGTCGACGACGCTCACGTTGTACGCCTCGATGCCGGACGCGATGAGATCCTCGGCGGCCTGCTCCTCGGAAACGAACTCCTCATCGGCCAGCTGCTGAAACTCCGCGTACACGTCGTCCGAGAGGTTCAGCTCGAAAGTGGGCATACCTCCCGTATCGACCGGACGCTTTTAAATTGTTCCCTCGTTTCGCGAGGCGTTCGGAGAGGCTGGTTCCAGTGAGCGACTCCGCCGAGACGATCATCGAAACGTACGACGACGGCCATCGGATCGTCCGCGAGGAGCGTGTCCGCCCCGACGCGTACCACTTCGACGGCCCCGACGGGCGCATCGCGCCGTCCGACCTCCCGCAGGCGGCCCGGCTGTACGCCGATCTGTACGCTATCGCCGGCGGGTTCGACGAGAGACAGACCGGCAGACGGGGTACCCCGCCCTCGGTCGTCCGAGCCGACGAGGAGGTCCGGATGACGTGTCTCGCCGTCAGGCTGTCGGTGGCGTACGCCGCCCGGGCGTTCGACGTCGACGAGTCGATCGTCCGCGACGCCGTCGACGACGTCCACGCGCGGGGGTCGGAACTGCGATCACGGGCGGGCGAGAACGGCTGAGAACCCATCGCCGACGACGATCCGAACATCTGCTCAGGCGCCGCTCTTGGGCAGGACCGGACCGGGGGAGGGAACCGCGAGCGGCTACAGGTCGCTCCACGCGCCGAGGAACCGCTGGACCGCGGTCAGGTGACCGACGACGGCGAACAGCGCGAGCAGCAGGCCGACGACGTTCAGTCCGGCGACGATCGGCGCCGAGTAGACCGCGGCGACGACGCCCACGACGCCCATCAGCGCGAGCCGGTCGGCCCGGCCGAGGAGGCCGCCGTACTCGCGGCCGATCCCGACCGCCTGGATCTGCGTGCCGAGGTACGAGGTGAGCAGGACGCCCGTGACGGCGGCGAAGCCCAGCGCGTACGCCTCCACGCCGGCCGTGAGCCCGCCGATGACAGCCACGTCGGCGTAGCGGTCGAGGACGTGGTCGAGGAAGTCCCCGCCGTCGGAGGCGATCTCCTGGTGGCGCGCGAGGGCGCCGTCCACGAGGTCGAGCCAGCCGTTGAGGAGGACGAGTAGCGCGCCGGCCGCGTACAGCGGCGTCGACCCGGCGGCGAAGGCCGCGGCGGCCCCGACCGCGACGAGGAAGGCGATCACGCTCACCTGGTCGGGCGAGAGGCCGAGCCTGTCGGCCGCGGACACCCACGGGCCGAGCAGCCGGTCGGCCACGGAGCGGTACTGGTCGAGGGTCATCTACCGTCTCGACGCTCGCGGCCGGCTCATATATAATCGATGAAGTCCACGGTGCCGGCGCTCGGCTCGCGCTCCCCCTCGATCGCCGCCCGGACCGCGTCAGCGACCGCCTCGGGGTCGCGGTCGGTGGCGTCCACCTCGTAGACGTTCTCCGCGCCGTGTTCGGCCACCGCCTCCGAGAGGATCACGTCGAGCGCCTCGCTCTCGGCGTTCTCGGCCGCCGTCTCGGCCGTCTCGCCGCGCGCCTCGAGTCGGGACTCGACCGTTTCGGGGTGACAGCGCAACACGACGACGCGGTCGACAGCGAACCGGTGCGCGAGGTGCGAGTCGAGGACCCCGGACCAGCCGCCGAGGTCCTCGCGGACCGCGTCGAGGTCGGCGACGAGCGTGTCGCGCTCGTCGTCGCGCTCGGTCCAGAGGTCGTCGTCGGACTTGATCCGGTCGTTGAGGTGGATCACGTCGTACTCCCCTTCGAGCAGCGCCGTCGCGGTCGTCTTCCCGGTTCCGGGCGTGCCCGTGACGGCGACGCGGTCGGCGCGGTCGCGGTCAGGGCTGGCGTCGGCGTCGTCGGCCCCCGCCGTCACGCCCGAACACCGAGGTCGAGGTCGGCCAGCGTCTCGTTGAGCAGTTCGACCGCCTCGCGGGTCTCCTCGCGGGTCCCCGTCGAGATACGGACGTGCTCGGGGAGCCCGAACGAGGTACAGTCGCGGATGATCACGCCGCGCTCTTGAGCCGCCTCCGCGACGCGCTCGCCGTCCCCCACCGCGGCGAGGACGAAGTTCCCCGCGGAGTCGACGGTGGGCGCGTCGAGCTCGTCCGCGATGTACTCGCGGGCCCAGCGGGCGGACTCGATCGACTGCTCGACGTGGTCCTCGTCGTCGAGCGCGGCGAGGGCGGCCCGGCACGCCAGCTCGTTGGCCGCGAACGGCGTGTTGACGCGGGCGTACGCCTCGCCCCACGCCTCGGGGACGACGCTGTACCCGATCCGGAGCCCGGCGAGCCCGTACGCCTTCGAGAAGGTGCGCAGGACCGCCACGTCGTCGCGCTCGTCGGCGAGCGGGATCGCGCTGTCGACGTCCGAGAACTCCCCGTACGCCTCGTCGACGACGACCAGCGTCTCCGGCGCGGTCGCGTCGGCGATCGCCTCGACCTCGTCGAGCGGCATCATCGAGCCAGAGGGGTTGTGCGGCGAGGTGACGTAGACGATGCGCTCGCCCCCGTAGGCGGACAGCACCGTCTCCGCGTCCTGCGCGAAGCCGTCGGCGGTCGAGAGCTCGTACTCGGTCACCTCGCCGTGGTGGTACCGCGAGGACATCGCGTAGTACGCGAAGCCGGGGCTCGGCACCAACACCTCGTCGCCCGGCTCCAGCGCGGCCCGAGAGAGGTAGTCGATCGAGCCGTCGGCGCCGGGCGAGACCCACACCTGCTCGTCGTCGACGCCCCACTTCTCGGCGATCTTCGCGGTGAGGTCCGTGTGCGAGGACTTCGGGTACTGGTTCACGCGGTCGGCGTGGTCGCGAATGGCCTCAACGGCCGCCGGGCTCGGGCCGTGCGGGTTCTCGTTCGAGGAGAGCTTGATGAGGTCGTCGGGGTCGATCCCGCGCTCGCGGGCGACCTCCTCGACGCCCCGCCCGGGCACGTACGGCGAGTGATCGGAGAGATCCCGTGGTCGCATGCCCGGAGGTCGGGGGCGGTCGGGCTTAAGGGTGGTCTTGACGGACGCCGGTCACGGCGCTCCCGGGTCGGTGTCGGGAGCGCTCACGGGGGCGAACCCGCGCCGCGCAGCCGCCTCTCCGCCTCGGCGACGACGTCGGGCCGTCCCGCCAGGTCGACGGCCATCGTCTCGCCGCCGTACTCGACGCCCGCGACCACCGCTCGGTCGTACGCCCACGAGAGCGCGGCCTGCGCGTCCCCGCCGTTCTGGACCTCGACGGTCGCCGTCGCCGTCGGCAGCGCGTCCGCCACCGCGTCCGCGAGGTCGCCGAGCCCCGACTCGTCCCGGACGCTCACCGGAACCGGCGACCGGAGCGCGTCGGCGACGGGCGCGTCCCGCGGGCCGAGTTCGGCGACGACGGTTTCGTACGCCTCGACGGCGGACGCGAGCCCGTCGGCATCGACCTCGTCGACCTTCGACAGGACGGGGACGACCGGGCCGTCGGTCGCTTCGATCGCCGACAGCGACGCGCTGAGCTTCCGACGGAGGGCCGCGGGGTCGTCGCTCGCGTCCACGACGAGCAGCGCGCAGTCGGCGGCCCGGACCGCGTCGATGGTGGCGCGGAACGAGCGCACCGCCTCGTGCGGCAGCCCGTCGAGGAACCCGACGGTGTCCGTGAGCAGGGTGCGCCGTCCGGCGACGGTCGCGCGACGCGTGGTCGTCGAGAGCGTCTCGAACGGGCGGTCGGCGACCGCGAGCGCACCGGCGTCGTCCGCCGGGTCCCCCGCGGCCGTGTCGGCGCGCGCTGCGGGCCGATCCGAGGCCTCGGCACCGAAATCGGGGTCGTCGACCTCGTCCGCGAGCCGCCGCGCCAGCGTCGACTTCCCGGCGTTGGTGTAGCCCGCGAGGGCGATCAGGTCGAACCCGGCGTCGCGGCGCTCCGCCCTGCGCGCCGCGCGGTCGTCGGCGATCTCTTCGAGCGCGCGCTCGGCCGACTCGATCCGCTTCTCGACGTCGAGGACGCGGCTGTCGCCCTCCGGCCGGAGGCGCACGTCCTCGCTCGCGTCGCGGGCGACCGCCTCCCGGAGTCTCAGCAGCTCGTAGCGGAGCCGCGCCAGCTCCAGCTGTCGGTCGGCGGCCCGCGAGTCGGCGGCGTCGGCGAACAGCTCCAAGGCCAATCGCGGGCGGTCGACGACCGCGGTCCCGGTCGGCAGCAGGTCGCCGAGTGAGAACGTCTGTCCCGGCGACAGGCTGCCGTCGTAGATGACGGCCTCGGCGTCGGCGTCGGCCGCGAGCCGCATCAGCTCCTCCGCCTTCCCGCGCCCGAGGTCGTAGGTCGGGTCCTCGCGCCGTCGCTGGGTGACCTCGCCGACCACCGCGTAGCCGGCCGCAGCGGCCAGCTCGCGGATCTCCGTTGTGTCTGGCGGGTCGTCCTCGGACCGCGCCGCGACTATCGCTCGGGTCGCATCGCTGTGTGCGGCGTCGGTCTCGGTTGTGCTCGGTCCGCTCGATTCGTCGCGTTCGTTCGTCGCGTCGTCGTCTCGTGACATTCGGTCGGGCGCTCGCGTCGGCCCGGAGAGGGGAGCGTCTCCGCTCCGCGTGCGGTCTCGGCGGCGCGTCCGATCGGTCGATCTGATTCGGACCGGTTGTCCCGCGTCCGACGGGGCCGGCCGGCGTCGGATCGCGCCGCGACGGTGCCGTCAAGGTTCGGCGACGAACGAACTGGTCTCCATACCTCCGACTCCGGGGGCTGGCATATAAGCGTTCACCGGAAACGAGGTGTGGTACCGAGCTACAGGAACGGCCGGACAGGTCGGTCGGTCCGGGCGTTCAGGGGACGCGAACGTCGTGTTCGAGCGTGCCGACGCCCTCGATCTCGATCTCCACCGTGTCCCCGTCAGAGAGGGCGCCGACCCCCTCCGGCGTGCCAGTGGCGATGACGTCGCCGGGCTCGAGCGTGAGGTACGTCGTGATCTCCTCGATCAGCGTCGGCACGTCGAAGATCATGTGCTCGCGGTCGCTCGACTGCTTCGTCTCGCCGTTGACGCGGAGATCGACGCTCGCGTCGGCGGGAACCTCGTCGGGCGTCGCGAGGACCGGGCCGAGCGGCGCGGCGCCGTCGAACGCCTTCCCGCGCACCCAGTTCTGCTCGCGGTTCTGGTCGTCGCGGTTCGACACGTCGTTCATGCAGGTGAACCCCGCGACGACCTCCATGGCGTCGGCGGCGTCGACCGCCTTACACTGCTCGCCGATCACGACCGCGAACTCCGCCTCCCAGTCGATCCGGTCTTTGCCGGCCGGGACGGTCACGGTGTCGCCGTGGCTCGCCACCGCGTTCGGCGGCTTGAGGAAGAGCAGCGGGCGGTCGGGCACGTCGTTCCCGAGCTCTTCTGCGTGGTCGGCGTAGTTGCGGCCGATACAGACGATCTTCGAGGGCTCGCTCGGCGCGAGCACGTCGATCGCGGGGTCCGAGAGCGCGTACGCCTCGCCGCCGAAGGCGACCGTGTCGGTCGCCGGGTCGTACTCGCCGTCGCGGATCGATCCGGCCGGATCGCGGAACCGTACGTGGTACATACGAGGCCGAACGGGCGGCCGCCCGAAAAGCGTTCGCGGAGGGGCAAGCGACGACCCATCGAAGGAAGCGACGACCGCGGCGGAGGGGCCCCGACTCACTCGGCGGAGTCAGCCGACTCGCGGACCGAGTCAGTCGCTGACTCCGCGCTCGAACCGTCGCCCACGGCGTCGTCCGCGGGACGGCCCGCGCCGCCGTCCGCGGCCTCGTCGTCGACCGCGACCCTCTCGTCGGCGAGGTCGCCGAGCGACGGCGAGTCGACGCGGTCGCCGAACAGCTCCGAGCGCGCGCAGTCGACGCAGTAGTGGTTGTGGCGGACCGAGTGGGTGCGGACGGGGACGCCGGCGACGAGCGTCTCGTCGCGGCGCCGCCTGACGAGTCCGCGGTCGAACTCTTGCCCGCAGACCACGCAGGGATCGTCGACGGACTCGGGCGGTCGGACGATCCGGTGGTCGACCGTCCGCTGCCGACCGAACCGCGTGATCCCGTGGCGGCGGTCGAGCCGTCGGCGGACTGGCGGAGCGACGCCGAGGCCGAGCCCCGCGAACGCGAGGCCGATCAGCGCGGCCGGCGGGGAGCCAGACTCGACCGAGAGGAACGCGATCCAACCGCCGATCAGCAGCAGCAGCGCGGTCAGGACGTACGCGGAGGCGGTCTCGACCCGACCGCCGCCACCGTCGCCGCTCGACGGGGCGCGCGCGGTCGTCTCGTCGCCGCGGACGAGTCGGCGCCGTTCGGCCAGCTTGGAGTAGTGCCACCAGCCGTACAGCAGGTTGCCGATGCCGCTGGTGAAGATGAACAGGAGGATGTGGACGCCGACGGAGCCGATCCCCCTGTCGACGAGGACGACGCGGTCGCCGTCGTCCCGCTCCACGTCCCACCCGGCGTCGAGGTGGTCCTGAACGCGGCGCCTGAAGGCGCGCTCGCTCTCGCCCGGGGACGGCTCCGAGCGAGAGGCGCGTTCCGCATCGCTCGGGCGCTCGGCCGCGTCGGTCCGGCTCTCTGACGCGGCCGGGGCGGACCCGTCGCCCGACCGCGACGCGCCGCAGTTCGAGCAGAACCGGTCGTCCTCGTCGAACGCCTCGCCGCACTCGGCGCAGTACGCGGCGGGGCCGTCGAGGTCGGCGCCGCAGTCGGGGCAGAAGCTCGCCCCGGCCGGAACCGCCTGAGCACACTCGTGACACCGGTCGGTCGGCGGCGGGGCGTCGGTCCGCTTGGAGGGCATCGACAGTCGGTTCGCGCGGGGGCGAGTTAACTCCTCTCCTCACCGCCGGCGGAGCCGGATCGACACGTCGTTCCCGCCGAGGTCGCTCGCGCCGAACGAGAGCTCTCCGCCGAACGTCTCGACGGTCAGCTCAGCGAGCCAGAGCCCGAGCCCGCTTCCGTGGTGCGTCGGCGTTATCGCCGATCCGTCGCGGATCACGTCCCGTTCGTCGGCCGGGATCTGGGGGCCGTCGTCCTCAACGTGGATCACGACCCACTCCCCGGACGCCGCGCCCGAGAGGCCCTCCGCGCTCGTTATCCGGAGACGGACCCGGGGCTCCGGGCTCGGATTGTGCTCGATCGCGTTGTCGACGAGGCTGTCGACCGCGTACCGGAGCCGGCTGTCGGCCATCACCCGACCCGTCTCGCCGGTCTCGATCTCGATGTCGGCGCTCGGCGTCCGCTCTCGGTGGTCGTCGACGACGGCGCGCACCGTCGGTTCGGGGTCGATGTCGGCCACCTCGTCGGTCGGATGTTCGAGGACCTGACGGATGTGGTTGGCCTCGTCGGCCAGCTGTTCGAGCTCGTGGGCGGCGCGCTCGATCGTGGCCGCCACATCGACGGTCTCGCCGCGTCGATCCTCCAGTTGGGCCAGCAACCGCGTCGTGTGGCCGGCGACGACGTTTGCGTTGTTACGGAGGTTGTGCCGGAGGATCCGGTTCAACACCTCCAGCCGCCGCTCGTTTCTGGACACCTCCGTGAGGTCGGTGTAGACCGCGAAGCCGCCGTCGGGGGTGTCGTCGTCCGCGTCGCCGGTCGCGTACGGGATCCCCCGGTAGAGGAACTCGCGGAGGCCGGTCGCGGTCTCACGGGTCACCTGCTGGTAGTTGATCGCGCCGGAGGCGGTGTTCGTGTCCAACTCCCTCGCCTCCGCGAGCTTCCAGTCGGGGACGACCCACTCGTTGAGCGACTCGCCGCGAATGTCGTCGGCCTCGTAGCCGAAGACGTCGACGAACGCCCGATTGACGTCGCTGACCGTTGGCTCTCCGTCGGCGAGCGTGAACTCAACGACCGCGTCCTGAACGTGTTCGATGAGGTGACGATATCGGCCGTCATTCGAGCCGTCCGCGACGCGTTCGTCGGTCGGCTCACCCGCCATGTCGAGGCTCCACTGTCACGGGCGTCGTAGGACGATCCGATTGTTAAGGCTGTATTCGCGGGAAGATATTGCGCAGGCCGCCGCTCGAACTGATCAGTCTGCGGAAAAACTGCGAAGACGAGACGAACAGACACCGCCGGTCGCGGTGCGGACCGGTTCGCCGTGGCCCCGCTCTCTATCGCGCGCCGATTGGGATCCGCAGCGTCGAGTTTTATTACCGTTCGCCGAGACGCATCGAACGGACCATGGAACTCACCTGGCACGGCCACTCCACGTGGCACGTCGTCGTCGACGACACGGAGCTGCTCATCGACCCGTTCTTCGACAACCCGAAGACCGACGTCGATCCCGCGGACCTCGACCCCGATTACCTGCTCTTGACCCACGGCCACGCGGACCACATCGCCGACGCGGCCGAGTTCGAGGACGCCACCGTGGTCGCCACCCCGGAGCTGACCGCCTACGTCCAAGAGAACTTCGGCCTCGAGAACACTGTGCCGGCCGGGGGGATGAACATCGGCGGCACCGTCGAGTGCGGCGACGCGTGGGTGACGATGGTCCGGGCGGACCACTCGAACGGCATCGAGAACGACCCGGACTACGCCGGCGGCATGCCGACCGGCTTCGTCGTGGGCGACAAGAAGCCGACCCAGGAGTCCGACCCGGACTGTACCACCTTCTATCACGCCGGCGACACGGGCCTGATGTCCGAGATGGTCGACGTGATCGCGCCGTACCTCGAGCCGGACGCCGCCGCCTTGCCCGCCGGCGACCACTTCACCATGGGGCCCGCCGGCGCGGGAATCGCCGCCGACTGGGTCGGCGCCGACGTCGTCTTCCCGATGCACTACGACTCGTTCGGCCCGATCGAGATCGAGACGCAGGAGTTCGTCAGCGAGGTGAAGGCGGCGGGGGCCGCCGCCGAGCCCGTCGTCCTGGACGGCGACGAGACGTACACGCTGGAGTAGCGCGAGGGGCGTCCCGTGCCCACGGCGACGGGGCTCCGACCGGGCTCTTTTCGCGAAACGACGACGCGTCCGCGGAGCGCGAGGGCCGCGCGAGGCACCGTTTCGAGCCCGCGTTCGGCGTACCACTGTCACGCGTCGAGTCCCGACTGCCGGGCGGACCGGTAATAAGATACTATTCGGATCCGAATAAATATAAGCCGTCCCAGTGGTAGATTTCGTCGCGCTCCGCTGACAGAAATATATTGGATATACGTAAATTAATAATAAATCAGAAGTCTTCTAAATAAAAGATGATTAGCGCCGGATCGGTACACCATGTCAACCGCCGATATGCGGGCCGCGATACGCGGAGACGGGGGACGGTTCGTGTACATCGTCTCCGCGCTCGCGGCGCTCAACGGACTCCTGTTCGGGTTCGACACGGGGATCATCTCCGGAGCCATCCTCTTCATCGACACCGCCTTTGAGCTGAGTCCCTTGGTGGAGGGGATCGTGGTCAGCGGCGCGATGGTCGGCGCGGCGGCCGGCGCGGCCGTCGGCGGGCAGCTGTCCGACCGGATCGGCCGCAAGCGCTTTATCCTGCTGTCGGCCGGGGTGTTCTTCCTCGGCTCGTTCCTCATGGCGGTCGCGCCCACCGTCGAGGTGCTCGTCGCGGGGCGGATGATCGACGGGATCGCCATCGGGTTCGCGTCGATCGTCGGCCCGCTGTACATCTCCGAGATTGCGCCCCCCGCCGTCCGCGGGGGGCTCACCTCGCTGAACCAGCTGATGGTCACCGTGGGGATCCTCTCGTCGTACTTCGTCAACTACGCCTTCTCCGGCTCCGGATCGTGGCGGATCATGCTCGGCGCGGGGATGGTCCCCGCCCTCGTGCTCGCCGCGGGGATGTCCCGGACGCCGGAGAGCCCGCGGTGGCTCTACGAGCGGGGCCGGACCGACGAGGCTCGCGCCGTCCTCCGTCGCACGCGCGACGGGGAGATCGAGTCGGAGCTGTCGGAGATCGAGGCGACCGTCGAGGCCCAGTCCGGGAACGGGGTCCGCGACCTGCTCAGCCCGTGGATGCGCCCGGCGCTGATCGTCGGCCTCGGGCTCGCAGTCTTCCAACAGGTCACCGGGATCAACGCCGTGATGTACTACGCGCCGACGATACTGGAGTCGACCGCGCTCGGCAGCTCGCAGTCGATCCTCGCCTCGGTCGCCATCGGGACGGTCAACGTCGTCATGACCGTCGTCGCGATCCTCCTCGTCGACCGCGTCGGGCGGCGGCCCCTCCTGCTCGTCGGGACCGGTGGGATGATCGGGTCGCTCACCGTCGCCGGCCTCGTCTTCCAGTTCGCGGACCCGACCGGCGGAATGGGGTGGCTGGCGACGCTGACGCTGGTCTCGTTCGTCGCGTTCTTCGCCATCGGGCTCGGTCCGGTGTTCTGGCTGCTGATCTCCGAGATCTATCCGCTCGCCGTCCGGGGGAGCGCGATGGGGTTGGTGACCGTCGCCAACTGGCTCGCGAACCTTGTGGTGGCGCTCTCGTTCCCCGTGCTGCTCGACGGGATCGGCACGCCGATGACGTTCTGGCTGTTCGGCGCGTGTAGCCTCGTCGCGCTGCTTTTCACCTACCGCGTCGTGCCCGAGACGAACGGCCGGACGCTGGAGGCGATCGAGGCCGACCTCCGGGGGGCGACGGGACTGGGGTCCGACGCGTCAGAAGACGACTGAGGCCGGTCCGCCGCCCTCGGCGACGGGTCGCGGCGGTGTCGGCGCGCCGATGGCGGTAACTTTTATCCCCGCGAGTCCGAACTGCGAGACGACTATGGCAGACATCGAGACATCCACAGTTTCCGAGTCCGGATACGCCAGCACGAGTCAGGTCGGCGAGTTCGACCTCCAGATCGACGCGACCGACGAGACGGGACCGAACCCGAACGCGACGCTCGTCGCCACGTACGCCTCCTGTTACCTCCCGGCGTTCCGCGTCGGCGGCAGCCAGCGCGGCGAGGAGGAGCTCGGGCAGATCCAGATCGACGCCAGCGCCGAGCTGGACGACCACGACGACCTCGAGTCGATCGCCTTCGACGTCCACGTCGAGGCCGACTTCGACGACGAGACCGCCGCGGACATCGCCGAGCGCGCCGAGGGTATCTGCCACGTTCACAGCGCTCTCCGCGAGGAGCTGAACGCCGACGTCAGCGTCTACACCGGCGCGTTCTAGCCGGGTCGAAGCGGTCTTCTCTTTCCCGCGCCGTACGCTCAGCCCGACGACTCGGCGGTCTCCGCGGGCGACTCCGGCCGGTCGACGCCGGTGAACTCGAACCGAGCGCCGCCGCGTTCCCCCTCCGTCACCGCGACCTCCCAGCCGTGCGCCTCGGCGATGCGCTGGACGATGGAGAGCCCGAACCCGGTGCCGGTCTCCGAAGTCGTGTAGCCGCTCTCGAACACCTCGTCGCGGCGGTCCGCGTCGATCCCGGGGCCGTCGTCCGCGACGTAGAACCCGTCCGGGAGGTCGCCGACGACGACGCGGTCCCCGCCGTGTTCGTCGGCGTTGCGGAACAGGTTCCCGAGCAGCTGGCCGACCCGCCCGGAGTCGGCGCAGATCTCGCCGTCGGCCTCGACCGCGACCGTGACGCGAGGCTCTCCCTCCGTCTCGTCGCCGCCGAAGGGGTCCTCGCCCTCGGCCGACCCGAACGCGTCGTCGCTGTACCGGGCGGCCAGCTCGCCCAGGTGGACGGGCTCGAACGAGCCGACCGCCTCGCCCTGTTTGGCGAGCGTCAGGACGTCCTCGATGAGTCGCTCCATCTCGTCGAGCGCGCGCTCGCACCGGTCGAAGTACGAGTCGTCCCCGGTCTCGCGGGCGAGACGCAGGTACCCCGAGAGGACGTTGAGGGGGTTCCGGAGGTCGTGTGAGACGATGCTCGCAAACTCGTCGAGCCGCTCGTTCTCCCGTTCGATCCGGCGCTCGTACGCCTTCCGCTCGGAGATGTCCCGGCTGCTCGCGAGGAACCGGTCTTCCCCCCGAACGTCGATGCGTCGCACGTGGACCTCGACGGGGAACGTCGACCCGTCCGCGCGGGTGAACGTCGTCTCCAGCCGCACCGTCTCGTCCATCTCCAACCCCTGCCAGAGCCGTATCCCCTCGTCGGGCTCCAGCTCCGCGTCGACCTCCCATACGTCCATCCCGACGACCTCGTCGCGGTCGTACCCCAGCTCTCGGGTCATCTCCCGGTTGGCGTCGACGATCTCTCCCCCCTCGTCGTGGATGTCGATCATGTCGGGAGACCCCTCGAACAGCGCTTCGAGGCGCGCCGAGGTGCGTTCGAGCCGGCGCTGGCGCCGTCGCTGCTCGGTCACGTCCCGAGAGATGCCGAGGACGCCGTCGAGCTCGCCGTCGATGACCAGCCGGCTGAAGTCGTAGTCGACGATGGCGTCCGACTTCGTCGGCAAGTCGACTTCCGTCGTCCCGGTCAGCGAGTCGCGGTCACCCTCGACGAGCGCCCGCCACGGGTCCCCGTCGCTCGCCGCTCGAACACGCTCGACGAGGCGACTCGACTCGCCGGCGAGCCCCTCCGGAGCGGCGTCGTACACCTCGGCGAGGTGGTCGTTGACGAGGGCGAACCGGCCGTTCGCGTCGTATGTACAGACGGACTCGGGCAGCTCGTCGACGATCCGCCGGTACCGTTCGAGGTCGCGTTCGCGCTCCTTCTCGTCGGTGACGTCGATGTGGATCCCGACGGCCCGCCGGGGCTCGCCGTCGTCGGTCCACTCGACGACACGACCGCGGTCGCGGATCCACTTCCAGTCGCCGGACTCCGTCCGCATCCGGTAGTCCGACTGGTAGAGGTCCGACTCGCCGGCGAAGTGAGCCTCGATGGCGCTCCACGCGGCGTCGATGTCGTCGGGGTGAACCCGCTCTTCCCAAGTGCCGAGCTCGAACGCCAACTCGTCGCGCTCGTGCCCCAGTATCGCCGCCCACCGCTCGTCGAACCGGACCTCGTCCGTCCGGACGTTCCAGTCCCAGACGCCAATGTCGGCGCCTTCCACGGCCAGCTGAAGGCGCTCGGAGAGCTCGCGGAGCTCTCGCTCCCGCTCTCGCCGCTCGGTCACGTCGCGGAAGTACAGCGCCCGCCCGCCGGGGGCCGGGTACGCGTTCACCACGAGGTCCGCGCCGAGCCGGTCGACGTGGTATTCGAACCGCTTCCCCTCGCCGGTCTCGGCGACCTCGCGCAGCGCCGTCTCGGCGTCGGTGCCGACGATCTCCGGGAACAGGTCCCAGATCCCCTCGCCGAGCACCTCATCCGGGTCGCGCTCGATGAACTCGGCCGCCCGCCCGTTGAGGTACGTCAGCCTCCACTCGGCGTCGAGTTCGCAGAAGGCGTCGCTGGTGTGCTCCAAGTGCGTGGCGAGCCGACGGTCGTCCCGCGTCTCCGAGACGAGTTCGGTCACCGCGCCCGCGAGCCGCGCGTACTGGTCGGCGGGCTCGCTCCGCCTGACGTACTCGTCGACCCCGGCGGAGATCGCCTCACTGGCGACCGCTTCGGACCCCGATCCGGTGAACAGGACGAAGGGCACGTCGCCGTGTCTGTCACGGACCGTTTCGAGCAGGTCGACCCCGTCGGTCTCCGCCAGTTCGTAGCCGGACACCACGCAGTCGAACGTCGCCGCGGACAGTGCGTCGAGCGCCGCGTCGGCGTCGACCGCCGTTCGCACCTCGATCCGGTCGTCGCGCGACTCGAGCCGCGAGGCGGCCGCCTCTGCGAATCCCAGTCCCCCGTCGACGACGAGCACGCGGACCGGCGACGCCGCTTTCGCTCCGGCCGTCCCGTCGGCTCTGTTCGCTCCGCTCATCCGGACTGGTGTTTTCTATTCGACATGATAACCGTTTCGTTCGGTTTCACCGAATAACCGCCGAAACGGAGATACCGGGGCCAGCGGGGGGCAGCGCCGGCGCCGACGAGTACGCGAACCGGTGACGGCGCGTTCGCCCCGCCGTCCCGTCGGTCCCGTACGGTCCGCACACCCGGAGTAATATATGTAACTCGATATGATGACCGTTCCGTTCGATCTCATCGAACGACCGTCGAAACGGCGATTCCGGAGCCGACGGGGAGGATCGCCGTCTCCACCGCGTCGTCGGAGCGGACGGTCCCCACGTACTCGCCGATGCCGCGCGTCGCTCCGTCGACGGCGTCGTCCGGCAGCGGCTCGCCCGCCTCGAAGTGTGCGACGAGGGTCTCGAAGTCGATGGGCCCCCGGGCGATGTTGTCGGCGACGATCACGCCCCCGGACCGGACTTTCGGCAGGACGGTCCGGTAGGCGTCGGCGTACCGGCCCTTCTGGTGGTCGATGAGGACCACGTCGAAGGGCCCGTCGTAGCGGTCGACCGTCTCCATCGCGTCGCCGACCTCGAAGGTGACGCCGTCGGCGTAGCCGTGGTCGGCGGCGAACGCGACGCCGCGCTCGGCCTCGTCGGCGTCGAACTCGGTACAGACCACGCTCTCGGCGCCGCCGCGGAGGAACCACGTTGCCGAGTAGCCGAAGCCGGAGCCGAACTCGAAGACGCGGTCGGCGTCCGTCAGCCGCGCGAGCAGCCGGAGGACCGCCCCCGCCTCGGGACCGATGATCGGGAACCCCCACTCGTCGGCGAGGTCGGCCATCTCCGCTTGGACCGCGGTGTGGTCCGGCGCGGTCGCGGCGAGGAAGCGGCGCGCGGGGTCCGTGAGTACGTCCATGCGGCCGTGTCGAACGCGGGATACTTAAATCGCCCCCGCGAGGAGGGGGTGCCGTGGCGCTGCCGGTCGCGCGGCCCGCGCCCGCCCGTCCCTGAAAACTGTTAAGTCCCGTTCGGTCAACCGATTTAGTAATGTACGACCCTGAGGAACTCGCCGAGATCCGGGAGGGCAAGGAGTCGTGGGAGGCGGGCACCTACGGCGAGACGGTCGACCGGTTCGGCGAGCGCGAGGAGACGTTCACCACCGACACCGGCGGGCAGGAGGTCGATCCGCTGTACACGCCGGCGGACGTCGACCTGGACTACCGCGAGGACCTCGGTTACCCCGGAGAGGAGCCGTACACCCGCGGCGTCTACTCGACGATGCACCGCGGGCGGCTCTGGACGATGCGCCAGTACGCCGGGATGGGCACCGCGGCGGAGACGAACGAGCGGTTCCGCTACCTCATCGACGAGGGCTCGTCGGGGCTGTCGATGGCGTTCGACCTCCCGACGCAGATGGGGTACGACTCCGACGCCGCGATGGCCGAGGGGGAGGTCGGGCGCTCCGGCGTCGCCATCGACACCCTCGACGACTTCGAGACCGTCTTCGACTCGATCCCCCTCGACGAGGTGTCCACGTCGATGACGATCAACGCGCCCGCCGCGGTGCTGCTCGCGATGTACGTCGCGATGGGGGACAAGCAGGGCGTCCCGCGCGAGCAGCTCCGCGGGACGATCCAGAACGACATCATGAAGGAGTACATCGCGCGGAACCTCTACATCTACCCGCCGAAGGAGTCGATGCGGCTGATCACGGACATCTTCGAGTTCTGCGCGGCGGAGACCCCGAAGTTCAACACGATATCCATCTCGGGGTACCACATCCGCGAGGCGGGGTCGACCGCGGCCCAAGAGATCGCCTTCACCCTCGGCGACGGGATCGAGTACGTCGAGGCGGCCCTCGACGCCGGGCTCGACGTCGACGAGTTCGCCCCGCAGCTCTCCTTCTTCTTCAACGCCCACAACAACATCTTCGAGGAGGCCGCGAAGTTCCGCGCCGCCCGCCGGATGTGGGCGAAGATCATGGACGAGCGGTTCGGCGCGGAGAACCCCAAGTCGAAGCAGCTGAAGTTCCACACCCAGACCGGCGGCTCGACGCTCACCGCCCAGCAGATCGAGAACAACGTCGTCCGCGTCTCCTATCAGGCGCTGGCCGCGGTCCTCGGCGGCACCCAGAGCCTCCACACGAACGGGAAGGACGAGGCGCTCGCGCTGCCGACGGAGAAGTCCGTCCGCACCGCGCTCCGCACCCAGCAGATCCTCGCGCACGAGTCGGGCGCCGCCGACACGATCGACCCGCTCGCCGGCTCGTACTACGTCGAGGACCTCACCGACGGGATCGAGGAGGAGGCGTTCGAGATCCTCGAGGAGGTCGACCGACGCGGCGGCATGCTGGAGGCCGTCGAGAGCGGCTGGGTCCAGCGCCAGATCCAAGACGTGGCCTTCGAGCGCCAGCAGGAGATCGAGGAGGGCGAACGGATCATCGTCGGCGTCAACGAGTTCGAGGTCGACGAGGAGCCCGAGATGGACTTAGAAGAGGTCGACCCCGATCAGGAGCAGAACCAGCGGGACCGCCTGAAGGGGGTCAAGGACGAGCGCGACGACGACGCGGTCGACGAGGCGCTCGCCGGACTGCGCGAGGCCGCACAGGGGACGGAGAACGTGATGCCGCACGTCGTCGACGCCGTGAAGGCGTACGCGACGGTCCAGGAGATATCGGACGTGCTCCGCGACGAGTTCGGGGAGTACAAGCCGGGGCGGTGAGGTCGGGGACGATCCGCGGTCGCCCCTGTCCGGGCGTTTTCAGTCCGCGCCGCGGACGACGTGACCGTACTTCAGCAGCGCGACGAACACCGCGCCGCCGACGGCGTTCCCGACCGTCGCCAGCGCGAGGAACGCGACGTAGTCCATCGGGGTGATCGCCGAGGAGACGATCAGCCCGAACAGTACCTCGACGTTGCCCGCGATCGAGTGCGGGAGGTGGAGCAGACCGATCGTTCCGGTGACTATCAACACGAGGAGGATCCGAGCGGTCGTGTCCTGCGCCGCCGCGACGAGCCACGCCAGCAGCCCCATGAGCCACCCGGCGAAGACGCCGCCGACGAACAGCCACGGGAGGTCGTGGTCGACCAGCTTCAACGCGATCGTCTCGAAGGAAGTCGGGTCGACGACGCCGAGTTCCGGCATTAGCAGCGTCACGAGCAGCGTGAACAGCAGCCCGCCGACGATGTTCCCCGCGTACACCAGTCCCCAGAGCCGGCCGAGCTGGCGGACCGAGGCCTGCCGATCGATCACCGGGATGACCGCCAGCGTCGTGTGTTCGGTGAAGAGCTCCGAGCGCCCCAGTATCACGAACATGAAGCCGACGGAGTAGACTGACGCCAACAGGAGCTCCGTCGTCAGATCGCCGAAGGTCCCCGGAGAAAGCGTCAACACGACTGCCATCATCAGCGGTCCGAACCCGATGTCGAGCCCGGCGGACAGTCCCGAGAGGAGGAGCCCGGACCGTTCGCGGTTCATCTCGTGGAGCCCGCTTTTGAGCAGCGACCCGAGGATGTTCCGCGAGGTCATCTGCTCCGTCGAGCCGCCTGTCTCTGAGTCGCTCACGGCTGGGTGATGATACGGGGTACGGCAGGGACGCACCCAAACCTTGGGATAGGGGCAGGGCGACCGGGAACCGCGCGGTCATTATAAGTCGACGCCGCCGGAACTGAACCGTATGCGCTTCGACCACGTCGGCGTCGCGACCCGCGACGCGACCGACTTAGCCGACCTGTTCGGCGGCCTGCTCGACGCCCCGGTCGCCCACGAGGAGACGTTCGACGACATGCGGATCGTCTTTCTCGAACTCGACGGTGGTGGGTACTTCGAGCTGCTCGAACCGGACGCTGGCGGGACGATCGCGGAGTATCTCGACCGCGAGGGACCGGGAGTTCACCACGTCGCGCTCGCGGTCGACGACCTGCCGGCGGCGCTCGACCACGCGCGCGACCTCGGTATCGACCTCGTCGACGAGGAACCGCGCCCGGGGGCGTGGGGCCACGAGGTCGCGTTCTGCCACCCGCGGTCCACCGGCGGCGTCCTCGTCGAGTTCGTCGAACACTGAGAGCGGTTCCGCCGGAGGGAGCCGCCGCGATTCAGTCCGCCGCCTCGATCGCCGGGTCGTGCGTCTCGTACCAGCCGAGAATCTTCTCTAGCCGGTGGATCGCGCGGTCCGGGTCACCGATGTTGTGGTGCTCGTCGGGGTAGACGACCAGCTCCGCGTCGACCCCCTGCTTGCGGGCGGCGACGTACAGCTGCTCCGACTGGGAGGGCGGACACCGCCAGTCCTCGCCGCCGGCCATCACGAGCAGCGGGGTCTCGATGTTCCCGGCGTCCAACATTGCCGTCGACGACGCGTACGCCTCGGGGTCCTCCCACGGGAGCCCGAACTCCGCCTCCAGCCAGACGTGGGTGTCGTCCGTGCCGAACGCCGAACGGAGGTCGTAGATGCCGTGCTCCGGCGCCGCGGCGGTGAACAGGTCCGGCTCCTGCGTGACGAGGAACCCCTGCGCGATGCCGCCGTACGAGAAGCCGTGGCCGAACACGCGGTCCGGGTCGACCCACCCGCGGTCCGCGAGCGACTCGACGCCCGCCGCGATGTCGTCGACCTCTGCGGTGCCCCACTTTCCGCTCAGTTCCGCGGTGAACTCCCGGCCGCGGGAGGTACCGCCGCGGTAGTTCGGCCGGAACACGAGGTACCCTCGGCTCGTCAGGGCGGCGTGGCCGAAGCTGAACACCGGCTCGTCGTACGACATCGGGCCGCCGTGGATCGCCACCACCAGCGGGTGGTCGCCGTCGTCCGGATCCACGTCGGGGCCGTGGTAGAGCACGCCGTCGAGCGTCCAGCCGTCAGACTCCCACTCGACGCGGCGGGCCTCCGGCATCGGGAACTCGTCGGTCAGCGACTCGTTGACGCTCGTGCGGCGGCGAAGGGAGTCGGGTTCGGCGGCCGCGTCGAGGTCGGTGACGTCGACCGCGTACAGGTCGGTCCCGGACTCCGGCTCAGAAAGGACCGTCACCGCGGTCGCCCCGTAGTCGGCGACGTCGAACCCGACCATGGCCCGGTCGCGGCCCTGCGCCTCGAAGACGCGCTCCGCGCTGCCGTCGGTCTCGACACGGACCAACCGGGTGTGGCTCTCGTCGGCGATCCGGGTGTAGATCGACCCGTCGACCCACTCGACCCCGCCGCCGCGGGCGATCGTCCGGTCGAGAGCGGCAGTGACCGAGGTCGGGGCGTCGCGGTCGTCGGCATCCGGGTCGTCGCCCTCCCCCTCGGCGGCGTCAACGAGGTACACCTCCGCCGGCGCGGGCGGGTCGTCCGGGTCGCTCGCGGTCGTCGCGATCCGGTCGCCGTCCGGGTGCCACGCGGGCGCGCCGTGGGCGAGGTCGCCGCCCGTGAGCCGCTCCGCGTCGCCCCCGTCGGCCGACACCGCGTAGAGATCGCGGACGGTGGTGTCGTCGGGGCGGTCGAGCCGACAGGAGGTGAACGCGATCCGGTCGCCCGGCCCCCACGTCGGGTCCATGCCGGCGACGTCCTCGAACGCGCCGCCGCCGTACGCGTCGTCGAGCCGCCGGGGGTCAGTCTCGGGGTCGTCGAGGTCGACGACGAAGAGGTACCGCGTCACGTCGTCGGTCCACCCGGCGCCGTTCACCTTGTGCTGAAGGCGGGTCGTCTCGATCGGGCCGCCCTCCTCGCGGACCTGGTCGAGGTACTCGGACTCCTCGTCGGTCGGGTCGCGCGACTCGATCACCAGTCGGTCGCCGTCGGGCGACCAGTCGAACCCGGCGACGCCCTCGTCGCGCTCGGTCACCTGTCGCGCGTCGCCGCCGAGGGCGAGGTCGAAGATCCACACCTGCGGCTTGGGCCCGTCGTCGCCGCCGAGGTGGTCCTCGCCCTCACCGCCGGCCGATTCGTCGTCCGCGTCGTCCCCGCTCGCGTCGCCCGCGTCCTCATCGTCGCGGTCCCGCCAGCCGACCCGCTTCTCGGCGTCGCGATCGCGGGCGGCCACGAACGCGAGGCGGTCGCCGTCGGGTCCCCACGTCGGCGAGGCGGCGCCCGACGCGCTCGTCAGGCGGTGGGGCTCGCGGGAGCCGTCGGTCGGGACGACGAACAGCGAGGAGACCGCCTCGTCGGCGGCCTGGTCGTACTCGGTCGCGGTGAAGGCGACGCGGTCGCCCGCCGGTGAGACGGCGACCTCGCCGATCTGGGTCAGGTCGTAGTAGGCGTCGAGCGGCAGTTCCGACATGGAACCACCCAGCGGCGGGCGCAGGAAATACGTTCGGGCCGCGGAACCCCGCGGACGACGGCGGGCCGACCCCGTCGTGTCGGGGGCACTGACGGCGACCGACTTAACCGCGCCGCGGTCCGACCGCCGACCGTGTTCCGCGACCTCTCGCGACCGACCGAGACGGGGATGCCGACGTACCCGGGCGACCCCGACGTGACGCTCGCGCCCGACGCGACCCACGAGGCCGACGGGTACGCGACGAGCGAACTCCGGACCGGCACCCACGCGGGAACCCACGTCGACGCGCCTCGCCACACGCTCCCCGAGGGGGAGGCGATCGACGACCAGCCGGTCGGTCGGTTCGCCTTCGACGCGCGCCTCGTCGACCTTCGACCGCTGCAACCGCGAGCGGCGATTCCGCCCGAGGTGCTGCCCGAGCCGAGCGACCTCGACCCCGGCGTCGACCTCCTCGTCCTCCGCACCGGCTGGGCGTCTCACTGGGGGAGCGACCGGTACCGCGACCACCCGTACCTCACCGCGGCGGCCGTCGAGCGCTGTCGGGCCGCGGGCGTCGGGGTCGGCCTCGACACCTTCGGACCGGATCCGACGCCGGCGGCGAGCGGCGCGGCCGACGCGCGGTCGTCCGAACGGAACGAGCCGGACGGGACCCCCGCTCACGACGCGCTCTTGGGCGACTCGCTCCCGATCGTCGAGAACCTCCGCGCGCTCGACGGCCTCCCGTCGCGGTTTCGGCTGTACGCCTTCCCGCTCCGCCTTCGCGGCGCCGACGGGTCGCCGGTGCGCGCGGTGGCAGAGTGGGCGGACTGAGCGGCGCATCGAACGCTCGGTCAGGGGCGGCGCCTCGCCGGCGCCCCAGACCAAACCCGTTTTAAGCGTCGGCGACGAACCGCGTTTCAAGGTCGATATCCATGGAAATGCCACGCCGCTTCAACACGTACTGCCCCCACTGTGACTCCCACCACGAGCACGAGGTGGAGAAGGTTCGATCGGGTCGCGCGACCGGAATGAAACGCGACGCTCGGCAGCGACGCCGCGCGCTCGCGACCATCGGCAACGCCGGCGGGTACTCGAAGGTGCCCGGTGGCGACAAGCCGACGAAGAAGACCCACCTGAAGTACCGCTGCGGCGACTGCGGGAAGGCTCACATGCGCGAGGGATGGCGCGCCGGCCGTCTCACGTTCCAGGAGTAAGCATGGCGGGAGACTTCCACCGCGTCGCCTGCGGCGACTGCGAGAACGAACAGGTCGTCTTCGGCAAGGCCTCCTCCACGGTGTCGTGTGCGGTCTGCGGCACGACCCTCGCGACCCCGACCGGCGGTGAGGCCGAGCTTCACGGCGAGATCGTCGAAACCGTTGAGGCGCGGTAACCGCCTCGCATCTCCGTCATGAAGTACAGCGGCTGGCCCGAACCCGGCGAACTAGTGGTTGGCGAAGTCGACGAGATAGCCGACTTCGGCGTGTTCGTCGACCTCGACGAGTACGAGGACAAGCGCGGCCTCTGCCACATCAGCGAGGTCGCCTCCGGCTGGATCAAGAACGTCCGCGACCACGTCCGCGAGGGACAGACGGTCGTGGCGAAGGTGTTGGAGATCGACGAGTCGTCGAACCAGATCGACCTCTCGATCAAAGACGTCAACGAACACCAGCGCAAGGAGACGATCCAAGACTGGAAGAACGCCCAGAAGGCCGACAACTGGATGCTGATCGCGCTCGGCGAGGACGTCGACGACGACCGCTACACGACGGTCGCGAACGCCCTCCTCGCGGAGTACGAGAGCCTCTACGACGCCTTCGAGGCGGCCGCGATCAGCGGCGACGAGGCGCTCGACGACGTCGACGTCGACGGCGACACCGTCGACGCGATCGTCACGGCCGCCCGCAACAACGTCTCCGTCCCGTACGTCGACGTGACCGGGTACGTCGACCTCGAGTCCGCGGCCCCCGACGGCGTCGACGACGTGCGCGACGCCCTCGCGGCGGCTGAGGGGAACGGCGAGATCCCGGACGGTGTCGACCTCGACGTCGGCTACGTCGGCTCACCAGAGTACCGGATCAAGGTCCGCGCGCCGAACTACAAGACGGCGGAGTCGCAGCTCGAGGCCGCCGCCGAGCGCGCCCGCGAGTCGATCGAGGCCGCCGGCGGCGCCGGCGAGTTCCACCGCGAGCGCCGCGAAGACGACGAGTAGCGCCGATCGGCCGAGGACACGACCGTTTTCCCGTAACACGACCCTTCTATCCGTGAAATCAGATATCCGCGTCTGCGCGAACTGGGAGCGCGTCCACGACCGACCGGTGTACGCGCTCGGCGACCGCTGCCCGGAGTGCGACGGTCCCACCGAGAACAGCGCGCCGGCCCCGTTCGGGCCGGAGGACCCGTACGGCGAGTACCGGCGGCGGGCGCGACGACGGACGGAGTGACCCCTCGGTCGGTCGCGAGGACGGTACCGACGCGCGAATAGCCACGCTCTTGTGACCGCCGCCCGGACGGACGGGACATGGAGGACATCGAGATCGACGAGGTCGCGACGCCGGAGCTGGACGACCCGGTGTTGATCGAGGGGCTGCCGGGCGTCGGCCACGTGGGGAAGCTGGCGGCCGAACACATCTTAGAGGAGTTCGACGGGGAGTTGGTCCGCCGGGTGTACGCCACGGAGTTCCCCCCGCAGGTGAGCGTCGACGACGAGGGGGTCGCGGAGCTGACCTGCGCGGAGTTCCACGCCGTCGAGACGGACGGCGCCGACCTGCTCGTGCTGACCGGCGACCACCAAGCCGGGTCGAACGCGGGCCACTACCGGCTCACCTCGACGTTCCTCGACGTCGCCGCGGAGTTCGGCGCCGAGCGCGCGTTCGCCCTCGGGGGCGTCCCGACCGGCGAACTCGTCGAGGAGTACACCGTCCTCGGCGCGGTCTCCGACGGCGACCTCACCGCCGACCTGGAGGACGCGGGCGTCGAGTTCCGCGCGGACGAACCGGCCGGCGGCATCGTCGGCGTCTCCGGCCTCGTGCTGGGGCTCGGCGGTCGCCGCGGCTTCGACGCCACGTGCCTGATGGGCGAGACGAGCGGCTACCTCGTCGACCCGAAGAGCGCGCGGGCCGTGCTGGAGGTCCTCGAAGCCGTCCTCGATCTGCGCGTCGACTACGAGAGCCTCGAGGACCGCGCCGAGGAGATGGAGGAGGTCGTCGGCAAGATCCGCGAGATGCAGGAGGGGCCGGCGGTGCCGGACGACGACCTCCGGTACATCGGCTGAGCGCGGGCAGACCCTCGACGCAGTCCGGCAATTTTTCTCTTCCTCGCCCACGCGCTGCTCCGCCGTCCGCCGACCGGGACTCCCGCTTCCGGCAGAGCTAAACCGCATCCCCGATCATCGTTCGTGTATGTCTGAGGTACGCGTCGCCGGTGTCGGGCTCACACCCTTCGGCAGCCACCCTGAACGGACCGGCCGCGATCTGTTCGCGGAGGCCGCGCTCCGGGCGTTCGAGGACGCCGCAGTGGCTCGGTCCGACGTCGAGGAGCTGAACTACGGGAACTTCATGGGCTCGCTCGCCGAGCACCAGGGCCACCAAGCGCCGCTGATGGCCGAGGCCGCCGGGGTCCGCTGCCCGGCGACGCGCTACGAGTCGGCCTGCGCGTCGGCCGGGGTCGCGGTCCGCGAGGCGGTCCGGACGGTGGCGGCCGGCGACGTCGACGTGGTCCTCGCGGGCGGAATGGAACGGATGACGAACCTCCCGACCGACGAGGTGACGGAGGGGCTCGCCATCGCCGCCGACGACCTATTCGAGGTCCGGTCGGGCGTGACGTTCCCCGGCGCGTACGCGCTCATGGCGAACGCGTACTTCGACGCCTACGGCGGGACCCGCGAGGACCTCGCGCACGTCGCGTCGAAGAACCACGCCAACGCGGTGCCGAACGAGTACGCCCAGTACCGGAAGGAGGTGTCCGTCGACGAGGCGATGGACGCCCCGCCGGTCGCGGAGCCGCTCCACCTGTACGACGCCTGTCCGATCACCGACGGCGCGAGCGCGCTCGTGCTCGTCTCCGAGGAGTACGCGGCCGACCGCGACCTCGACGCGCCGGTCGCGGTGACGGGGACCGGACAGGGGACCGACCGGATGGCGCTCGGCGACCGCGACAGCCTCGCGCGGACGCCCGCCGCGGACGACGCGGCCGACGCGGCCTACGCCGACGCCGACATCGGTGCCGACGCGGTCGACGTCGCGGAGGTCCACGACTGCTTCACCATCGCCGAAGTGCTGGCGCTGGAGTCGCTCGGACTGTTCGAGCCGGGTGAGGGGATCGCGGCGGCCCGAGAGGGCGTCACGACCGCCGACGGCGACCTCCCGGTGAACCTCTCCGGCGGCCTGAAGGCGAAGGGCCACCCGGTCGGCGCGACCGGCGGCTCGCAGATCGCGGAGCTGACCCGCCTACTGCGGGGCGACCACCCCAACAGCGACCACGTTCCGGACGCCGAGGTCGGCGTCGCGCACAATGCGGGCGGGACCGTCGCGAGCGCGGTCGTCCACGTGCTGGAGGTGGCGGAATGAGCGACGACGGCGCGGACGCGGCGGACGCCTCGTCGCCGACGGACCGAGAGTACGCCGAGTGGCTCGACGCGCTCGCAGACGGGGACGGGTTCGCGGTCGTCTGCCCGGAGGGGCACGGTTCCCTTCCCCCGCGGCGGGTGTGTCCCGAGTGCGGCTCCCCCGAACTCTCGCGGGAGCCCCTCGACGAGACGGGGACCGTCGAGACGTACAGCGTCGTCCACGTCCCCTCGCCGCGCTTCGCCGACGACGCGCCGTACGCGACCGCGGTGGTCGACTTCGGCCCGACGCGGCTCACCGGCGTGGTCCGCGACGGCGACGCGGAGCGAGACGGAGACGACGCCGCCCCGGCGGTCGCGATCGGCGACGCGGTGACGGTCGATATCGGCGAGCGGGCCACCGACGGCGAGCGGCTGGTCGCCTTCCGTCCGGCCGCCGGTGAGACCCCGGCCGAAGACGAGTGAGCCGCGAGCGGCGGGCTGACGGACCGGTTCGGGAGCCCCGGGCGATCGCGGCCGGCGACCGCTGACCGCTCGGACGGAGCCGACCGCTCGACGCCTGCGGGGCAAAACCGTTATACCCGAATGGTAAGTAATCCGAGTGTATGACCGACCGCATCCCGGTCCTGCTCGTCGACGACGACCTGGACCTGCGTGCGGTCGTCGCGTCGTTCTTACGGGAGGAGCGAGACCGGATCGCGGTCGAGACGGCGCCCGACGCGGCCGCCGGACTCGAGACGCTGTCGGAGCGCGACGTGGAGTGTATCGTCTCCGACTACGAGTTGTCCGGTCGAGACGGCCTCGATCTCCTCGACGAGGTCCGTGAGCGCGACCCGGACCTTCCCTTCATCCTGTTCACCGGAGGGGGGAGCGAGGCGGTCGCGAGCGAGGCGATATCCGCGGGCGTCACCGACTACATGCGGAAGTCCGGCGACACGGAGCAGTGCGAGCGGCTGGCGGACCGGATCGTCGAGGCCGTCGAGCAGCGGCGGGCCGAGCGGGAGGCCGAGCAGGCCGTCGGACAGTTCCGCGCGGTCGCAAAAGGGGCGTCGGACGCGATCCTGTCGGTCGACACCGACGGCGTGATCCGGTTCGCGAACGCCGCCGTCGAGCCGATGTTCGGGTACGAACCGGCCGATCTGGAGGGTGAACCGCTCACGACGCTGATACCGGAACGACACCGCGACGACCACCTCGAGGCGGTCGATCGGTATCTCGCCGACGGCGAGCGGAGCGTCGACTGGTCAGACGTCCGGTTCAACGCGCTCCACCGCGACGGCCACGAGGTCCCCGTCTCCATCTCGTACGGTGAGTTCACCGCGGACGGCGAGCGGCGGTTCGTCGGCGTGGTCCGCGACGACAGCGAGCGCGAGCGACACCGGGCGTTCATCGAACACGCCGGCGACGTGGTCACGGTGCTGTCGAGCGACTGGCGATTCCGGTACCTGAGTCCGTCGTGCGAAAGCGTGATCGGCTACGCGCCGTCGGACCTCCTCGGCGAGCGGGCGCTGGAGTACATCCACCCGGAGGATCGAGATGCCGTGAGTGAGGCGCTCGGCGCGCTCGAGGGCGACGGGGACCCCCCGACCGCCGAGTACCGGTTCCGAACGACCGACGGCGGCTACCGCTGGCTCGAGTCCGTCGGCAGCGACCGGATCGAGACGGACGGCATCGAGGGGTACGTCGTCACCACGCGCGACATCTCCGAGCGGAAGGAGCGCGAGCGGACGCTCGCGAGCCTCCGGGAGTGGACGCGGGAGCTCAACTACACGCGAACCACCGACGAGGCGGCCGAGCTGGCGGTCGAGGCGGTCGACGACCTGATCGACGCCGGGTTGAGCGGGATCCACCTGCTCTCGGAGGACGGCGAGAGCCTCCAGCCGGCCGCGCTCGGCGACTCTGTGCCGATGCTGTTCGAGGAGCAGCCGTCGTACGACCGCGACGCGCCGGCAGGATCGCGCGCGGCGCTGGCGTGGGGCGCCTTCCGCGGCGAGGGGTCGGTCGTCATCGACGAGCTCTCGTCGTCCGATCGGTTGGATGAGCCCTCGCCGGCGGAGAGCCTCGTGTTGGGCCCGATCGGCGACCACGGGCTGTTCGTCGTCTCCTCCCCGGACCCGCACGAGTTCACCGACACCGACGTCCTCGTGGCGGAGATCCTCACCGACCACCTCGAAGCGGCGCTCGACCGGATCGAGCGCGAGAGCCGCGTCGAGCGGCTCCACGGCGCCACGCGGACGCTCGTCCGCGCGGAGTCGCGGGAAGCGATCGCCGAGCAGGCCGTCGCGGCCGCCACCGACGTCCTGGAGTTCTCGATCGTTACCGTCCGGCTCTACGACGAGGCGGCCGGCGGGCTGGTCCCGGTCGCCGTCTCCGACCGCGCGACGGAGGTGTTGCCCGAGCGGGAGACGTTCACGCCGGACGGCGGGAGCCTCAACTGGGCGGCGTTCGAGGCGGGCGAGCTCCGGAAGTTCGACGACATCCGGACGACCGACGCGCTCGACGTCGACACGCCGCTCCGGAGCCTGCTCATCGTTCCGATCGGCGAGTTCGGGACGATATCGATCGGCGAGACGGAGCCGGGCATGCTCGGCAGCGTCGACGAGTACCTCGCCGGAATCCTGGCGACCGCGGCCGAGACGGCGTTCCAGGCCGAGGCGCGCACCCGTCGCCTCGCGGATCGGACTGCGGAGTTGGAGCGGCAGAACGACCGACTAGAGGAGTTCGCCGGCGTCGTGTCACACGACCTCCGGAACCCGCTCGAAGTCGCGCGGGGCCGGACCGAACTCGCTCGCGAGGAGTGTGACAGCGAACACCTGGCGGCGGTCGAGCGCGCCCACGACCGGATGACCGCGCTGATCGACGACCTCCTCACGCTCGCGCGCGAGGGCGACCCCGTG
Organism: Halorubrum ezzemoulense DSM 17463; assembly: GCF_002114285.1. Taxonomy (GTDB): domain Archaea; phylum Halobacteriota; class Halobacteria; order Halobacteriales; family Haloferacaceae; genus Halorubrum; species Halorubrum ezzemoulense. The sequence continues at coordinate 71,919 of NZ_NEDJ01000002.1, forward strand.
ACCGACGCCGAGCCGGTCGACATCGCACGGGTCGTCGGCGCCTGCTGGCGGACCGTCGACACCAGCGACGCGACGCTGCGCACCGAAGTCGAGGGGACGGTGGTCGCGGACGAGGGGCGACTCAAACAGCTGTTAGAGAACCTGATCCGGAACGCGATAGAACACGGCGGCGAGGACCTGACCGTCACGGTCGGATCGCTGCCGGACGGTTTCTACGTGGCCGACGACGGCCCGGGGATCGACCCGGACCTGCGCGGGACGGTGTTCGACGCCGGCTACTCCACATCGCAGTCGGGGACCGGATTCGGGTTGCGGATCGTCGAGCAGGTGGCCGACGCGCACGGCTGGTCGGTGCGGGCCGTCGAGAGCGAGGCCGGGGGGGCGCGCTTCGATATCACCGGGGTCGAGTCGGCAGACTGACGGCGACCGCGGAGGAGAAACGGAGTCGGACGGCGGCGGACTCAGTCCCGCGTGACCAGTTCGACCTCGTGGCCGTCCTGGTCCTTCGTGAACGCGTAGTTGTGGTCACAGGAGGCGGGGTCGCGGTAGTCAGGGGCCTCGCGGGTCATCAGCGCGTCCCACGCGTCGTCGAGGTCGTCGACGCGGACCGCGACGTGGCCCCACGCGTCGCCCATCGTGTACTCCCGGCCGTCGTAGTTGTAGGTGAGTTCGAGCTTCATCGCCTCCTCCGGCGCGTCCTCGGGCGCCACGAAGTAGTTCGAGAAGGTGTCGGCCTCCCAGCGGCCGGGGTACTCGGTGTACTCGAACTTGCGGGTCCAGTAGCCGAGCGCCTCGTCGGCGTCCTCGACGCGGACCATCGTGTGGTCGATGCTCCACTTCGCGCCGTGGTCGCGCTTGACGATCTCGATCTCGTGGCCGTCCGGGTCCTTCACGAACGCGTAGCGGTTCCCGCAGGACTCGGGGTCGCGGTAGTCGTCGACGCCCTCCGACATCAGCTGGTCGTACGACTCCTGGAGCGCGTCCTCGGGGACGCGAACCGCGATGTGACCCCACGCGTCGCCGAGCTCGTAGCTCCGGCCGTCGTGGTTGTACGTGAGTTCGAGGAGCGCGCCGTCCTCGTGAACGTCCTCGGGACCGAGGAAGACGTTGGTGAAGGTGTCGGCCTCCCAGCGGCCCTTCTCCTCGTAGTTCAGGTGGGTCTGGTACCAGTCGAGGCTCTCCTCTAAGTCCTCGACGCGGATCATCACGTGATCGAAGGTTCCGTCCATACGCGAGTTATCGGCCGCTCGTGTCAAAAGCGTACTGAACCCCGAAGGTGCCCGCGTCGTTCGACCGAGCCCGCTGATACCGCGAGCGCTCGCGTTTTGTTAACGCCTCACGGCGTGGGTAAGTGTAGATCGATACCCCACGACGCACGTCCGTCGCCGACCTGCGGCGGACGTCTCCATGGCAAACGAACCGATCAGGCCGTCGACGCCAGACGGCACGGCAGCGCAGTCTCGTCCGCGCGCAACCACCCCCGCCGCGGGGTCCCTCGGACGGGTCGCCGCGTTCGACGCGGGCGCGCTGTTCACCGCGCGTTCGTCGCCGGCGTCGCGCTCCTCGCGCTCGGCGGGTGAGGCGGCGCCCACCGGTAGGTTCGGCCGGGTGACGCCGGAATTTTCAATTAGGTGAACAGACCCGATGAGTTATAAATCCGATCTGTGTAAAAAACGGCATGGCCGCGTTGAGCCCGCTCTCCGTCGCTCTCCTCGTCGCCGTGACGGTCGGTCTGGCGGCGGCGATCCTCGCGTGGCGGGAGCGACCGGAGCCGGGCGCGACGTGGCTCGCGGTGTTGCTCGCCGGGCAGGTCTGGTGGGCGACGTTCCTCGTCTTCGAACTGGAGGCGACCACGCTGCCGGCGAAGGCGCTGTGGTACGACGTCCAGTGGGTCGGCGTCGTGGCCATCCCGGTCGGCTGGCTCTTCTTCGCGCTGGCGTACACCGGCTACGACCGCTACGTGACGCCGTTCTCCGTTGCGCTGGTGTCGGTCGTGCCCGTCGCCACCGTCGCGGTCGCCGCCGCGGACGACCCGGGGAACCTCCTCACGGTCGGTCGATTCGTGCGCGAGACCGCGGTCGGAACGTTCCTCGACGTCGTCCCCGGTCCGCTGTACTACGTCATCGCGGGGTACACCTACCTCCTCGGCGCCGTCGGTTCGGTCCCACTTATCCAGCTGATCCGCGACGACGCGCGCCCGTTCCGCGGGCAGAGCGCGGCGCTGCTCGTCGGGACCGCGGCGCCGTGGGCCGGGAGCGTCGCCTACCTCTCCGGCGCGATTCCGATCCCGGGGCTCGATCCGACCCCGCTGGTGTTCGTGGTCTCGGGGGTGGCATACCTCCTCGCGCTGTCGCGGTTCCGACTGCTGACGCTCGCGCCCGCGCCGCGCCGCCGCGCGCGCCAGCTCGTCTTCGAGCAGCTCCACGACCCCGTCTTCGTCGTCGGCACCGAGGGGCTCGTCGTCGACCTGAACGAAAGCGCGGCCGAGACGTTCGGCGTCGACCGGCGCGCGGCGATCGGCGAGCCCGCCGACGCGGTCGTCCCGAAGTACGAGACGGTCAGCGAGCCAGACGGCGCCGAGGGTGACGCGCCGCGAGCGGTCCCGATCGTCGGCCGCGACGGGCGGCGACCGTACGAGGCGACTGTCAGGGACGTGACCGACGACCACGACCGCACCACCGCCCGAGTGATACCCTTCCACGACGTCGGCGCGTACCTCGGCCAACAGCAGCGGCTCAACGTGCTCAACCGCGTGTTCCGTCACGACGTGCGGACGGAGACCAACCTCATTCAGGGGTACGCCGCGCGGCTCCGGACCGACCCGACGGACGAACGCGCGCTCTCGGTCATCGAGGAGAGCGCCGGGCGGATGCTCGAACGCAGCGAGCGCACCCGGACCGCCGGCGAGCTGTTCGCCCCGACCGAGGAGTCCGGGTCGGCGCCGCTGCCGGACGTGGTCGACGAGGCCGTCGCCGACGCGCGGGAGATCGATCCCGACGCGCGGATCGAGGTCGGAACGGTGCCGTCCGTCGCGGTGTCGGTGGTGCTGCGGGTCGTCTTGGAGAACCTCTGTTCGAACGCGGTCCGACACAACGACGCGGACGAGCCGTGGGCCCGGATCGACGCCCTCGTCGAGGACGGCTGGGTCGAGGTCACCGTCGCGGACGACGGTCCCGGCATCGACCCCGCGGAGTACGACGTGTTGGACCGCGGCACCGAGACGCCGCTGCGCCACGGGAGCGGGATCGGCCTGTGGATCGTCAAGTGGGGCGTCGACCACCTCGGCGGCCGGATATCGTTCGCGGAGCGCGAGCCGAGGGGGACGGCGGTGACGGTCTGCGTCCCGGTTCACGACCGGGGCGGTTCGGACGCCGACCGGGAAGGCGACGTTCCCGACGACTCGCGGTCGGCCGACGAGTCGGCCCCGCTGGGGCCGCCGCCGAACGCGGGTCGATAGGCACTTGCCTCCGGGCGGTGACCCCGTGGTATGGACGCTACGGCCACGACCTACCTCCCGTACGCGCTGCTCGCCATGGGTGCGTACGCGCTCGTCTCGCCGCTGATGCGCGTCGCCACGACCGGTCCGAACGCGATCCCGAGCGACGTCGCCGTCGTCGTCTCGAACACGCTGCTCGTCGCCATGGCGCTCGGCGTGATCGCGTACACCGGACAGGAGTTCACCGGCCACCTCGCCTCGCCGAAGCTGGCGCACGTGCTCGCCGCGGGCGTGTTCCTCGGTATCGGGATCCTCGCACTGTACCGTTCGCTCTCCGCGGGTCCGGTGAGCGTCGTGACGCCCATCTTCGCGATGTTCCTCGTCTTCTCGTCGGTGATCGGCTTCCTCTTCCTCGGCGAGTCGTTCACGGCTCGGAAGGGGCTCGGGATCGTCTTCGCCGCCGCGGCCGTCTACCTCGTCTCGGGCGCCTGATCGGGCGACGGCTCGGCCCGCGACCCCCGCTCGATCCGGAACCGCCTGCCGCGTGACGAAACTCCTTTAGCCGCCAGCGGAAAAGGCGGGCATCTGCCGTGTCTCGCCTTCCGAACTCCCTCCGCGAGCTGATCTCTCGGCTGCCGAACCCCTTCCGCGCGCTGATCCTCTACATCGGCTTCGCCCTCGCGAGGGCCGGGCTGATCGACCGTCACCGGGTGGTGCGGACCACCGACCTCGCGTGGCCCCGGATCGTCACCGGGATCGCCCGGATGTCGAAGAACGCGGTCGACGTCGCGATGGTCGGCGTCGCGGTCGGCACGAGCGCCGTCGCCGGCGTCGGCTTCGCGGGGCCCTACTGGGGGCTCGCGTTCGCGTTCGGCGGCGGCGTCGCCGGCGGCACGATCGCCTTGGTCTCCCAGCGGTACAGCGCCGAGGCGTTCGGCGAACTGGGGGACGCGGTGCGCTCCAGCGTCCTCCTCGCGGTGGCGATCACGCTGCCGGTCAGCGCGGCGTTCTGGCTGTTCGCCCCCGCGCTCATCGACGTGTTGAGCAGCAACGAGGCGGCGATCGCCTACGGCGCGGACTACCTCCGCGTCGTCGGCCTCGGCGTCCCGTTCGCCGCTCTCAACCTCGTCGGGAGCCGCATCCTCGTCGGCTGCGACGACGCCTACACCGCGATGCAGGTCCGGGCCGGCGGCGCGGTCGCGAACATCGCCCTCAGCGCGCTGTTCATCTTCGGGTTCGGCTGGGGCGTCGAGGGGGCCGCGGTCGGCACCGTCCTCTCGAACGTGCTCGCGGTCGGCGGCTTCACCGTCGGCCTCGTGCGCGGGAGCGCCCCCCTCATCGGCGAGTTCCCGGTCGCGATCGACCCGACCGGCTCGTACCTGAACCCCGGCATGCTCCGCGACCTCGTCGAGATCGGCGTCCCGGTCGGGGCGCGCAACCTCGTGTGGACGGCCGCCGAGTTCCCGATGCTCGCCATCCTCGACGTGTTCGGGGAAAACACCGTGGCCGCGTTCGTCATCGCCCGCCGCATCTGGGGGATCATGAACACGCCCGGCTGGGGGTTCGGCCTCGCCTCCTCCAGCCTCGTCGGGCAGGAGCTCGGCGTCGAGCGCCCGGACGAAGCGGAGGCGTACGCCCGCGACATCATCCGCTTCTCGGTGGCGACGTACGCCGTCTCCGCGGTGCTGATCGCCGTCTTCGCCACCGACATCGTCTCGCTGTTCGCCGAGTCGCCCGACAGCCCGGAGATACCGATCGCCGTCAACCTCGTGTACGCGGCCTGCGCCGCGGTGATCTTCCAAGGCGTCTCCGGCGGGGCGGCCGGCCCCCTCGACGCCGCCGGCGACACGAAGATCCCCTTCGCGAGCCAGTTCCTCGGGATGTTCTGCGTGTCGATCCCGCTCGCGTACGTCGGCGCACACGACGCGACACCCGCGATCGACCTCCCGCTCGTCGGCCTCACGGTCCCCGAGGTGGCGCTCCCGGCGATCGGGCTGTGGGGACTCTACTTCGCGTTCATGGCCGAGACGACGATCCCCGCCGCGATCAACTACCTCCGGTTCCGGTCGGGGAAGTGGAAGAAGATTAGCGAGGCGTACCGACCCGAGGCGACCGCCGACGACTGAGGAGTGCGGGTTCGGCCGGCCTCGCGAAGGTGTAAACTCCGGAAGCTGGCTAACGCCCGAACGGAGTGTTCGGGAGCGCGATCATCGCGGTGATCGCCGGCGGGACGTGAAGCGCCATCAGCGCGACGGCCTCGCTCGTCGTCACGCCCTCGACGGCGACGAGCAGGCCGACATCGGGGACGAACGACAAGACGAGCGCGGCGACGGCGACGCGGACGAACGTCCGGTCCGGCGTCGCGGAGAAACGCGTGAGCGCCCCGTAGATAACGGCCGCACCGATCGTTCCCAACAGCGTCCAGACGACGATCGGGGGGTACCGGAAGACCTCCGTCGACGCCACGAGACCCCCGGTCAACGCGATCCACCCGAGAGCGAGATTGACGGCGACCCCGATCAGGAACGTCCCGGCCCCGCGGACGGCGAGCGTCCGAGCGGCTATCGGATTCCGTGCGGTCATGCCGACCTCCCGTCCGGGGACGGCCCGACGCGCGACGGGGTGTCGGCTCCGAGCGGCGAGTCTGTCGGGCGCTGCTTCGCGGTCGCAGCGACGGCGGTTCCACAACATCGGTCCGCCGCCTCAGCGTCTCTCATCATAGGTCGTATACAGGCGCCCTACGGATAAACATAGTGTTGTAAATAGTCCACAATATATACGGAGGAAGTTGCTGGAAATGAGCATCTGAAGAAAACTGACGGGGTGGTATTGCGTGTTAGGGGCAATAGTTATCCGGCGGCGAGACGTACTACCGTGTATGAAAGGCTGTGAGAAAGGCCGTCTATTCGGGTCCGCAATGATACTCGTCCAAGGGGTCGTCACCGCGCTCTTCCCGCGGGCGAGCGTCAGGCTCAGCAAAAAGATGATCGGGAAGAACTTCGACAACGCGTCGGAACTCGAAGCGAAGCCGGCGTACCTCCGGCAGCTCCGTGCGATCGGCGTCGGTATGATCGCCGCGGGCGGGACGGGGTTGCTCCTCGAAGACTCCGAGGAATTGGAAACCGAACTGTCCGAACTCGGCGGCGCGGAGGGATCCGAGGCCGACGAGTGAAGCGCTCGCAACGCCGATAGTTCGGGGAACTTCTCGCGGAGCGCTCCCGAGTCGTAGCGGGCCGACATCGAAACGGGCTCCGGGTCCGGCGCGACAACTGAAGGCGATCGTCCGCCGAGGAGTTCACCGGAGCCGTCCAGTTACTTCTCCTCTCCGTGCCGCACCTCGACGGCGACGCCGCGGGTCGATCCCGCCATTTCTGGGCCAGACATCGCCGCGCGGCCGACCGCGAACGCCTTCGGCCCCTCGATGACGACCTCGTCGCCGACCCGAATATCGTCGTCCGCGTCGACGACGCCCGGCGCGAGCACGGAGCCACGCGGGACGAACTGATCGATCTCCACCCGCTTCGTCGGCGCGTCGCTCTCGACCCAGCGGCGCGCGCCGGCGAGGGTGAACGAGAGCGTGCCGTACTGCGGGACCATCGTCGCGAGCTGTTCGCCCGGCTCGCCCTCGCGGCCGGCGTCGGGCTCGTCGCCCCACACCTGGAGCTTGGGGTAGCGGCCGGTGGTGCGGACGTCGGCCTCGCCGCCGTATCGGTCGCCTCCGCCGCTCGCGCCGAGACCGCCGAACAGGTCGTCGCCCGCGCCGTCGCCGAGCAGGTAATCGGCGATAGCGCGAACCGTGTTGTGCTCGCGCTCCCGCTTGCTGTACGCCGGCTCGCCCTGGAGGGCGGCGTTCAGTTCGCCGAGCGACTCGTCGGTCGTCGGGTGGTCGACGCAGGTGTACTCGAAGTCGGCGTCGATCGCGGGGTCGCTCTCCACGCGCTCGCAGATCTCGCGGTACCCGTCCTCGGGGACGTGCGCGACGACGCGCGAGTAGTCGTTGCGTTCGAGATACCGCCGGAGGACCTCCGCGACGAACTCGATCTCGTCTTCGCTCCAGTCGCCCGTGACGACCGAGTCGTAGTGTTGAGCGGGGTAGGTCGTCTCGAGCTCCTGCGGCACCACGCCGATAGGGGAGGTAATCGAGACGGTGTGGCCGCGCCACTTGATCGCGTCGTGGAACTGGCGGTGACTCTGGGAGTCGCTGTACGGCTTCGTCGCCGAGCAGGGGACCAACACGAGCGGCTGGTCGGTGAACCGGTTCCGGTAGCGGCTCGTGACGCGGTCGGCGAACCGACGGATCTCGACGCGGTCGAGCGTCTCCGCCGACGCCGCCGTCACCTCCGCGTCGCGCATGAGCGGCGTCCGCTCCTCCAAGTACCCCCACTGGTCGTCGAACTCGCGGAACGCGGCCGTGAGCCACCCCTCGTGGCGGGCCTGCGCCTCGATGTAATCGCGCAGGCGGCCGCTCCGGATCCGCTCGCGGACCCGCCGAAGCTCGGCCCGCAGCGCGTTGGCGTTGTGGTCGGCGCAGTCGTCCCGGGTGAACTCGCTTCGGGGTTTCGCGCAGGCCGGGCAGGCGCAGGGGAGCTCCTCCAAGTCTTCGAGGAAGTGTTCCGCGTCGGCGGTGAGGTACATCCCCTGCGTCCCCTTCGTCCGGGCGCGCGTCGCGTCGACGAGGTCGGCGCCGGCGTACGCGAGGAGCGCGACGTTCCGCGGGGTCGCGACGCCGGAGAGGCCGAGCGCGGCGTCCGGCGGCAGCGCCGACTTCGCGCGGAGGATCGCGTCCCGGAACGCCTCGCCGTGGCCGACGAACCCCTGCGCGTCCGAGAGCAGGTACGCGTCGGCGCCGAGGTCGCGGGCGCTCCGACTGTCGACGACCGCGGCCGAGGGGAACGCGACGCCAGGGTGGTCGACCGCGAACGACTCGCGCACCTCGTCGCGGGTCCCCGCGGGGAACGCCCTGTGGGGAAGCACCGTCAGCGCGGTCTCGTCGCCGTCTGGGACCTCGCGGTCACCGGCCCAAAGACTTCCGGCGTCGTCGAGGAACGGGTCCGCCAGCGCCGGCGTGGACATGGGCTCGGCGAGGCGGACCTCCCCGAGCCGGGCGGCGCCGTCGCGCTCGTGGACCTCGAAGTAGTCGGTCATACCACCTCTCGCGGGGGGACCGTCAATTCTCTTGTGTTCCGGAGCCGCCGGGCTCCGAGTGGTTCGGCCGCCGACCTCGATCGAGTCCGGGCGGCGCAACTGTTAGGCGGGGCGCGGGCGTGGGATCGGTATGGACCCGACCGGCCCGTGGGACCGCGACCGCGTCGACGAGTTCCTCGCCGCCGCGTCCGTCCCGGTCCGCCTCGGCTGCCGTACCCCGGGCGACCGTCCGTGGATCGTCTCGCTGTGGTTCGCGTGGGACCCGGACGGGGGGAGCGCCGACGGTGGAGACGACGGCGACGGCGCGGCGCGGCCGCCCGGCGCGATCCGCTGTGCGACGAGCGCGAACGCCGATCTGGTCGAGTTCGTCGACCACGACGACAGCGTCTCTTTCGACGTGTCGACGAACGACCCGCCGTACAAGGGGGTCCGCGGCCGCGGCCGAGCGACGGTCCGACCCGACGATGGGAAGCGGCTCCTGCGGTCGCTCCTGACGAAGTACCTCGGCGGCACGGACAACCCGACCGCCGACCGGCTCCTGCGATCCGAGCGCGAGGAGGTCGAGATCCGGATCGAACCGGAGCGGATCCACGCGTGGGACTACTCTGAGCGGATGGGGACGGCCGAGGAGTGAGCCGCCCGCGGTCGGCTCCGATGCGGTCCCCGTCGCTCTCCGGCAGCCGACGTTTTAACCTGTCCCCGGGCCACCCACGGGTATGAGCGTTCTCGAAGACGACGAGTACCGCGCGTTCCGCCGCGACCTCCACCGCCACCCCGAGCCCGCGTGGCGCGAGTTCTACACCACCGCCCGCATCGTCGAGGCCCTCCGCGAGCGGGACCTGACGGAGCTCCACGTCGGCCCGGACGCGCTGGCGACCGACGAGCGACTGAACGTCCCCGGCGACGAGGAGCTTGCGGAGTGGGAGGAGCAGGCGCGCGAGGCGGGCGCTGACCCGGATATCCTCGACCGGCTCTCGGGCGGCTACACCGGCTGCGTCGCGGTCGTCGAGCGCGGCGACGGCCCCGTGATCGGCCTGCGAGTCGACATCGACGCGCTACCGATCACGGAGTCTGAGTCGGCCGAGCACGTCCCGACCGCCGAGGGGTTCCGCTCCGAGCACGAGGGGTTCATGCACGCCTGCGGCCACGACGCCCACGCGACGATGGGGCTCGGCGCGCTCGACGCCGTCCTCGACTCCGACTTCTCCGGCACGCTCAAGGTGTTCTTCCAGCCGGGCGAGGAGCAGGTCGCCGGCGGGAAGCCGATGGCCGAGTCGGGCCACCTCGACGACGTCGACTACCTCTACGCGGTCCACGTCGGCCTCGATCACCCGTCCGGCGAGGTCGTCTGCGGCGTCGAGGGATTCCTCGCGGTGCGGCACTTCCTCGCGGAGTTCTCCGGCGAGCCCGCGCACGCCGGCGCGCGCCCCGAGCAGGGTCGGAACTCGGTTCAGGCGATGGCGGCGGCGGTCCAGAACCTCTACGCCATCCCGCGGCACGCCGACGGCCCCACGCGCGTGAACGCTGGGCTCGTCGGCGGCGGCACCGCGACGAACATCATCCCCGAGGAGTCGCACATCGAGGGCGAGCTCCGCGGACAGACGACGGAGCTCGCCGAGTACATGTCCGACCACGCCGACCGCATCCTCGACTCCGCCGCGGCGATGCACGACTGCGAGGTCGAGGTGTCGACGCTCGGCGCGGCGCCCAGCGCGACGAGCGACGACGCGCTCGCCGCCCTCGTCCGGGAGTCCGCGGGCGACGTCGAGGGCGTCACGAACGTCGTCGCCAGCGACGACCTCGGCGGCTCCGAGGACGCTACGTACCTGATGAACCGCGTCCAAGATCAGGGCGGGCTCGCCTGCTACCTCGGCGTCGGCACCGACCACCCGGGCGGGCACCACACCACCGACTTCGACGTGGTCGAGGACGACCTGTCGCTCGGCATCGACGTGATCGCCGGCGCGATCCGGCGAGTCGCGGAGGCGCAGCCGTAGACGTCGCCGGTCCGCCGAATCTCGCCCCGTTCAGAAGGTGAGGTGCGAGCTCGACGACGGCCCCGCGCCGTCGTCGTCGTCCTCGTCCGGCAACCCCTCGCGGAGGTAGCTGAGGTCGTCGTCGGTCAGGAACACCGCGCCGTCGCGGACGGTCACGTCCACCGATCGGAGCGTCGTGCCCGCCGCCTCGCCGTTGTCGCAGCCGCCGTCGCACGCGTCGAACGCCGAACCGTGCTTCGGGCAGACGACGGAGCCGCCGCGGGTGACGGCGCCCACCGCCTCGCGGTGAAGCCGCTGGTCCTCGTGGGTACAGCGGTTGATCCACGCGCGCACCGGCGGGTCCTCGTCGTCGCGCTCATCCGACTCGTCCGCGCACGGCACGAGGAACACCTCGCGGTCCTCGTCGCCCTCACGAGCCGTGAACGCCCACGAGCCCTGCTCGCGCACCGTCTCGACGGTAGTGAGCCGGTAGCCGCTCACGGCCTCAGTACTTCGCGTCGGCGCCGGTCGTCTCGTAGACGCGGTCCATGATGTCGTCGCGCTGGCGGGTCCAGTTCGCCATCGCGGCGGGGCTCGTCGGGTACTCCTCGTAGTGGCCGATCAGCTCGTCCGCCAGCGACTTCGTCTGGTAGAAGTTCCGGATCGTCCCCCAGTAGCCGAACGACTTGACCGCGGCCTTCAGCTTCAGCCCGAAGGACATCGAGGTCGACCCCTCGTACAGCGCCTCCGCGAGCTTCTCGCCCGGCAGCGACGCGAGCAGCCCCATGAGGTTGTCCACGTCGACCGAAGTCGCGAGGACGTTGTACACGTCGAGGCCGGCGTACCGGCCGCCGAAGTGGTCCATCACGCGGGTGTTGTACCGCCAGAGGTTCTCCTCGCTCACGTCGTCGTCCGAGACGGCCTTCACGGCCTGCTCGCCGGCGTACTTGCCAGCGTACGCCGCGCCGGCGATTCCCCCTCCGGTCGTCGGGTTCACGTGACCCGCCGCGTCGCCGACCGCCATGTACCCCGGCGCGACCGCCGAGTCGTAGGGGCGTCGGGTGGGCAGGGCGGCGCCCAGTTTGTCGCGGACCTCCGCGCCCTCGAACTCGGGGCGGTCGCGGAGGTCTTTCTTCAGCGACTCGACGAGCTTCATCGGCTCCTCCGTCATCTGGAAGCCGAGGCCGGCGTTGATCTCCGTCGCGGTCCGCGGGAAGTACCAGAGGTAGCCCGCCGCGCGGTCGGTCGCCTTGAACACCAGCGCGTCGTCCCACTCGACCGGCTCCGGCACGTCGACGATCTCGCGGTACGCCGAGCAGAACTGCGAGTACCGGACGTTCGTGTCGAAGGTCGTCCCCTCGAAGTCCGCCTTGTCCTGGAGCAGCGAGAGCGACCCGGCACCGTCGATCACGACGTCCGCCTCGTACGTCTGCGGGTCGCCCTTCCGCACCGCGTGGATACCGGTGACGCGCCCGCTCTCGTCCTGTCTCACGTCGTTGATGACGGTGTCGTAGTGGAAGTCGACGCCCGCGTCCTCGGCCCCGGAGATGAGCTGGCGGCCGTACTCCCAGCGATCGATGACGGCGAGCTCGCCGGGGACGGGGATCTCTAGGACCGTGTCCTCCGGCGGGATCTCGAAGCGACCGTGGTCGACGCCGGTGTTCGTGAACGCGGGTTCGAGTCGGTCCTTCGGGATCGCTTCGGGGAAGGCGTCGGCGCCCTTCAGGGCGTCGCCACAGGCGATGGGGCCGGCCTCCTCGGCGTCCTTCCGCTCCACGATGACGACGTCGAGCCCCTCGTTCGCGATCGTCGCGGCGGCGTAGCAGCCGGCGGTCCCGGCCCCCGCCACGACGACGTCGTACTCGTCGATATCCATTACCGGACCGTGTCGTGCGCCGGGCAAAACTCTTTGCTCCCGTTTCGGTCGGCCGCGCGCCGACGAATTTCGCGATGGCCGGGGCGCGTCCAGAGCCTAACTGTTCAGGCTCGTCGTTTAACGGCCTCGAAACGAACGATACGGACATGGGGCAACTCGAACGGGTCGACGCCGACCGGCTCCGGGCGTGGCTCTCGGAGGTCCGGTCGGCGGAGGCGACCGCGGCGCTGATGACCGCCGTCGCGTACGACCGAGGTATCGGCACGGCCGAACTCGCTTCGTGGTACGACCGCTCCGAGGAGTGGGTCGAGGAGACGATCGCGGCCCTCGACTCCCCGGGGCTCGTCTCGACGGTCGCCCGGCTCGAAGGGGTCGACATCGGGGCGGTCGCCGCGGAGTCGAACCTCGCGCCCGCGACGGTCCGCGATTGGTTCGACGACCTCGGCGACGAGCCGGTCGGCGAGGCGGCCGACGTGGTTCGGCGGTACGCGGAGGGGTCGGTCGAACCGGTCCGCACCGGCTCGCCGTCCACCGTCTATCACCTCGACCGCGACGCGCTGACCGAGCACGGCTGGTCGCTGGACGATGAGGACCTCTTCGAGAAGGCCGCGGACGCCGACCTCGACCTCCCGGAGTACGGCCGCTTCCTCGTCGAGCCCGGCGAGTCGATCCTGGAAGCGGCGGAGCGCGGCGGCCGGTCGTGGCCGTACGCCTGCCGCGGCGGCGCCTGCTCCAACTGCGCCGTGGTCGTGGTGAAGGGCGACGTGGCGATGCCGGGGCAGTCGATCCTCTCCGACGAGCAGATCCGCGGGGCGAACGCCCGCCTCTCCTGCGTCGGCGTCCCGATCACCGACGAGGTCAAGATCGTCACGGGGATCGGCGACACCGAGGCGTTCGCCGACCTGCGACTGCCCTCGCCGACCGAGGAGACCGAGGCGTCGGACTGACCGTCCGGACCCGGGAGGTCGTCAGCGGGCGCGAGCTACTCCTCGGTCTCGTAGTGTTCGCCCGCGGCCTCGGGGATCTGCGTCCGGCCGACCAGCGTGAGGACGACGATCACGACGACGTACGGGATGGTCTGGACCAGCGTGTCCGGGATCGCGTACCCGAGCTGCTGGAGCCGGATCTGTATCGCGTCGAGGCCGGCGAACAGCGCGCCCGCGCCGAGCGTCCCGAGCGGATTGTAGTTGCCGAACAGGTACGCGACGATGGCGATGAACCCCTTGCCCTGGACCATCGTCTCGCCGGAGCCGACGAACTGCCCGATGGACAGCGCCAGCGCCGAGCCGCCCACTCCGGAGAGGACGCCCGAGAGCAGCACCCCGGCGTAGCGCACCTGCGAGACGGAGACGCCGACCGTGTCGAGCGCCTTCGGGTTCTCGCCCGCCGCGCGGAGGTGTTTGCCGAACGCGGTCTTGTTCAACAGCCACCACGAGCCGGCGGTCGCGAAAACCACCATCGTCGCCGAGTACTGCCAGCCGACGCTCACGCCGAGGTTCGGCGTGTTGACGCCGCCGAAGAACACGGTCGACAGGAACGGCGCGAGTCCCAACGCGATGAGCCAGACGGCCAGCCCGGCGATGATCTGGTCGGCCTTGAACTCGATACAGACCACCGCGAACACCGCCGACAGGAACGTCGACGCCGCGATGCCGGCGAGGAACGCGATCGCGAGCGCCGGGACGCCGAGGACGGCGTTGCCCACGCCGACGACCGACGCGGCGTACACCGACACGAACGCCGAGATGATGAGGAGTCCCTCTAGGCCAATGTTGATGACGCCGGACTTCTCGGCGAAGATGCCGCCGAGTCCGGCGAGCACGATGGGCGCCGCGAGCCGCGCCGTCGACGTGGCGGTACTCGTCGAGAAGACGATACCCGCGAGGTCGCCCGCCACGGAGTCGGGGAACGCGAGCCCGGACACGCCGAGCAGCGCGAGCATTCCGACCGTGCCGGCGATAAGCGAACGGACGTACCCCGACTCGCTCGCGCCTTCGAGGAGCGACGCCGGCGAGAGCGGGTTACGCATCGGCTTCACCCCCGTCGCCGCCGGCGGAGGCATCTGACTCCGCCGACGCCGCGCCGCCCGGGCCGCCCGCGGTCCCCCCGACGCCGGTGTATCGACCGATCATCCGGAAGAACTCCGGCATCGCGACGAACAGGATGATGAGCCCGCGCAGCACGGCGACGAGCTCCGTGGGAACGTCGGTCCGGAAGCCAATCTCCAAGGCGCCGCCCTTCAGGACCCCGAAGAGGAACGCCGCCGGCAGCACGCCGATCGGGTTGTTCCCGGCCAGGATCGAGACGGTGATCCCGTCGAAGCCGAGGTCCGGGATCGAGGCCATCCACCGCCCCTCGGACATCAGCACCCACACCGCGCCGCCGATACCGCCGAGCGCGCCGGACAACGTCATCGCCCGCACGGTCGTGAGCTTCGCGTTCACACCGCCGTACTCGGCCGCGGCCGCCTGGACGCCACTCGTCCGGAGGTCGTACCCGAGCGACGTGTGCTCGACGAAGTAGTAGAGCGCGCCGATGAAGGCGATGCCCCCTGCCAGCGCGAGCAGCGCGAAGTCGGTGGACGGGGGGAACAGCACCGACGGGAACTGCGCATATTCTGGGACGTAGCGGGTGGCGACCACCGAGGAGCCCTCGGCGCGGAACACCTCCAACACGAGCACGTACGCGACGTTCGCGGCGACGAAGTTGAGCATGATCGTCGTGATCACCTCGTTGGCGTCGGCGTACGCCTTGAGCGCGCCGGGTATCGCGCCCCAGAGTCCGCCGCCGACCGCGCCCGCCGCGGTCCCGACGACGATCAGCACGGCACCGGCGACCGGGCCGGCCGGGAGCAGGGGCGCGAGCGCGAGGACCGAGAGGGCGGTCGAGAGCGCCCCGACGACGAGCTGCCCCTGCGTGCCGATGTTGAACAGGCCGGCGCGGAAGGCGACGGCGACGGAGAGCCCGGTGAAGATCAGGAGCGTCGTCTCCGAGAGCGTCAGACCGAACGAGAGGTTGAACGGCGTCCACGCGGGGTTGAACAGCCCGGGGTCGCCGACGGCGAACGGGTACCCGAGCGCGCCGTTGAACAGCACGACGTACACCTCGATCGGGTCGTAACAGAAGCCGATCCCGGTGAGCGGCATCGTCCACGCCGCGGTCGAACACTGTGCGATCCGGCCGGAGACGAGCACGAGCGCGAAGCCGACGACGATCGAGAGGAGGATCGCGGCGACGCTGATGACGAGCCGCTCGGCGACGCTCCGGTCGACGAACGGGGCGACCACGCGGGCGAGGAGGGACTCCGTACGGTCCCCGTCGGGCGCCGAATCGCTCACGCGTCCACCCCCTCGTCGTCGGCCGCCCCGCCGTCGACCTCGTCCGGCGCGCCGCCGGCGTCGTGGATCGCCGCCCGTTCGACCGAGTCGTCGTCGAGCGACTCGCCCGCCATCAGCAGCCCGATCTCCTCTTCGGTCACGGTCGCGGGGTCGACGACTCCGGTGAACTCTCCTTCGTGAATCACCGCGAGCCGGTCGGAGAGCCCCTGTACCTCGTCGAGCTTCGAGGAGACGAGCAGGACCGCCTTCCCCTCGGCGCGCAGTTCGAGCAGCCGGTCGTGGAGGAACTCCGTGGAGCCGATGTCGACGCCGCGGGTGGGGTGGGCGGCGACGACCAGCTCAGGGTCGCGCTCGAACTCCCGCCCGACGATGAACTTCTGCTGGTTCCCTCCCGACAGCGACTCGGCCTCCGCGTCGGCGTCCGGCGGCCGGACGTCGTACTGCTCGATGACGGACTCGGCGTGGTCCTGCGCCGCGCCCCAGTCGAGCCTTCCGCCGCGCGCGAACGGCGGGTCGTGTTGGCTCCCCAGGACCCCGTTTTCGGTGAGGTCGTATGACATCACCAGGCCGCGCTCCTGTCGGTCTTCGGGGATGAACGCCATCCCACGGTCGATCCGGTCGCGGCGGGTCTGCCCGACCATCGACTCGCCGCGGTAGCGGATCTCCCCGGACGCCGTCTCGCGCAGACCCGTGATCGCCTCGGCGAGCTGTGACTGTCCGTTGCCGTCGACGCCCGCGATCCCCAGGATCTCCCCGCCCCGGAGCTCGAAGGACAGGTCCGAGACCGCCTCGACGCCCCGGTCGTCCTCGACGCACAGGTCGGTCACCTCCAGCACGCGCTCGCCCGTCTCTCGGGGCGACGTGGCGGGGTCCATCAGCACCTCCCGGCCGACCATCAGCTCCGCGAGCTCCTCGCGCGTCACGTCGGCCGCGGCGACGGTGCCCACGTTGACCCCGTCGCGGAGGACGGTGATGTCGTCGGCCGCCGACAGCGCCTCGCCGAGCTTGTGCGAGATGAAGATGATCGTCTTCCCCTGTTCGGTGAGCTCTTCGAAGACGCCGTACAGCTCCTCGACCTCCTGCGGCGTCAGCACCGCGGTCGGCTCGTCCATGATGAGCACCTCGGCGCCGCGGTACAACGCCTTCAGGATCTCGACGCGCTGCTGCTCTCCGACCGAGATGTCCGCGATCGTCGCGTCCGGGTCCACGTCGAAGCCGTACCGCTCGCTCAGTTCGACGACGGCCTCCCGCGCCGCCTCCCTGTCGACGCGGAGTCCGCCCCAAGTCGTCGGCTCGTTGCCTAAGACGACGTTCTCCCACACCGTCATCGGGTCGACGAGCATGAAGTGTTGGTGGATCATGCCGACGCCCGCGTCGATCGCGTCCCGCGGCGAGTCGAACGACCGCGGCTCGCCGTCGAGCCGGACGGTCCCCTCGGTCGGCCGGTAGAGACCGTACAGGACGTTCATCAGCGTGGTCTTGCCGGCCCCGTTCTCGCCGAGGAGGGCGTGGACGCTCCCGCGCTCCACCGCGAGATCGACGTCGTCGTTCGCGACGACCCCGGGGAATCGCTTCGTGATACCGTCCAAGTGGACCGCCGGGTTCATTCACCCGTAACTCCGCGCCGGAGCCTAAAAGCGCCCGGATTCCGAGCTACTGCGCCCGGTCCTGTTCGTCGTCCGACCGGAACGAGGGACACTCCGTCGCCCGACCGGAAGCAAAAAAATTCCGCCGGCGGGGTTCGGTTCCGAGTCGGCGGCGCCGCGTTCAGTTGCTCGTCGTCTCCGGGACCTCGATGTTCCCGGCGATGATCTCGTCGCGCGCGTCGGCCACGGCGGTCGCGATCTCGTCTGGGACCTGGTCGCCGATCTCCTGCCCGTAGACGCACTCGACGCCGTTGGACTCCAAGCCGAGCGCGGTGGTCGACCCGCCCTGGTGATTGTCGTCGATGGCGTTCGAGATCGACTCGTACACCGCGGTGTCGACGCGTTTCACCATCGACGCCAGGATGACGTCCGAGAACGACTCGTTGGAGACCGACTGGTCCTGGTCGACGCCGAAGGCGAACCGCCCCTCCTCCTGTGCGGCTTGGAACACGCCGACGCCCGTCGCGCCCGAGGCGTGGTAGACGACGTCCGCGCCGCTCTGGTACATCGACAGCGCCGCCTCCTGCCCGCCGGTGGGGTCGGCGTAGCTGCCGACGTAGCTCGTGGTGACGTCGACGTCGTCGGTCGCGTAGTCGACGCCGGCCTCGAACCCGGCCTGGAACCGGCGGATGACGGGGCTGTCGACGCCGCCGACGAACCCGACGGTCGTCGAGTCCGGGTCCGTCTCGCCGGCGCCGGCCGAGAACTCGGTCTCGGTCAGGCGGCCGGCGAGCACGCCCATCAGGAACGAGCCCTCGTGCTCGCGGAACAGGTAGTTCGCGACGTTCGGTTCGTCGACGACGGTGTCGACGATCATGAAGTCCTGGTCGGGGTACTCGGGCGCGGTCTGCGAGAGCGAGTCGCCCTGATTGAACCCGATCGTACAGACCAGGTCGTAGGCCGGGTCGGTCGAGCCGGCGTACTGCTGCTGGAACTGCTCGAACTCGCCGGCGCCGTCGGGCTCCGACTCGTCGTACGCGATGCCGAACTCCTCTTCCGCCTGGAAGATCCCCTGCTGGGCCGCGTCGTTGAACGAGTTGTCCCCCAGTCCGCCGTCGGAATAAACGATGCCGATCCGCGCCGGCACGTCGCCGTCGCCCCCGTCGCCCCCGTCACCGCTCGGGCCGCCGCTACACCCGGCGAGGCCGACGAGGCCCGCTGCGCTTGCCGCCTTGATGAACCGCCGCCGATCGAAGTCGGATGCCATCTCACTCGTACCCCCGTCGGAACGCGGCATAAATTCGTCGTTCTCGCGGTGTCGAGGTGGCACGTTCGTGGAGAGAAGCGGCCCGATTCCGGGGTATCAGTCGCCCGATCGCCGCCGTCTGATCCACGAACCCGAATCTCTCACGGTTCCGAACGGGGTGACGCGGGGTCGCCGACGCGTCCGCGACGGGGCGTCGGCGGTCGGACCGGCCGGCCCTACGCGTCCGCGACGGGGCGTCGGCGGTCGGACCGGCCGGCCCTACGCGTCCGCGACGGGGCGTCGGCGGTCGGACCGGCCGGCCCTACGCGTCCGCGACCGCGTCCTCGACCACGGCTTCGACCTCGGCGACGAGGGCGTCGACGTCGTCGCTCTCGGCGTACACGCGGACGTACGGCTCGGTGCCGGAGGGCCGAACCAGCGTCCACGAGGCGTCGTCGAACTCCAGGCGGACGCCGTGGTCGGTGTCCACCGCGGCGTCGGGGAACGCGTCCGGCAACGCCGTCGCCAACCGGTCCATCGCCGGCTCCTTCGCGTCGTCGGGACAGGCCACGCTCACCTTTCGGTACGGGCGCTCGGTCACCGGGCCGCGGAGCGCGTTGAGCCCCTCGTCGGCGACGAGGCGCGCGAGCACCGCCGCGGAGGTCACGCCGTCGATCCAGCCGCCGAACGCGACGTGGATGTGCTTCCACGGTTCGGCCGCGAAGACGACGCGCGTGTCAGCGCCCACCTCTCCCGCGGCGCCCGCCTCGCCGACCGTGCCGGCCTCGCCGAGGGCGCCGGCCGCGCTGGCGTCCTCCCGGACCGCGGCGATCCCCTCGTGGAGCGCGCCGAGCCGGACGCGCTCGACGCGCCCGCCGGCGTCGCGGACGCGTTCGTCGATCCGACCGGAGGCGTTCGGCGTCGTCACGACGACGGGGTCAGCGGCGTCGCTCGCGCGGGTGTACCGCTCCGCGAGCACCGCGAGCACCGTGTCCTCGTGGACGACCTCGCCGTCCGCGTCGACGATCACGATCCGGTCGGCGTCGCCGTCGTGACCGATACCGAAGGCGTACCCCTCGGTCTCGTCCGCGTCGCCGTCGCCTCCCGCTCCCCTCCCGTCGTCGGCCGGCCGTCCGGGGTCCTCGACGCCCTCGTTGGCGTCGGCGACGAACGCGCGCAGGTCGGCGAGCGTCTCCGGGGTCGGCTTGCTCCCGCGGCCGGGGAAGTGCCCGTCGACGTTCCCGTTGAGCGTGACCACGTCGGCGCCGAGTTCGCGGAGGACGGTCGGCGTCGCGGGCGCGCTCATCCCGTTTCCGCAGTCGACCGCGACCCGGAGCCCGTCGAGGGGCGCGCCGAACCCCGCGGCGTACTCGCGGACGGCGGCGAGGTAGTCGCCGAGCGGGTCGGTTCGAGTCGGCTCGGTCCACTCGTCCCACGGAGCGACCGGCTCCTCGTCGACGACCCGCGACTCGACGGCGCGCTCAGCGTCGCGGTCGAACTCCGTCCCGTCGCGGAACAGCTTGATCCCGTTGTCCGTCGGCGGATTGTGGGACGCGGTGAGCATCACGCCGTAGCGCCCCCGCGAGGCGTACGCGAGCGCCGGGGTCGGGAGCTGCCCGGCGCGGCGGACGGCGACGCCGCCGGCGGAGAGACCGGCCTCCATCGCGGCCGCGAGCGCCGGGCCGGTCACCCGCCCGTCGCGGGCGAGGACGACCGTCGGCTCGGGCGTCGACGCGGCGGTCGAATCGTCGGTACGCGATCGGATCTCGGCGCCCACGGCCCGCCCGACGGCGAGCGCGAGCGACGGGGTGACGCGGTCCTCGACGCCGCCGCGGATCCCGGCGGTTCCGAACAGGTCCATGTCGCCCACGTCGGCGCGCGGGAGTTAGTAGGCGTCGGTTGCGGGCGCGGGTCGGTCGGCGGCCGGTCGGTCGCGGGCGGGTCGTTTAACAGGCAGCGCGCCGCACCACCGACCGATGACCGACCGCGTTCGAGCGCACGTGTTCGTCTCGGGCCGCGTCCAAGGCGTCTACTACCGGGCGAGCACCCGCGACGCCGCCCGCGAGAAGGGCGTCGACGGCTGGGTGCGGAACCTCGACGACGGCCGGGTCGAGGCCGTCTTCGAGGGTCCGGAGGGAGCCGTTCGCGACATGGTGGCGTGGTGTGAGACCGGGAGCCGGGCCGCCGAGGTCGGCGACGTGGACGCCGAGTACGGCGCGCCGGAGGGGGAAGACGGGTTCGAGGTCAGGCGGTGAGCGGGCGTCGGCGCCGCCCGACCGTCTCAGTCGTCGCGCGCCAGCGCGGCGGCGTCGCCGGGGGGCTCCCGGACGCCGAGCTCCTCTAACGCGCGCAACACCAGGATCGCCTCGACCACGTCGCGCTCCTCTGTGTAGGGATCGTCGACCGCGTCGAGCGTCGCCTCGGCCTCGGATGCCAGTCGCGTCTCCAGTTCCGTCTGGTCCGTCTCGGCCTTCGTCGCCGACAGCAGCGCCTCGTGGTCCTCGCGGAGGTCGAGGGAGACGTGCGCCGCGTTACACCGCGAGAGCGGGTGCGCGTCCATCTCGACGGCGAGGTCGCTCACGAGGTCCCAGTCGTCGGCGCAGAAGCGGAGCGTCACGGTGCCGACCACGTCGCGCCACGCGATCGGCTCGCCGTTCTCCATGAGCCGGAGCGCCCGCGGCGGCACGGCGATCCGGGTGTGGGTGTCGTCCCGGCCGCACAGGCAACAGGGAGTGTTCTTCAGTCCGGCGTACACGGCGTCACGTACGCGCCGGAGAATGGTGTGCGTTTCGGCGGCGAAGCACTTTCCGCCCGCGCCGGGAGCGCTGTCGCCGAATCGAGGTCACACAAAACACATACGCCGTCGGAGGATCGGAACAGGTGATGAATCGCCCGTCACCCGAACTCCTCGCGGCCCTCTGCCTGTTCGTCGTCGGAGTCGGGGTCGTCACCGGCGCTGTCGCGGGCGCGACGGACCCGGCCCCGGTTACGTACTCGGTGGATCGAACGGACAGCGAAGTCCACCGCTACGCGGACCTCTCCGGGGCGGCGCGGGACGTCGTCGACGCCGGCTCTGATCGCGGTGAAGCCTCCGTCAAGGCTGCCGGCGATCGCGACGAGGTCGCCGTCGACGACCTCCCGTCCGAGTTCCGGTCGGGGGCTTGGAACTTCGTCAGGGACGGCGGCGAACTGGCGTGTTTCTTCCCGACGGACGACGCCGACTCCGGAGACGTCAGCGTCGCGTTCGCCGACTGCGAGGGGTTCGCCTTCGAATACGAGGACCTCTCCGAACGGGGACAGCGCTTCTTCACGGTGGCGGCGGACTCCGACGACGGCAGCGTCTCGATCTCGAAACCGGTTCCCTCGGGATTGGACGTCGCTCCGGGAGACACCGGGATCGACATCGAGGAGGCTCCCGAGGAGGGAGGCCTGTACTACGTGTTCGCGGACGAGCGCGTCTACGAGTTCACGCTCTACGGACCGGGTCCGCTCGGCGGGTTCGGCGCGCTCATCTACGCCGCCTTCGTGATCGCTCTCGGCCTCGCCCTCATCGCCGGCAGCGCCTACGGCTATCGGGTCGCGGCGGTCCACGCGCCGGCGGCCGCGGCGGTCGGTGCGAGCGTGTACCTCGTGCCGCCGCTCGTGGAGGCCGCCGGGCTGCTCAGGTGGTCGATACGACTCGACGGGTACACCCCATGGGGGGTCCCGCTCGTGATCGCTCTCGCGGTGGGCGGGGTAGCGTACATCATCCCGGACCTGTACGCGTTCGCGCGAAAGTACGTGTGAGAGCGACGCAGCGGCTGCGCGACGCGGCGGCACGATTTACAGACCGATGAGCCTGCCAGCGCCGCTCATCGATTTGTGAGGCGGTGGCGCGTGCCTCCGAGCGTCCAACGGACGCGAGGAGCACGCGCGAGGGAGTCGGCGGGCCGGAGCGAAGCGGAGGCCGGCCGACGAGGCTGGGGAGGTGTGAGGCTGCGGTGCTGTACGGGGCGGGACTCAAAGGGGCAGTCGCGAGGGCGGCGCAGGCGACGCAAGCACCGCAGGGAGCGAGCAGCGCGAGCGACCGAGGAGCGCAGCGAGCGTGCGCCGCCCTCGCGGCTGGGGCTTTGGAGGCCTTCATCGACGATTCGCTGTTGGTAGTTTATAAACAAACAGCCTGGGAACGGATGTCTGTTTATAAACGAAATCCACTCCTGCTAACGCACGCTTACGCGTCGCACTCGGCGAGCCACTCCTGGGCCCACTCGTCGATCTCCTCGAAGACGGGGGCGAGCGACTCGCCTTTCGCGGTCAGGCTGTAGTACGTCGCCACCGGCGCGTCCTCCTCTAACCGGCGGTCGACGAAGCCCGTCTCTTGGAGGTCGTCGAGCACGCGCGAGAGCGTCCGGGCGTTCGCGTCGGTCTCGCGCTTGAGCTCGTTGAACCGCGCCTCGCCGTTCAACAGCTCGTGGAGGACGACGAGCCGCCACTGCGAGCCGATCTGTTCGATGGAGTCGATGACGGGGCATGGGGTCTCGGGCGCCGTCACCTCGCCAGCCGCTTCAGCCCCCGAATCCGCCGTCTCCGCCGACTCCGCCGCGGAAAGGTCCTGTGATGACATCGGTGTTACCTACTAACTCTATTGTCCGGGAAGCGATAAATAGGTTACGTCCGTATAGCAGGTTACACGATGTTAGCTGAAACCGCGACGTTACCGCTCCAGTTCGACACACCCCTCGCGGGCGAACTCTTCCTGCTCGGCCGGATCCTGTTCGGCGCGACGCTCGCGTTCATGGGGCTCAACCACTTCACCGACCTCGAGACGATGGCCGGCTACGCCGAGTTCAAGGGCCTCCCCGCGCCGCAGTTCTCGGTGATCGCCTCGGGCGCCGTCCTCGTCCTCGGCGGACTCGCCGTCGCCGCGGGCGCGTTCCCGGTCCTCGCCGGGGGCTCGCTCGCGTTCTTCCTCCTCGTCTCCGCCGTGACGATGCACGACTTCTGGTCGGTGGACGACCCCGAAGAGCGGCAGAACGAGATGACGAGCTTCCTAAAGAACGTCTACGGCGCCGGCGCCGCGCTGGCGTTGCTCGCCGTCGGCGGGGCCGCGTGGCCGTACGCGGTCGGCGTCGGGCTGTTCTGAGCGCCGTTCGAACCGACTGACCGAACTGACCCCCAACCGAATCGTCCGGCGACTGGCGTATCCGCGTTTCGGACCCCCAGTACGACTAACTACTCTCCCGACGACCGATCACGCGGACCATGACCGACGCGCCGCCGACGACGGGACTCCACCACGTCACGAACATCTGTACCGACATCGAGGAGACCGCGGCGTTCTACGAGGACGTGCTCGGCTGGCACACGGTCAAGCGGACGCAGAACTACGACGACCCCGGGACGCCGCACTACTACTTCTCGTCGACTCCGGAGGGCGAGCCGGGCACCAACGTCACCTACTTCGAGTACCCGAACTCGCAGGGGACGCCCGGCCCGGGCGCGAGCCACCACTTCGCGTTCGGCGTCAAGGACGAGGCGACGCTCCGCGAGTGGAGGGAACACCTCGAGGCCCACGACGTCCGCGTCTCCGAGGTGAAAGACCGGACCTACTTCAAGAGCGTCTACTTCACCGACCCCGACGGGCTCGTCTTCGAACTCGCGACGCGAGGGCCGGGAGTCACCCGCGACGAGGACGAGCCCGGCGGCGAGGTCATCGACCCCTTCGAAGCGGGTTACGAGAACTGAGGCACGGGCGCCGCCCGGATCACCCTCCCTCGACGAGCGCCGCGAACTTGTCGAGCGCGCGTCGGCAGACGGGGACGTACGGGGCCGCGACGAGCGGGACTTCGATCACCGCTCGACACCGACCCGGATCCTCCGGATAGCGGTCGACCCGGTGGCCCGTGGCCGGAACCCCGGCGACCCGCCAGTCCCAGCGGAGGCGCGTCGCGGCCGTCACCCGGAACGGAACCCAAGCGTCCGCGACCCGGACCCGTCCGGTCGTCCCGCTCTCGACGTACCGATCGGTGCTCTCCACGCCCCCCACGGACGGGCTCCAGTCGGGCCACCGTCGCGTGTCGCGGAGCGCCGTCGCGGTCCGCTCAGGCGGGGCATCGATGTCGCGGCCGACCGCGAGCGTCGTCCCCTCTCGGACCACCGCGGTTTCGCTGTCGCGATCGGAATCTCCCAACACGTCGCGTCCTCCGGCGGCGGCGTCCCTCATCGCTGTGATCCTCCGCTCAGATCCGAACGCACATCCGATACCTGGGGCATAAAACAGAGGCAATACGCAATTCGTCCACTTTTTGCGCTATCGTGGCACAAGACCATATTAATACCTTATATGGTATGAGGACTCATTATCTCTTTCCACGAAGGGTTAATACAGAGGTCCGGGGTATTGGGAGTCAATATGGCAAGCGATCGCGACACCATGAAAGACGTCTCGCATACAGCACCGAACGACACCTCCGCGGACGCGGTCTGGGAACGAGGGCGAGGACCGGTCGAGGAAGAGGAGGAAGAGTAGCGCGAGTCGACCGTTTTCTCTCGTCGGGCCGGCCCGTCCCGGCCTTCGTCGCCGATCCGACTCGTCGAGCGCGTCCTCTCGCCGCTCAGTACGCTGTTCGACGGGATCACCCGTCGGATGAACGCGTACATCAGCGGCGACGGGAACGTCGAGAAACCTTACACGGAGTGACGGACTACCGGACGGAGCGATCGGCTACCGAACGGAGTCGGGGGCTCGGCCGACCGTCATTTGTCGCGCTCGCTCGCCCTCCGGTGTCCTCGCCGTCGCCGCGTTCTCGGGGCCGATAACCGCGGGCGTGGCTTTAACCCACGCGCCGGCGGAGGCGCAGGCATGATCGAGGTGTCGGGGCTGCGGAAGACCTACGGTGACTTCGCGGCCGTCGTCGACAGCGACTTCTCCGTCGACGACGGCGAGGGGTTCGGGATCGTCGGCCCGAACGGGGCCGGCAAGACGACGACGCTGAAGGTGATCGCCGGTCTCGTCGAACCGACCGACGGCGAGGTGACCGTCGCCGGGTTCGACGCCTCGGACCCCGAGATGCGTCGCCACCTCGGGTTCCTGCCCGAGGATTCGCCGCTGTACGAGGAGATGACCGCGCGGTCGTACCTCCGCTTCTTCGCCGACCTCTACGACGTACCCCGGGAAGTCGCCGACGAGCGGATCGAGGCCGCGCTCGACCGGCTGGAACTCGACCACCGGGAGCGTCGCCTCGGCGACGTCTCGAAGGGAATGAAACGCAAGGTCGCAATCGCGCGCTCGCTGGTCAACGACCCGGACGTGCTGGTGTACGACGAGCCCGCGTCCGGGCTCGACCCGGTGACGACCAACTCCGTGCTGGCGTTCACCCGCGAACTCCGCGAGACGGGGAAGACCGTCGTCTTCTCCGCGCACAACCTCTACCACGTCGAGTCGGTCTGCGACCGCGTCGTGGTGATGAACGAGGGGCGGATCGTCGCCCGCGGGAGCGTCGACGGGATCCGCGAGCGACACGGCGAGACGACCTACCGCGTGTTCACTGACGTCGAGCCGACCGCGACGCCGCCCCTCGACGACCTCGACGCGACGCCCGAGGAGGTCGGCGACCGGTACCGCACGGCGGTCCCGAGCATGGACGCGGTCGCGGCCGTCCGCGAGGCTGCCGCCGACGCCGGCGGCGAGGTCGTCGACATCCGGAGCCGCGAGCCGAGCTTGGAGGACGTGTTCCTCGACATCGTCGGCCGGCCGATGCCCGGCCGCTACACCGGCGACGGGCTCGACGACGGCGAGGTCGACGGGCAAGAGCCTGACGGGCCGGAAAACGACCGATCGACCGACGGAGCAGAGCGGGAGACGGCGGCGACCGCGACGGAGGCCACCGAGTGACCGACCGGCTGCGTCGCCTCGGTCGACGGCTCGCCGTCGCCGGCCGCCGAGTGCTTCGCGTCGCCAAGTGGGAGTCGGCGCGGGCGTCCGGCGGCGTCGACCGCCGGACGCTCGCCGCGGGCGTCGCCCTGCTTCTCGTCGCCGGCGGCGTCGTCGGGGTCGGCGTGGCCACCGGCGTCGCCGGCCTCGACGTCGACCAAGACGTGTACCGGGTCGGCGTCGACGCCGGCTCGCCGTACGCGGAGGCGATCGAGGAGGAAGCGTCGCTGCGACCGGTCCCGGCCGAGACCGCGTCGCTCGGCGACTCCGCCGACGCGGTGGTGGTGACCGTGGTGCGGCCCGGTTCCGTCGACGACGGGGCGATCGATCCGCCGGACGTCGACTCGGTCGTCGTCCGCGCGACCGACACGCGGAAGGGCGAGGCGGCCGCCGCGTCGGTTCGCGAGGCGGTCGAGGCGCACAACGAGCGGCTGCTGCGCGCCGAGCCGAACCGGACCGCGGCGTTCCCGGTCACCGTTACGCTCCGGTACGTCGGCAGGACGACCGGGTTCGACGACGGCGCGACGCTCGGCGGGAGCGACGGCAGTCGGACGGGCGATCCGGGCGGCGGCAGCGCGAGCGACGGGGACGACGGCGGCACCGCGGCCGACGGCGGAACGGAGGGCGACGGCACGGAGACGAGCGGTTCCGGGTCGGACGCGGACTCCGCCGGCGACTCCGGTGGGGCCGACTCGGGCGACGGTTCCTCCGGAGACGCGTCGACCGACGGGGAGTCCGGCGGCGGGTCCGCTCCCGACTCGGGAGCGGGCGGAACCGCCGACCCGGGCTCTGGTGGCGGCAAGACGGGATCGGACGGGGAGGGCGGCTTCGCGATCCCGTCGATCGGCGGCGGGGCGTTCGGCGCGGACACGACCGGTTCGCCCGCCTCGATCACGCCGCCGTTCCCGTTCACCTCGCTGCTCTTGGCGTTCGCCTTCCTCGTACCGATGAACTTCCTGATACAGGCGTACGGCTCCTCTATCCTCGACGAGCGGACGAACCGTCGCGGAGAACCACTGCTCGTCACGCCGCTCGCGCCGGCGGAGATCGTCGCGGGCAAGACGCTTCCGTACGCGGCGGCCGCCGCGGTCGTCACGACCCTCATCGCGCTCGTGATCGGCGGCGGACCGCTCTCCGTGGTGGCGGTGGCGCCCGTCGCGGCGACGTTCCTCGGGGCCACCTTCGTCGGCGCGATGTTCGCGCGGTCGTTCAAGGAACTCACCTTCGTCACGGTTGGCGTGAGCGTCCTCCTGACGACCTACGCGTTCGTCCCGGCCATCTTCACGAACGTGACGCCCGTCGCGCTCGTCTCGCCACTGACCCTCGTTGTCTTCGACCTTCAGGGCGAGGCGGTGTCGGCGGGCCAAGTTCTCTTTTCGACCGCGCCGATGGCGGTCGGGGCGACTCTGCTTTTCGGCCTCGGGCTCGGCGTCTACCGCGAGGAGGACATGTTCTCCCAGAAGCCCGTGACGCGGAAATTCCTCGACGCGCTCGCGGTCCGGCTCTCGGCGGTGCGGACCGGCGGCGGACCCGGCGGCGTCGGGGGCGCGCTCTTCGACCGCGAGCGGCTCCGCGCGCTCGGTTCGGTCGCGTTCCTCACCGCCTGTACGATTCCCTTCGTGTTCGTCGCGGAGCTTCTGGCCGTCGCGGTGCTGTTCGCGCTGCCAGTCACCGTGTCGATCCCGGTGTTGCTCGTGACGATCGCGTTCATCGAGGAGGTCGCGAAGAGCGTCGCCCTGTACGCCGGGTTCGAGCGCGGCGTCTTCGAGCGGAGCGACCGCGTCGCGCTCGCGGTCGGCGTCGCGTCCGGGACCGGCTTCTTCCTCGCGGAGAAGGCCACGGCGGTCGTCCAAGCGGTCGGGCTCACCGAGCTCTTCCTCGGCCGCGCCGCGTTCGCCGACGTGGCCGGGCTCTCCGGGCTGCCGCCGATCGCGCTCGTGGCGCTGTTCTTCGCCCCGCTCGTCCTCCACGTGACCGCGACGAGCGCGGCCAGCCTCGGCGCGAGGAGGGGCCGGACCGCCTACGCCCTGACGCTGACGCTGGCCACGCTGGGGCACGCCGCGTACAACGTCGGGGTGGTGAGCCTTGGATAGCCGCGTGACGATCGCCGGCCGGGAGCTCGCGGGGCTCCGCGCCGAGAAGACGATCCTGTTGGCGATCGGGATCCAGCTGTTCATCGCCGCGTTCTCGTCGTTCCTCGTCGTCGGGCTCGTCTCGATGTACGACCCGGGCGCGCTCGACGGCGCGCAGATCGAAGTCGCGGCCGCGGGCGACGCGGTCGACGACCTAGAGCGCGCCGCGAGCGAGGTCCCCGGCGCCTCGGTCACGCCCTACGACGACGCTGACGCCGCGCGAAGCGCCTTCGAGCGGAACGCGGCCGACGCGGTGGTGGTCGCAACTCGCACGGAGTCGGGGCGGGTGTCCGCCGCCGTCACCGCCCCGGACGCCACCGTTGAGACGACCGTGATCGTGGTACAGCTGCGCGAGCTGCTGCGAACCTACGAGCTGAACGAGCGTGAGCGCCGCGCCTCGTACCTGGAGGAGTCGCCGCTGCCCCTGCCCGACCGGAGCGACACTAGCCCGTACTTCACCTTCACTTACACCGTGTTGATCCCGCTCTTAGTCTTCCTCCCGGTGTTCATCTCGGGCTCGCTCGTCGTCGACTCGATCACCGAGGAGTTGGATCAAGGGACCATGGAGCTGCTCCGGGTCGCGCCCGTGACGCTCGCCGAGATCGTCGACGGGAAGGCGGCCGCGGCGATCGGGATCGCCCCCGCGCAGGCGCTGCTGTGGCTCCTGCTGTTGGAGGCGAACGGCACCGCGGTCGCGAACGTCGGCCCGATCTTGGCGCTGATGACCGCGCTGACGACGCTGGTCGTCGCCGTCGCGGTGGGCATCGCGGCGGTCGCGCCCGACCGGCGGGCGGCGCAGCTGCTCTACTCGGTCGCGGTCCTCGTGCTGTTCGGCGGCGCGACGGCGATGGCGGGCGGCCCCGCGAACGCGGTCGCCAGATTGGCGATCGATAGCGCGGGCGCGACGACGGGCGTCCTCGTGGTTGCGTACGCCGCCATCGCCGCGGCGGCGTACCTCGGCGTCCGCCGCGTCGTCTCGGTCGACGGGCTCGGACGCTGAGGGGGCGGATCGCTTCGGGCTCGGCCCGTTGTGCGGCCCGCCCCCCGAATCGATCAGTCGGCGAAGCGATCGCCGAACCGCTTCGCTGTCGGGAGCCGCCAGCCGCGGGCGACGGCGACGAGTCGGAGGCCGACCGTCACCGCCGCGCACGCCGCAGCGGCCAGTCCCGCGGGCCCGCCGAGCGTGCCGACGGCCCAGTACGTCGCGCCGCCCAACACGGCGCAGCTCGCGTAGAAGTCTTCGAAGAGGATGAACGGCGAGCGGTCGAGGAGGATGTCGGCGAGCGCGCCGCCGCCGACGGCGTTTATCGTCGCGACGGCGACGACGCCGAACGCGGACACCCCGGCGTCCGTCGCGACGATGGCGCCGGCGGTGGCGAACGCGGCGAGCCCGACCGCGTCCGCGACGACCGTCACCGGGTGCTCGTCGGGCGAGGCGAGCCACGCGCTCAGCCCGACGGCGAGGGCGACGCCGATCAGCCCTAGGAGTATCTCCGTCGGCGAGCGCAGCGCGAGGGGGACGCGCGCGACGAGGAGGTCGCGGGTGACGCCGCCGGCGAACGCCATCGCCAGCCCGACGACGGCGACGCCGAAGAGGTCGAACTCCTCGCGGACCGCCTTGCTCGCGCCGACCAGCGCGAACGCGACGAGCCCGACCGTGTTCATCACCGCGAACGGGTCGCCGAAGAGGACCGCGAGAGCGCCGCCCGTCATCCGCCGAACGCCCCGAGGCTGGACTGGAGTTCGCGCTCCGGGACGGCGTCGGTCAGCTCGTAGCCGACGAGGTCGCGCGCGTCGACGGCGTACGTGGAGCCGCCGCGGTCGAGTACGATCACCCGCCCCTTCCAGCCGCGGACGGTCCCCGCCGCCATCGTCTCGGCGACGGGCCGGTCGTCGAGGCCGAGCCCGTAGTCGAAGTCGAACCGCGCTATCGGATTGAACCGGTCGAGGAGCG
The DNA here is from genome assembly GCF_002114285.1 of Halorubrum ezzemoulense DSM 17463. Classification (GTDB taxonomy): domain Archaea; phylum Halobacteriota; class Halobacteria; order Halobacteriales; family Haloferacaceae; genus Halorubrum; species Halorubrum ezzemoulense. Next base: position 102,520 of record NZ_NEDJ01000002.1, read on the forward strand.
CCTCCCACGCCGCCTCGTCGACCGCGCGCCCGAACCCGTCTAGCTTCGTCGGGACGCGGACGCGGTCGACGAGGTCGTCCCCAGCGGCCAGTTCCGCCTCGACCTCGCGCGCGATCCGGCCGTTCGGGAACGTCCGGATGTGGGCCGCGCGGTCCGCGCCCTGCTCCCGGAGGCGGGTCCCGAGCCGCCACTCGCGGGTGACGCCGACCTTCAGTACGTCCGGCGCGAACGCCGCGAGGTACATCGCGTGCGTCTCGTGGCAGTCCATCTCGTCTTTCAGACACGTCCCGGTACACCGGGCACACACCCAGACCCCCGAGTGGTCGTCGCAGTACGGTGCGTCCGCGGCGTCGCAGGCGACGTGGTCGCCATCGTGGACCGTTCCCGCGCAGCGGCGCTCGCCGAGCCCGAACGCGAGTTCGGTGCCCGGGCTCGCGTCCACGTACTCGACGCTCCCGCCGCTCGCGACGTAGAGTCCGCCGCCGATCGGGCCGCTCGTCTCGACCGTCTGAGCGCCGTCCGCCCCCGGCTCGGCCGAGTCGCGCGCGATGTCCGTCTCGTAGCCGACGACCTGCACGCCGAGCGGTACGCGAAGCCGAGGCTTATGAGCTTCGTCGGGCCCGATACCCCCTCGAATCGGATTTTATAAGTGAACTCGGCGTCGCCTCTCGGGCATGCGCACGGCAGCCCTCCCCCCCGTCGTCGCCGCGGTCGTCGCGCTCGCGGTCAGTGGCATCAGGCGCCTCGCGCCGATACTGCTCGAGTCGTCGGTCTCGCTGCCGTCGACCGAGGCGCTCTCGACGTACCTCCTGAGCGCCCGGTTCACGGCGTTTTTGCTGGTGTACGGGCTCCTGTTCGGCGTCGCTTTCCTCGCGGGACTGCGCGACGCGGACGCCTCCGCGGCGTCGACCGCGCTGGCGACGGGCGCGAGCGCGACCGCCGCGTTCCTGCTCGGCTCGGCCGCCGTCCTCTGGTACCTCGGTCCGGAGCGCGGCCCGGTCGCCACCGCCGTCTTCGCCCTCGGCGCGAGCCTCGGCGTCGGGATCCAGTTCGCGGTCGTCGCGTACGCCGGGGTCGCGCTCGGCGAGAGCCGCGGCGACGGGCCGATCTCGACGCGCCCCTGACCCTACTCGTCCGCCTCGCCCGCCGCGCCGCCGTGGACCGCGGCGTCGACCGCGGCCGCCAAGCGCTCGCGCGTCCGGTGGCTGGCCGCCGCGTCCGTGTCGACCTCGATCAGGTGCGAGCCCGTCGCCTCGTGGGCCCGGCTGACGGCGGCGGCGAGGTCCTCACCGACGACATCCGCGCGCTCCGCAGGGGTGTCGCCGCGGTCGGCGTGCGCGTCGGGCCGGGCATCGATCCGGACGTGTTCGAGGCCGTGGAGCTCCGCAAGCGACCCGAAGTCGAGCCCGTGCGGCGTCTTGAACGACTCGGTGAACGGCGGCTCGAACTCCTCGATCGGGAGCTTGTGAAAGATGCCGCCGCCGTCGTTGTTGACCGCGACGACCGTGACGTCGACGTCGCACCGGTCGACCGCGAGCAGCCCGTTCGAGTCGTGGTAGAGGGCGAGGTCGCCGACGACGAGCGTGAGGTCGTCGGTCGTCCCGCTCCCCGCGCCGAGCGCGCTGGAGACGATCCCGTCGATGCCGGAGACGCCGCGGTTACCGAGCGCGGTGACGTTCGCGGTCGTCGGCCCGACGAACCGGTCGAGGTCGCGGACGGGCATCGAGTTGGAGACGAACAGCGTCGCCGGATCGGGGAGCGCCCCGGCGACCGCGCGGAGCGCGTCCCCTTCGTGGAACCCGGCGTCACCCTCGTCGGCAGCGGGCTCCGCGTCTTCCTCGCCGCCCCCCTCGCCGTCAAGCGCGTCGGCCTCGCGGGCGTGAACCGCTTCCGCGACCCGGTCGGCCTCCTCCCACTGCGCGCGCCAGCCTTGGTCTCCGCTCCCGCCGCCGACGAGCCGCGAGAGTCGGGCGCAGAGCCGGCTCGGCTCGGCGACGACGAGGTCGGTCGCGGCGAACTCGGCCTCGCGCCAGCGGCCGGCGGGGTCGACCTGGTACTGGTCGGCGCCGGTCGCGGCGAGGTACTTCCGGAGCCGCTTGGAGGTCGGCGAGGCACCCAACCGAAGGACGAGGTCGGGGTCGGCCCACGCGTCGCCCGCCGCGGCGGCGTCGCCCGCGTCGCTTCCGCCGTCCGCGAGGTCGGCCGAGAGGTACGCGTCGTAGGCGCCGATCACGGGCGCGACGCGCGTGTGACCGCCGTACCGGAGTCCGGAAAGTGGGTCGGCCAGCACGGGGAACCCGGTGGCGTGCGCGAGCGCCGTGACCGACTCCGGGTCGATCCCCGGCGGGTCGGCGGGGCCGGCGACGATCAGGCCGCGGTCCGCCTCCCCGAGCGCGGTCGCGAGCGCCCGGAGTTTGTCGTCGCCCGGTTCGGGGGCCCCGTGAGTCACGTCGACGTAGGGGCCGTCGCGCCCGCGCTCGGCCGCCTCCGGCAGGTCGTCGGGCACGTCGCCCGGGACCGGCGTCGGCTCCAGCGGCTTCTTAAACGGGACGTTGAGGTGGACCGGGCCCGGGTCGGCCCCTTCTGCCGTCGCGACGGCGCGGGCGACCGTCGTGCGCAGCGACCGGAGGACCCGATCGTTTGCGGCCGGCTCCGGGAGGTCTTTATAAAATCGAACCCCGTCGCCGTACAGCTTCTCTTGATCCGCGGTCTGGTTCGCGCCGGAGTCGCGCAGTTCGGGCGGCCGGTCGGCGGTGAGCGCGAGCAGCGGGACGCGGGCCTCGCTCGCCTCCATCACGGCCGGGTGGTAGTTGGCGGCGGCGGTGCCGGAGGTACAGATCAGCGGCGTCACGCGGCCGGTCCGACGGGCGCGCCCGAGCGCGAAGTACGCGGCGGAGCGCTCGTCGAGCTGCGAGAACACGCGGAGATCCTCGTGGCCCGCGGCGGCGACGGTCAGCGGCGTCGAGCGGCTGCCCGGCGAGGCGACGACGGCGTCGACGCCCGCGGCGACGAGCTCGTCGACGAGCGCGTTCGCCCACAGGGCGTTCCGGTTCGGCGCGGTCATTGCCGTCGCTTCGGGCGCGGACGTAAATACTCCGGCGAGTTCGGTCGACGCTCGGGCGGCGGGAGAGCGCGGTGGACGCTCGACCGGCCGGAGGCCGCTCTCGGCGCCGCCCTCACGCCGCGTCCGACGCCGACTCCGACTCTCGGCCCGTAACCTTGCGGACGCACGAGGAGCCGAACGGGCCGAGTTCGCCCGCGTCAAGTTCGACGAAGTGGCCCGTCGAGACCGAGGCGCCGCAGCGCCGACACTCGAAGTCGCCCTCGCGCGCGACGACCTGGCGCTCGTACTCGACGTAGGCGCCGCCGGTGTTGACCCGGAGCCGAGCGCCCTCGCGGTCGATGACGCCGCGCTTCTCCGCGGCGTCGAGGATGTCGCGGGTGAGCGCCGGGCTCGTCGTGATCGTCTCGATCCGGTCGACCGCCGCGGCGAGGTCGAGCTCCTCGCGTTCGAGGTGCGCCAGCAGCTCGACGCCGAGCTCCAGCTTCTCGTCGCGGGTCGACGGCCCCGTCACGGCCGCCGAGACGGCGCGATCCCTATTAAGTCGGCCGGACGCCGGTCGGTCTCCGTCCGCAAAGCGCGCGCCGGCCCCAGCGGATCGGCACATTCACGTTCGCCGCCCGACAGTTTCGCCCGTGGTTCGATCCCGCGATCGGTCTCGGCGTCGCCTCGCCTACCGCCGGCGCCCCAACGAGTTCTACTGGCTGTGGATCGCGGCGACGGCGACGTACGGCGTCGGCGACATCGTGTCGACCGTCGCCTTCCTCCGGTACGTCCCGACGATCGAGGAGGCGAACCCGGTCGTGCGGTTCGCCCTGGAGTCGTTCGGGCTCTCCGGGCTCGTCGCGCTGAAGATCGCCGTCTACCTCGTGATGCTCTGGATCAGCGTCGAGGGCGCGCGCGAGGGCGACGGGCTCCTCTACTACTTCCCGCCGGTGCTGCTCACGCTCACGGGGACGTACCTCACCGCGAGCAACGTGCGCCTGCTGTGGCTCGCCTGAGGGGCTGACCGCTCGCGTCCGGAGGCGGAATCCGGTCTCGGCGCGGCGCTGCTGGTGTGTGTCTGGTTCGTGCTGGTCCACGACCTGCTCGCGCTCGGAACCGTCGCGGCGACCGAGCCGCCGGACGCCGCGCTGTCGGCGCTGGTGCTGTCGAATCCGGTGAGTCCTTCCGGGTGTTCGTGTTGAGCGGGCTCGGGGCGACCGACGGCGGCGGGTTCACCGTCGCCCTCGCCGGGAGCGGGCTCTCGACGGTCACACTGGCGGCGTCGCTCGTCGCGTGGTGCGTGGTCCAAGCCGCCGTCGCGGGGCAGTTGGTCCGTCGCCGTCGGCTCTGGCGCGAGGCGAGACCGGGCGCGGCGACCGGTCGGACTTTTTCGATCGCCGCTACTGGATCCGCTCGATACCGTCCTCCTCCGGCGATTCGAAGTCGAGGGGGCGGCGCGGGAGGTCGTCGACGAACTCCCGGACGATCGTGCGCTCGACGCGCTGGAGCACCTCGCTACACGTGGACTTCGCGATGCCGACATGGTCAGCCACCTCGGTGAGCGTCGTCTCTCGGGGCACGTCGTAGTAGCCGCGGTCGACCGCCTCGAAGAGGACCTCGCGCTGGCGCTCCGTGAGCGACCCGCCGGGGTTGATCCGCTGTTGGACGTACTCGACCTCGAACGCCGCGCCCACGTCGCGGAGGGCGTCGCCGAACTCCGCGACGCGCTCGTGATTACCCGTCACGTCGACGCGCGCGACGCCGTCGCGGATCTCGACCGGCATCTCGATGGGGACGCCCGCCCGGCGGGCGACCGTCTGTAGCAGGGGGACGAGCGCCTCGACCTGAACGGTGACCATCCCGTCGTCCGCGGCCATCACCGACGAGTGGGTGATCGTCTCGTGGTCGTCGATCGCGTCGAGGATCGGGTCCGTTTCGTCCGCGGTGATCCGGACCAGCGCGAACCCCGCGCCGTCGTCCGGCGTCGCGGTCAACACCTGGAACCGCGCCTCGGGGAACTCACGCGAGACCTCGCCGACCCACGGACCGTCCGGGATCGTCACGCGGAGACGTGCCTGTGCCATGCCGGAGGCTTCGACGCCGGCGTGGAAGTAGCTTCGGCTCCGCGGTCGGCGTCGGAACATGTTCGGCGGAACGGACCCAGAGATCGGGTCCGTACCACCGGATATGAGTTCCGAGCCCGACGAGTCGGCGGCGGTGGAGGGCTCGACGCGCGGGACCTCGCGCCGCCGCAACCTTGCGCGAGACGCTCGAACGCGCCGAGCCGCTCGGCGGTCATGACGTGTTGGTCCAGTACAACGACCGAACGCCGCAGTCCCTCTTCCCGCGGCTCGACGACCGCTGGTACGCCTACGCCGCGGTCGGGACCGACGCGCCCACCGCGGTCGTCACGGCGATCTGGTCGGGCGAGGGCGAGTGGACCGTTTCGGACGAGCGAGCGGGGGAGGGCGATCAGACCGACGCGAGGGAGCGGTCCGGCGAAGGCGACGCGACCTGAGTTACTTCGAATCCGCCAGTACGCGTGAGAGTGACATAACCGTCCAAATCGCGGCACAGGCGATCCAGACCCCGGGGCTCGTGAGCAGGGTTATCGCTCGCTCAGTCGAGTACAGTACGAACAACCATGGCGGTATTCCAACGACGAATGATACAAATCCCGACAGCGACGGCTCGCATGGCTCGCTCGTTCGCTCCACTCACTGCGGTGCGTACGTCGTCAGGCTTCGCCCTCGCGGCAGCGTGGCGCGACGCGCCACTGGCAGCAGGCGGCGAAGCCGCCGGCGACTGCCCGTTTGAGTCCCACCCGACCGCACAGCGCCGCAGCCTCACGCCTCCCCAGCCTCGTCGCCCTCCCTTCGGTCGGCCGACTCCCTCGCGCGTGCTCCTCGCGGCCGCCTGCGGCGGCCGCGCGCAGGCACGCGCCGACCACTCTGTCATCTATAATCGATTGTCGGGGTCGCTCACGTGTATTTAAATCCCGCATCGCAGTTGTCGATCCGACGCGTCTCTCCCGCCGTCGCTCGCCGTTACGTCCGGTGAACACGTTCGGGAACGACCCCAAACGGGTCCGGGTCGTAGCCGGACGTGAGCGATGTTCGACGACCTCGACACGGACCGGCGGCCGCTGGTCCTCGTTTGGGAGGTCACGCAGGCCTGCGGGCTCGCGTGCCGCCACTGCCGGGCTAACGCGCGGCCGCAGCGACACCCCGACGAGCTGACGACCGCTGAGGGGAAGCGGCTGCTGGCGGACGCCGCCGCGTTCGGCGACGGACAGCTGGTCGTCCTCTCCGGGGGCGACCCGCTCGCGCGCGACGACCTCACGGAGCTGGTCGCGCACGGCGACGACCTCGGCCTCCGGATGACGATCACGCCGAGCGGAACCCGGTCGCTCACGCCCGAGCGCGTCAGCGACCTCGGCGACGCGGGGATCGCCCGCATGGCGCTCAGCCTCGACGGGTCGACCCGCGAGCGCCACGACGCGTTCCGCGGCGAGGAGAGCTTCGCGGACACCGTCGCGGCCGCGCGCGCCGCCCGCGACGCCGGGATCCCGCTCCAAATCAACACTACCGTCTGCGCGGACACGGTCGAGGACCTCCCCGCGATCCGCGACCGCGTCCGCGACCTCGGCGCCGTCCTCTGGAGCGTCTTCTTCCTCGTTCCGGTGGGTCGCGGCCGCGTCCTCGACCCGGTCTCCCCCGAGCGCGCCGAGGCGGCGATGGCGTGGCTCCACGAGGTGTCGGAGGAGGAGCGGTGCGGCGTCAAGACCACTGAGGCCCCGTTCTACCGACGTGTCGGGATCCAGCGCGCCGAGGCCGGCAGCGCCGACGCGGAGGCCGACCGACGGGGCGGGGTCACGGCCGGGCGCGGCTTCGGGTTCGTCGGCCACACCGGTGAGGTGTACCCGTCCGGGTTCCTGCCCGAGTCGGCGGGGCACGTCCGCGAGCGGTCGGCCGTCGACGTCTACCGGAACGCCGACCTCTTCGAGTCGCTCCGCGACCCGGACGGCTTCTCGGGGAAGTGCGGCGCCTGCGAGTTCCGCCACGTCTGCGGCGGGAGTCGGTCGCGAGCCTACGCCGTCACGGGCGATCCGACCGACAGCGACCCGCTCTGCCCGTACGTCCCGGACGGCTACGACGGACCGCTGCCCGAGCGCCAGCGAGGGGCCGACGGGGAGCGGTCCGAATCCGCCGACTGATCCCGGCGTCGCCGGCGACTCACTCCGGCCGTTCGCCGACGAGGAGGTCGAGGTCGGCGACGCTGCCGGCCGGGTCGAAGTCGAACGCCGCGCCGTAGAACGCGAGTTCGGCGGCGTGCGCCCGGGCGACGTTGTCGGCGTCGCGGAACCCGTGGCGCTCCTCCGGGAACTCCACGTACGCGTACGGCGTCTCGTTCGCGACGAGGGCGTCGATCATCGCCTCGGCCTGCGCGGGCGGGACCACCTCGTCCTCGCCGCCCTGTAACAGCAGCAGTGGCGCGGTGATCCCCTCGGCGTGCGCGACCGGCGACCGCGCCTCGTAGACGTCGTCGGCCTCGGGGAGCGGGCCGACGAGCCCGTCGAGGTAGCGCGACTCGAACTTGTGGGTCTCCGCCGCCAGCGCGCGGAGGTCGGCGACGCCGTAGTAGCTCGCGCCCGCGTCGAACGTGTCGTGGAACGCGAGCGCGGCGAGTACCGCGAACCCGCCCGCGCTCCCGCCCGAGATCGCCAGCCGGTCCGGGTCGGCGAACCCCTCGTCGGCGGCGTACCGGGCGGCGTTGACGCAGTCGAGGACGTCGCGGACGCCCCACTCCCCCTTCAGCGACTCGCGGAAGGCGCGGCCGTACCCCGTCGACCCCCGGTAGTTCACTGTGAGCACCCCGACGCCGCGGGTCGTCCAGAACTGGACCGTCGACGACAGCGACGCCTCGGACCGACTCGTCGGCCCGCCGTGGACCCTGACGAGGAGCGGCGGCGCCGCGTCGGCCGGCGCTTCGACGTCGGGGTTGTGGGGCGGGTAGTAGTGGCCGTACGCGGTCGCGTCGTCGGCGCCGACCGCGTCGCCGGTCGGGAAGGCGATCGACTCCGGCTCCGAGACGTACGCAGCGTCGAGCGCGTCCTCCGTCGACTCGCGGAGCCGAGTTGCTCCGGTCCCCGCCGACCCCGGTCGCCACGCGACGACCGCGCTCGGCGCGTCCGTCCGGTGACCGGCGAAGACGACACGGTCGCCGTCGGACCGGACCGAGGCCGGACGGAAGGAGCTGTACGGGAGGCCCGGGTCGACGAGGTCGCCCGTCTCCGGATCGAGCAGGCGCAGGCTCGGGTCGCCGCCCTCGGTGACCAGCGTGGCGATCCGCCCGTCGCCGAGGAACGCGAACGTCGACACGCCGAGGGTCCACATCGGCACGCCGAACGCCGCCGGCATCTCGCGGAGGACCTCCGCGTCCGATGTCGTCGGGAGCGCGACGCCGGCTCCGCGCTCCCCCTCCTCGGTCCCGGACGCGACCGGGAACCGATAGAGGTTCCACCAGCCGGTGGGGTCGGCCGCCGCGTGGAGGACGCCGTCGGGCGACCACTTCGGCGAGACGACCGACTCGTCGGCGCCGCCCGCGACGACGCGCTCGTCGCGGATGTCGCCCGTCTCGTTGACCGCGCCGACGACGAGTTCGGTCCCATCCCACGGCATGTTCGGGTGATCCCACCGCAGGTACGCGATCCGGTCCCCGCCCGGGGCCGGCCGCGGCGCCGCGTAGAAGTCGTGCCCGTCCGCGACGACGACCGGGTCCGAGATGCCGGTCTCCGGAGCCGGGTCGGGTGACAGCGGGAAGCGGACCAGCTCGTTCTGGGGCTCCTCGTCGGTGCCGGGTCCGACGTGACGCTCGCGGACGGCATAGACCGTCTCCCCGTCCGGAGCGAGCCGCATGTCGGCGTAACGGTGGGCCATCGGCTCCGGCGGCTCCGGCGTGACCGGGGTCGGTTCCGCGTCGCCCCCGGCAGCGCTCCCGTCCGCGGGCAGTCGGTAGAGCCGCTGGTCGTCCATGCTCGCCGCGAGCACCGTCCCGTCCGCGACGAGCACGTCGCCGCCCCCGTACTGGTGGACGAGCGTGCGCACGTCGAGTTCCTCCGACGTCACTTCTGTCGGATCGGCGCCGCGGTCGTCGACCGGGGCGCGACAGACGACGCCGCGACCGCCCTCGGACGGGCGGCGTTCGATCCAGTAGACGTGGTCTCCGTCGGTCTCGACGGACGCGAACGACCTGACGTCGGCGGCGACGTCCTCCGGGGCGACCGGCGACGGCCACTCGCCGTACGGTGTCGGCATGGGATCGACGAGCGTCGCCGCTCCAATAAACCTACGCGAGCCGGTCACCCGAGCCACCGGGCGGGGTCCGGCGCCGGGGTCTGTGGTCGCCCGCGCCGGGGTCGATGGCCGCCCGCGCCGGGGTCGATGGCCGCCCGCGCCCGGTTCCCGATCCGGGGCGTCTCGCTTCACGCGTACGCCTCGAACTCCTTGCCGAACGCGAGGAAGTAGCCGGTGCCAACGAGCCCGACGACGGCCGCGACGGTGAACGCGACCTGGGGGCTGACGAAGTCCCACAGGTACCCCCCGACCGCCGCGCTCGGGATCACGACCGTGTTCCGGAGGAGGTAGTACGTCCCGGTGACGCGGCCGCCGGCCCCCTGCTCCGCCGGGCCGACGATGAGCGCCTTGTGCGACGGCAGGCCCGCGAACCGCAGCCCCGAGAACGCGAAAACGGCGATCATCACGGCCGACAGTGGCAGCGCCGACCCCGCGAGGGCCGGCGCGTAGATCAGTACGACCGGGAAGAGGGCGTACACCGCGAACCCGACAGCGACGACCGGCTTGAGGCCGATGCGCTCCGCGAGCCGCGAAGCGGGGACCATGATCAACAGCGCGACGAGCATCTCGACGCCGAGGAGGTAGCCGAAGAACGCCTGCGGCGAGAGGTCCACGTCGTACGCGAACCCGCCCAGCGCGACGGTCGCGTCGAGGCCGACTTGGAAGAACTGCGTGACGACGAGGACGAAGAACACGTACACCATCCCGTTCGCGAACCGGACGAGCGTGTCGCCGACGAGCAGCGGCCGGAGCGGCGCCGGCATCTCCCGCAGGTCGCGCCGGACCCGGTCGAGCCCCGCGAACGAGTCGCCGAAGGAGTCGCCGCTCGCGTCGTAGAGGACGTGCTGGACGAGCGTGCCGAGGACGCCGAAGGCGACCGCGACCGCGAGGACGAACTGGAAGCTGACGGTGAACTCCGCGCGGAGTCCGATGAGGACGGCGGCCAGCACGGGTCCGACGAGGAACGCCGTCCGCCGGAACGTCTCCGTGCTGGCGAACCCGGCGGCCAGTCGCGAGGGGTCGGTCGCCTGCTTCACGACGGCGAACGTCGCGCCGAGCCCGAACGACTTCCACGCCTGCGCGAGGACCAGTCCGACGAAGATCCAGACCCACGGCTCCACGATGAGTCCGCCCACCGCGATCGGGCCGACCCCGGGCGCGACCAGCCAGACGAGGAAGCCGAGCGTCGACAGCAGCCCGAAGAGGGTGAGCGCGTACCGCGAGCCGATACGGTCCGAGACGGCGCCGCCCGGGTACGGGTAGATCGCCGAGATAACGTTGCCGAACGTCCCGAAGAGCCCGACGACGAACCCGGACGCCCCGAGCGCGACCATGTACTCCGGGAGGTACCGGTTCGTCATCTGGAACCCCAAGCTGAACGCGAACATCGCGATCGACAGCACGAACACGTCGCGCTCCAGCGCGAAGAGTCGCCGAAACCCGTCCAGCGCCCCGGAATCCGCCTCTGCGTCCGCGTCGTCGCCGCCGGCGCTCACGGGGGCGCCCCCGGTGTTCCGGAGCGGTCGCGGTCGTCGACGCCGGCGCGGGTCGGTCCTGCCTCGGGGAGCGCCATACGCGTCGTCCGGTTCGCGTCGACAAAAATTCCACCCCGTCACGGAGCCGGCGCGAGACGGTCACTCACCTCGGGTGGCGCCGGCGAGGGAGCAAGTCGGGAGCGCCAGTCGGACCGGTCGGGGCCTCACCCGGACGGCGACTCGGTCGCTCGAACGAGCGCGCGCAGCTCCTCGACGGCGAGTGGCTCGACCCGCTCGAGCGTCCCATCGCTCGTGTAGAACAGGCTCGTTTCGACCGCTTTCTCGGCGAACCACTCGTCGAGGACGTGGTAGTAGACGCTGAGCTGCTTCTGGTACTCTGCCCGCGCGCGCCGCGTCGAGTCCGTCTTGTAATCGACGACTGCGACCCGGTCGTCGGTCACGTGAACGAGGTCCGCGATCCCCGAGACCGTGACGCGGCGGCCGTCGACCTCGAGCGGGAGCGTCACCGGCTCCTCGACGTACCGCTCGCCCGACAGCCCGTCGAGTAGGTCGACGACTCGCCGCTCGTGGTCGTTCGACGGCGTCACGTCGTCGCCGAGCGCGTACGCCTCCGCAAAGTCGTGGACCCGAGAGCCGAAGTCCATGCCGCGAGTCTCGGGCGCCGCCTCGGCGCCCGCCTCCGACCGCTCGTCCGCCGCCTCGAACACGGTCTCGTCCATCAGCGAGTGTGGGCTGTGACCGATCGGGCCGTCAGGCGCCGTCACCGAGAACGGCAGTTCCGCGTCGGCGGGCTCCTCGCGGTCGAGCGACTCGACCGCTGGTTCGATCTCTTCGACGGCGACGGGAAGCTCCTCGAGGAACGTGTTCGGGTCCTCGCCGGCCGCGAACACGACGTGGCTCTCCGCGCGCGTGACCGCGACGTAGAGCAGCCGGCGTTCCTCGTCGTACGCCCGCGGTAGGCAGCGCCGGATCACGTCGTGCCGCCAGTTGTCGTACACGTGCGGGTGGGCCCGCTCCGCCGAGTACACCTTCTGCTGTCGGAGCCCCACCGGGTCCCGGTACTCGATGACGCTCGATCCGCCGGCTCGAGGTGGGAAGCGCCCCGCGTTCATGTTCGCCATGACGACGATCGGATACTCCAACCCCTTCGCGGCGTGAATCGTCTGGACGGTCACCGCGTCGTCGCCCGCGGACGCGGCGACGTCGACCGTGCTGCCGGTCTCGACGCCGCGCTCCATGAACCGGATCAGCTCGCCGCGAGTCGCCGTCGTCGCGTCGTGGACCGACTGGACCGTGTGGAGGAGCACGTCCGCCGCGTCGCCCGCGAAGCCGTAGCGGTCGAGGACGCGGCGGGCGACCGCGCCGACCGACTCCAGATCGTGGAGCCCGTCGCGGAACGCCGCCGGGTCGTCAGGGTACGACCCCGTCTCCAGGAAGCGACCGATCTCGTCGAACGCGTACCCGGCCCGTTCGAGGACCACCGCCCAGCCGCGGTCGGCGTCGGTTTCGAGGATCCGAAGCCACGCGAGCAGCAGTTTCGCCGGATCCGTCCGGAACAGTTCGATCCCGCCGTCGTAGGCCATCGGGAAGTCGTACTCGTCGGCGGCGGCGAGGAGTTCCCGCCCGTAGTCTCGGGTCCGGGTGAACACCGCGATATCCCCGTACTCCGGCGGTCGCGGTTCGCCGTCCGCCCCCTCGACGGCGTAGTCGTCGTTGCCGACGATCGCCTGAACCTTCGAGAGGACCGCCTCGTGTTCGTCCTCGTGGCGGATTCCCTCGACGACCGTGTTGTCGAAGGGAGTATTCGAGGAGAGCCCGACGACGTCGTCGGGGTCGACCGCGACGGTATCTCCGCTCGCAGCCGGCGCCGCGATCGCCCGCTCCGAGAGGTCGATGACCGACGCCGTCGACCGGTAGTTCTCCCGCAGTTCGATCCGGGTCGGGTCGGTCGCGTCGAACGGGACCCGGTCGGCGTCGTCGTTGAGTTCGGCGGCGAACCGCTCCAGCCGCGCTTCGAACTCGGTGACGTTGCGCACGTCCGCGTACTGGAACGAGTAGATGCTCTGCTTCCAGTCGCCGACGGCGCAGAAGTTCTCGGTCCCGGACAGAAGCAGCGCGAGCTTGAACTGGAGCTCACTCGTGTCCTGAAACTCGTCGACCATGACGTACTCGAACTGCGCCGCCTCGCGGGCGCGCTCGTCCTCGCAGAGGAGGACGAACGCGAACAGCTGGAGGAAGCTGAAGGATAGGTAGTTGCGGCGCAGCGCAAATCGCAGGTACTCGAAGTACACGTCGCGGACGAACGCCTTGAGCCCGTCGCGGTCCTCGTCGAAGACCGCCCGCGCCACGTCGTCGTCGAGGCGCTTCGTCCCGCGGCCGCCGCGCAGCTCCGACTTCGACGGGGCGTCCGAGCGGTACGTCTTGTGGCGGCCGAAGTCGCTCAGGTCCTCGCGCAGCGCCGACTGTTTCCGGCCGTCGTTCCGGGGTCGGTTCGCCGCGTCGAACCGCGCTCTGAACGCCTCGAAGTCGCCGTCGAGGTATGATTCGCCGCCTCGATACCACCCGTCGGCAGTGGGGAAGATCCCCTTCGACGCGAGCTCTCCGATCAGGTCGAGCAGCTCGCCCGGTTCGGCGAGCGCGCGGTAAAACGCCGCGTGTTCCGGGTGGTCGTCGCGGAAGCCGCCGAAGAACTCGCGGAACCGCTCGGCCTCGATCAGCTCGTCTTCGAGGATCCGCGTCGACCCCGTGATCCGCTCGTCGAGGCCGAGGTGTGTCGGCGCGGCGTACCCGTGCTCCTGAAGCAGTTCGTGGCAGTGCGAGTGGAACGTCCGGATCGGGGCGTCGGCCAGCTCCCGCAGGCCGTACGCGCTGTGGTCGACGATCCGCTCTCGCATCTCGGTCGCGGCGCTCCGCGTGAACGTCGCCAGCAGCACGTCGTCCGGTTCCACGTCCGGCCGGTCGACGATCCGTCCGTAGCGCCGGGTGACGGCGAACGTCTTCCCCGTCCCGGGACCGGCGTCGACCAGGTGCGTCCCCGCCGTGCTCTCGATGAGCTCCCGCTGGGCCTCGTTCGGCGTCGGCTCGCTCATCGGTCCCCCTCCAACAGCAGGTCGCGGTTGTCCACGCGCCGGTAGTTCGGCGCGCCGGCGAGCCCGTCGACCGGGAACCGCTCCTCGCCGGCGCACCGGGCGTTGAGTTCGTCGGGGCGCTCGTCGACGAACGCCTCGAAGGCGTCGAGGTCCTCGCGGAAGAAGGCCCGCCTGCGGGCGCCGTTGAGCTCTCGGATCGCCTGGTCCGCGCCCTTCTCGGCGTCGACGGCCGCGGACGTTTCCGCGTCGACCGCGGCGGTGAACCGCTCGGCGAACTCGGAGTCGCGGAGTTCGCCCTTGTCGGTCGTCTCGGGGAACGTCAGCGGGGCCACAACCTGCTCGTAGGCCGAGTAGCCGAGGTCCTCGAACGTCTCCCGACAGTCGGTGTAGCCGTCGAGGAGCCGCTCGTACGCATCCCGGGAGCCGACGTACTCGTCGAAGGCGACCGGGTGGTAGGTGACCGTCGTGAGCGCGTCGCCGAGGTCGGCGTCGCCCGCGATCACGTCGGCCATCGGCTCGAGGAAGTGGAAGAACGTGAACTCCAGCCGCTCATTCGGACGGACCGACCGGTAGTACGTCAGGTACAGCGCCGCCTGAAAGTTCGGCGCGTCCGCCGGCGGGTCGACCGCCGCGTCGCCGACGACCTGTGCGGTGCGCTTCTTGCGTCCGCTCTTGTAATCGAGCAGCGCGGTCGGCGCCCGCACGAGGTCGATCTTCCCCTTCACGCCGAGGGCATCGTCCTCGAACCAGCGCTCGGTGAGCGGTGAGTCGACCGGCTCGTCGAAGTGTTCCGCGAAGAAATTGGTTCCCCACCCCGACGCCGCCGTGAGGAAGTCGTCCGACTCCGGCCCCTCCTCGTCGAGATACTCCGCGATCAGCTCCAGTCCGATGCGGTACTTCCGGCGGCGGAGGGGCTCGTCGGCGGCCGAGGAGAACGCCTCGGTCTCCGCGAGCATGGCGTCGACGAGGGCGTCGGTGTCGGCCGCGGCGACCGCCTCGGGGTGGTTCACGTAGAACTCCGCGAAGTCGTGGAAGAGGGTCCCCTCGACGAACCGTTCCCGATCCGGAGTGTCGAGGAGCCGCCCGAAGAGGTAGTCCCGGGGGCTGTTGACGTAGCTATTCAGGGTCGACTGGCTGACCGTCCCGACCGTCTCGGGGTCCACTCCGGTCGGTTCACGGTCGAAGCCCGCGCCCGTCGACCGCGGTCGCGGCCGGTGTTCGACCGAGTCGAGGTCGCTGAACCGCTCGAACTCCTCGTCGAGGAGGTCGCCGAGGTACAGGCACGGAGTGACCGGCTCCCCGCCGGCCGCGTCTTGAACGAGGTAGTACCGTCGGTCACCGCTCTGGAGCAGGCGCTGGAAGTCGCCGACGTAGCGCGCGAACTGGGTCTCGGTGTCCACCCACGGCCGCTGGGGCGCCGAGTGCGTCCACTCCTCTCCCATTCCGAGGTGGAAGACGACGGGGCGGTCGACGTACGCGGAGGACTTCGCGTCGGCGAGGAGGACGCCCTCGTTCTCCCTGTCGACGGGGACCTCGTAGGTCTGGAGGTAGTAGGCGAGTCGGTCGACCGCGCCGGCGGTCACTTGCGCGTCGGCGAGCCCCAGGTTCCGCAGCTCCTCGTCGAGCCGGTCCAGTTCGACGCCGGCCTCGGTCGCGTAGGCGTCGAGCGCCGCCGCGAACGTCCGGTCGCCGACGCCGTCGCGGAACGTCCGCAGCCACTCCGTGGCGGGGTGGTCGACGGCCGCCAACCGCCGCTCCCGGTCCGCGGTCGGGACGTCCATCCCCAGTTGCGCGAGGATCGGGGCGGCGTCGCCGACGGTCGCGTCGCTCCCCCGGAAACAGAGCCGGAGGAGCCGGACGAACGTCCGGTGGTGCGGGTCGTCCGCGAACCCCGGCCCGCCGTAGAAGGGGATGCCCGCGGCCTCGAACGCGGACTCGACGAGCGAGGAGTACTTCCCGCCGCCGTCGAGGACGACGGCGACGCGGTCCGCATTGTGCGCCGTGATCGTATCGCGGAGCGCGGCGACGATGTCGGTCGCCGACTCGAAGACGTGGAAGGGCGGGGGGTCGAACGCCTCCCCGCTGAAGAGGTCGACGCGATCGAACGCATCCGGGAGGACGCCGCGCTCCAGTTCGGTCAGCTGGTCGTACCCGACGACGGCGACGGACCCACCGTCGTCGATCGCGTACTCCGTGAGCCGCTTCGAGGTCGTCCGCAGCGTCCGCATGACTTCGACGACCTCGCGGGTCGCGTCGTCGACGTAGGCGTCGTACTCTAAGACCGCGCCGAGCCGGCCGGTGTGTTCCCAACACTGGAGGACGTTCCCGACGGCGTACGCGACCGCCTTCCAGTCGTGGTCGGTCTGTCGGACGATCTCGAGGAACGCCCGGCGGTCCTCCGCCTGCTCGCGGCGACCGGCCGCGAGGCGGCGCGGCGTGGTCGCGAACGTTCCGAAGTGCGGGCGGTCGAGGCGGCGGTTGATCGCGCTCGCGACCGGGGCGTCGGGCGTCACGACGAGGTCGTAGTCCCGGACCTCCGCGTAGAGCGACGCCGCGTCTTTCGCGCTCCGAATAGGCACGACTATCGGGAGCCGGACGAGTCACAAAAAGATAGCGGGGGCGCCGATCGGTTCGCCGAGTCCGGAAGTATCCGGAGGCGCCGTTGTGCGACGTATTCGACTCCGATCAGACGATCGATCGACGGCTTCCGAAGCTTGAGGACGCGGGGCTCGTGGACCGCTACGACCCGCAAGGGGACAGTCGTATCACGATCGCGGTCGAGTCTCCCTCATTGGCGAACGCGACGAGAGCACCTCGAAGCCGACTGAGTCCGGTTCCCGTCGCTACTCGACACCGAGCTCGCGAGCGGCGGCCGAAATTGCGAGTCTCGTGTGCGCTCCGCACCGTCTCTAGTAACCGGCAACCGATCGGAACGGTAAGCGAGTGACGCCAGTGTTATAAGACGCAAGGAGAATACCCGCGCCTTTAGGCGCGGGATGAATCCGGCAAGCTCTCTACACCCACCATTCGATCCGAGACTCTACAGTAGAATTAGGACTAGTTCGGCAACGGACCGCGAGTGAGTGGGCGCTACAGGATTTGAACCCGTGGCAACTTGGTCCGAAGCCAAGCACTCTGTCCAAACTGAGCTAAGCGCCCTCACGTCGGCTTACTTCCGAGAGCGTGTTAAGTCCCGCGATTCGAAACCGGCGCCGCGCAGTCCGTCGGTTCCGGCCCGGCGTCGCCGATCGGTCGATTCGCCTGCGTGATAGATTTCCACGGTCCGGCGGCGTTCGGCCCCCCACTGGCGGCCGAATTCGCCGTCCGATCGGGTCCACGGCCCGATCGGGACGCGCCGTCGCGTCGCAGGGGCCGATCAAAAAGAATATTATTCGGAGCGGGCATGTTCAGGTAGTAGATGTGTCTTGGTCGCACGGCCTCGCGGCCGAACGAGTGGATCGCGCCGACGTCGCCGCCCCCGAGGTGCGTCCATGTATGAGCTGACGCCGCATTTCGACGCCGATGTCGATCCCGGGACCAACATTCTGTTGACCGGCCCGCCGCTCAGCGGGAAGCGGTCGATAATGATGGACGTCCTCGCCGCAGGGACCGATCGCGACGAGGGCGCCATCGTCGTCACCACCAAGGACGGCGCCGATCGGGTGCTCCGCGACTACGAGGAGCGGACGCCCTACGAGGGGAAGCCCGTCGCGGTCGTCGACTGCGTCACCCGCCAGCAGGGGGGCGAGACCCGCGAGTCCGACCGTATCAAGTACGCCTCCTCGCCGGTAGACATGACCGGGATCGGGATCAAGCTCTCCGAGTTCCTCCAGGCGTTCGGCGACCGCGGTATCGATCAGAACCGCGTGATGGTCCACTCGCTGTCGACGCTGCTGATGTACTCGGACCTCCAGACGGTGTTCCGGTTCCTCCACGTGTTCACGGGCCGCGTCCAGAGCGTCGACGGACTGGGACTGTACAGCATCGACTCGACCGCCCACGACGACCAGGCGATGAACACGCTCAAACAGCTGTTCGACGGCATCGTCACCGTCCCCGAGGACGGCGACCCCGAGATCCGACTCCCCTGACCGGGAGCCGACGACCACGCTTCTCTTCACAGCGGCTAGGGATCCGTTTAATCGCATGGCGATCGAATCGTCGACCATGCCCGTCACGGACGACGCCGGACTCGACCGCCTGCTCGACGCCGAGACGATCGCCGTCGTCGGCTGTTCGACGACGCCCGGGAAGGCCGCGCACGACGTGCCCGCGTATCTTCAGGACCGGGGGTACCGCGTGATCCCGGTGAATCCGTTCGCGGACGAGGTGCTCGGCGAACCGGCGTACGACGCGGTCGGCGACGTGGAAGAAGAGATCGACATCGTTGACGTGTTCCGGCCGAGCGAGGAGGTCCCGGAGATCGCCGAGGCCGTCCGCGAGCGACACGCGTCGCGCGGCGACGCCGGGACGCTGTGGCTCCAACTCGGGATCAGCCACGACGAGGCGGCCGCGGCCGCGGAGGAGGACGGGATCGACGTCGTTCAGGACCGCTGTCTCAAGGTCGAACACGGTCGACTGCGCGGATAACGGACCGGGCGGCGGCCGCGGTACCGGCCGGTGTCTGGGCGGCGTCGCGCCGCTCCGCCACCTACCCCTCCCACTCCTCGAAGGACCGGTAGACGCCCTTCGAGAGGTAGCGCTCGGAGGAGTCGGGGAAGACGGTGACGACCGCGTCGTGCGGGGCGTCTATCTTGCCGTCGCGGATCTCCCGCGCGACCCGCTTCGCCGCGATCGCGTTCGCGGCCGACGAGGAGGCGACGAGGTGGCCCTCCTCGCTCGCGAGCCGGCCCATCTCCTCGTGGACGGCGCGGTCGTCGATCGCTTGGATCTCGTCGACGAGGTCCGGGTCGAACAGCTCGTTGCGTCCGGTGTCGTGGGTGCCGATCCCCTCGGTCTTGTACGCCTCGTGGTCGACGTCCTCGTCGAGGAACTCGCGGTACGCGGAGCCGGCCGGCTCGACCGCGACGACGTGGGTGTCCGGGTCGGCCTCGCGGAAGTAGCGGGCGATCCCCATCAGCGTCCCGCCCGTGCCGCAGCCGGCGACGACCGCGCCGACCTCGCCGTCGAGGGCCTCGTCGATCTCGGGGGCGGTCGTCTCGTAGTGTGCCTCGGCGTTGAGCGGGTTCGAGAACTGTTGGGGGACGACCGCGTCGTCGAGCTCCGCCGCGATCTCGTGGGCGCGGTCGATCGCGAGCCCCATCCCGTCCTCGCTCGGCGTGTTCACCACCTCGGCGCCGAGCGCGCGCATGAGCTGCTGTTTCTCCACCGAGAAGCGCTCGGGAACGACGAAGACGGCGTTTAACCCCAGCTGCTTGGCGGCGACCGCGAGCCCGATCCCGGTGTTGCCGGCGGTCGGCTCGACCACGGTGCCGCCCTCGCCGAGGTCGCCCCGCTCCAGCATGCGTTCGAGCATGTACCTCCCGATGCGGTCCTTGATGCTCGCTCCAGGGTTGAACGACTCCAGCTTGGCGTACACCGGCACCGCGGTCGGCGCGTCGTGGACCTCGACGAGCGGCGTCTCCCCGATCGCCTCCAACACCGACGACAGGGGCTCCCGATGACTGGTCATAGGGCGGCAAACGTTGCCGGGTGATTTGTGTGTTGCCATCGCTCGCTCCCGATCCGGGGCTCCAGAGCGGCGGCGTGACTTGCCGGGATCTGGCGGCGAGCGGCGAACGATGTCCGGTCGACCGTGACGCTCGGCGCCGCGGATCGAACACACTTATGCCGGTCGTCCGGTTCCGACACTGTATGAGCGAGACCGATGCGGAGGCCGAGGTGACGGTCGTCCTGCCGGACGGATCAGAACTCACCGTTCCGGCGGGCTCGACAGTCGAGGACGTCGCCTTCGAGATCGGCCCCGGGCTCGGTCGCGACACCGTCGCGGGGAAGATCGACGGCGAACTCGTCGAGAAGCACGCGGCGGTCCACGACGGCGCGCGGATCGAGATCGTCACCGACCAGTCCGACGAGTACCTCACGGTGTTGCGCCATTCCGCGGCCCACGTGTTCGCGCAGGCGCTCCAGCGGCTCCACCCGGAGGCGACGCTGACGATCGGCCCGCCGACCGACGACGGCTTCTACTACGACGTGACCGACGTGGACGTCGACGAGGACGACCTGGCCGCCGTCGAGGCGGAGATGGACGAGATAATCGCCGCCGACTACGACATCGAGCGCGAGGTCCGCTCGCGCGAGGAGGCGAAAGAGATCTACGCCGACAACGAGTACAAACGCCAGATACTCGACGAGGAGGCCGACGGCGAGGAGGTCACCTTCTACGTCCAGGACGACTGGCAGGACCTCTGTCAGGGCCCGCACGTCGAGTCGACCGGCGAGATCGGCGCGGCGACGCTGCTCGAGGTGTCGGCCGCCTACTGGCGCGGCGACGAGGAGAACGACACGCTGACGCGCGTGTACGGCACCGCGTTCGCGAGCGAGTCCGACCTCGAAGAGTACCTCGAACTCCGCGAGGAGGCCCAAGAGCGCGACCACCGAAAGATCGGGCAGGAGATGAACCTCTTCTCGATCCCGACGGTGACCGGCCCCGGCCTGCCGCTGTACCACCCGCCGGGGAAGACGGTGCTGCGCGAGCTGTCCGACTTCGCGAACGAGCTCAACCGCGAGAAGGGGTACGAGGAGGTCGAGACGCCGCACGTGTTCCGGACGGAGCTGTGGAAGCAGTCCGGCCACTACGAGAACTACAAGGACGACATGTTCCTCCTCGACGTGAACGACGAGGAGTACGGCCTGAAGCCGATGAACTGCCCGGGCCACGCGACGATCTTCGACCAGCAGAACTGGTCGTACCGCGACCTCCCCCAGCGCTACTTCGAGAACGGGAAGGTGTACCGGAAAGAGCAGCGCGGCGAGCTGTCGGGCCTCTCGCGCGTCTGGTCGTTCACCATCGACGACGGCCACCTGTTCGTCCGCCCCGACCAGATCCGGCAGGAGATCGAGTCGGTGATCGAGATGATCTTCGAGGTCGTGGAGACGCTCGATCTGGAGGTCGAGGTCGCCTTAGCGACCCGCCCCGACAAGTCTGTCGGCGGCGACGAGATCTGGGAGTCCGCTGAGGAGCAGCTCCGCGACGTGCTCGAATCGGGCGGCTACGACTACGACATCGAGCCCGGCGACGGCGCGTTCTACGGCCCGAAGATCGACTTCGGCTTCGAGGACGCCCTCGGCCGCGTCTGGGACGGTCCGACCGTCCAGCTCGACTTCAACATGCCCGACCGGTTCGACCTGACCTACACGGGCGAGGACAACGAGGAGCACCAGCCGGTGATGATCCACCGGGCGCTGTACGGGAGCTACGAGCGGTTCTTCATGGTGCTGATCGAGCACTTCGACGGGAACTTCCCGCTGTGGCTCGCGCCGGAGCAGGTTCGGATCCTCCCCGTCTCCGACGAGACGCTGGGCTACGCCCACCGCGTGAAGAACGAGCTGGAAGACGCGGGCTTCCGCGTCGAGGTCGAGGACCGCGACTGGACCGTCGGCCGCAAGATCCGCGCGGGCCACGACGACCGCCTCCCGTACATGGTCATCGTCGGCGACGACGAGCAGGAGGCGGGCACGGTCTCGGTGCGCGACCGCTTCGAGAACCAGCGCGGCGACGTCGACCTCGACACATTCGTCGACCACCTCGTCGACGAGCGCGCGGAGAAGCGGACGGAGCCGGACTTCGTCGACGCCGAGTGACCGAACGGCTCAGGCGGCCTCGACGCCGGTGATCTCGAACCGGGCGCCGTCCGCCTCGGACGCCGTCACTCGCACCGCCCAGCCGTGCGCGTCGGCGATCTCGGCGACGATGTTCAGCCCGAACCCCGTCCCGTCCGTCGTCGTCGTGTAGCCGGTCTCGAACACCTGGTCCCGCTCCGCTTCGGGGATCCCTTCTCCGTCGTCGGCCACGTAGAACCCGGCGCCGTCCGCGAGCGGTCCGACGGTGACCGTCACGTCCTCGCCGCCGTGTTCCACGGCGTTCCGGAACAGGTTCTCGAACAGCTGTCGCAGCCGCGCCTCGTCGGCGAGGACTTCAGAGTCGTCGAGCGCGACGCGGAGCGTCCCGCCCCGACTGTCGCTCGTCTTCCACGCGTCGGTCGCGAGCGCCGCGAGGTCGACCGGGTCCGGGTCCTCGACGTCGCTCCCCTCGCGCGCGAGCGCCAGCAGGTCGTCGATGAGCGTCTCCATCCGTGAGAGCGACCGCTCGATCGGGGCGATGTGGTCGCTGTCGGACTCCTCCGCGAGGAGGTCCAGCCGACCCCGGGCGGCCGTGAGCGGGTTCCGGAGGTCGTGGCTCACGACGCTGGCGAACTCGTCGAGCCGGTCGCGTTCGCGTTCGAGCTGCTCCGCCGCGTGCTGTCGCTCCAGCTCGTAGCTCACCCACCGCGTCAGCAGTTCGACGAACGTCCGCTGCGTGTCCGTGAACGGCTCGCCGCGCGGCGTGGTCGCGGCGAAGCAGAGCGTCCCGTACTGCTCGCCGTCGATCTCGACCTGTCCGCCGATGTACGTCTCGAGGCCGAACGTCTCGTAGGCCGAGTCGTCGTTCCACCCGTTCTCGGAGGCGTCGACGACTGTCAACAGCCGGTCGCGCTCGATGGTCCGCTTACAGTACGCCGCGTCGAGGGGGCAGGTCTCGCCGGCCTGTAGCAGCGGGTGTTCCGCGTGCGATATCTCGACGTGCTGGGTGCCGTCCTCGATCCGGGTGAGGAAGCCGTTCGGCACGTCGAGGTACTCGCAGCCGAGCGTCAGTATCGCCTCGACCTTCTCCTCGAAGGTGCGGTCCTGGTCCGAGGAGACCGCGTAGAGGCGCTGGATGGCCCGGAGGCTCTCCCGCTGGCGCCGCTCTAGGTCGCGTCGCTCGGTGATGTCCCGGAGGTACACCGAGAGCCCCTCGTCGGAGGGGAACACGCGCACGTCGAACCAGACGCCCAGCGGTTCGTAGTACGAGTCGAACGAGACGGACTCTTGGACGTCCATGGCGTGGTGGTACCGCTCGTAGAACTCCGTCCCGGTCGAATTCGGGATCGAGTCCCACCGGTGACACCCCACAACCGTCTCGCTCGGATCGACCGCGTCGTCGCGCATCGCGGCCCGCAGGATCCGCCGTCCCTCCTCGTTGGCGTACGTGACCCTCCAGTCCGCGTCGAGGGCGAAGAACCCGTCGGCCATCCGGTCGATGACGGTCTGGAGGTCCTGGTCTGCGCTCGATTCGCCCGCGCGGTCGCTCATGTCGCGTCATACGCGTCACGGGGATTTAGGTACCGGTGGTCACCGCCCCGGACCACCGAGCGTCTGCGCGGGTCGACGGAGTTCGATCGGCCGGGCGCCCGCTCGCGGTGCGGCGACTTCGATCGGCCGGGCACCCGCTCGCGGTGCGGCGACTTCGATCGGCCGGGCACCCGCTCGCGGCGCAGCGATAGCGGCCGGCCGTCGTCGTCGGCCGTCACTGCGTCGGCGAGCCCGCGCGTTCCGTCGGGTTTTGTCACCGCTGGCTGGACTCAAGCGCATGTCAGAGCGATACGCCGAACGCGGCGTCGACGAGAAAGCGCCCGACGTGGGGGAGCTGACGCCGCCGGACCGCACGCTGATGGGCCCCGGTCCGAGCGACGTCCACCCGCGCGTCCTCAAGGCGATGAGCACGCCGCTCGTCGGCCACCTCGACCCGTCGTTCGTCGAGATCATGGACGAGGTCCAGGAGCTGTTGCGCTACACGTTCCGGACCGACAACCAGTGGACGATCCCGGTCTCCGGGACCGGGTCGGCGTCGATGGAGGCCGCCATCGGCAACCTCGTCGAGCCGGGCGACACGATGCTGGTACCGACGAACGGCTACTTCGGCGGCCGGATGAAGTCGATGGCCGAGCGCGCGGGCGGCGAGGTCGTCGAGGTGGACGCCCCGTGGGGCGAGCCCCTCGACCCCGTCGACGTCGAGCGCGCGTTCAACGAACAGCAGCCGGACGTGTTCGGGTTCGTCCACGCGGAGACGTCGACGGGCGTCCGCCAGCCGAACGTCTCCGAATTGACCGACATCGCGCACGCTCACGACGCGTTCGTGATCGCGGACTGCGTCACCTCGCTCGGCGGCGTCGAGATGCGCGTCGACGAGTGGGGCGTCGACGCCGCCTACTCCGGCCCGCAGAAGTGCCTCTCGTGTCCGCCGGGGGCGAGCCCACTCACGCTCAACGACCGCGCGATGAACAAGGTGCTCGACCGCGAGGAGCCGGCCCGCTCGTGGTACCTCGACCTCTCGCTGTTGGAGGGGTACTGGGGCGACGAGCGCGCGTACCACCACACCGCGCCGATCACGAACGTGTACGCGCTCCGCGAGGCGCTCCGCCTCGTCGCCGAGGAGGGGATCGAAGAGCGGTGGACGCGTCACCGCGAGGTCGCCGGCGACCTGAAGGTAGGGCTCCGCGATCTGGGCCTCGAAATGAACGCTCCCGACGAGTACTGGCTCCCAAGTCTGAACGCGGTCCGGGTGCCCGACGGGGTCGACGACGCCGCCGTCATCGACCGCCTGCTCGACGAGTACGACTTGGAGATCGCCTCCGGGCTCGGGGACCTGGAGGGCGACATCTGGCGCATCGGCTGTATGGGGCACTCTGCCCGCCCGAAGAACGTCGAGTACGTCCTCGCGGCGCTCGAGGGCGCCCTGGCCGAGCAGGGGTACTGACGCGTCGCGGCAGCGCGACCGCGCGCGCTCCGGCTATCGAGAGGTTTTTCACCGTCCGTCCCCCGTCCCGCTAAGGGTATGAACGATCTACGAACCGGGCTGAGCTACGGGGACGTGCTGCTCGTCCCGCAGCGGTCGCCCGTCGACAGCCGGAGCGACGTGGACCTGTCGACGCGGTTCACGCCGAACGTCGAACTGGAGACCCCGCTGGTCTCGGCGGCGATGGACACCGTCACGGAGGCCGAACTGGCGATCGAGCTCTCGCGGGCCGGCGGGCTCGGCGTCCTCCACCGCTTCCTCACCGTCGACGAGCAGTCGGCGCAGGTCGAGCGGGTGGCCGCGGCCGGCGAGCGGGTCGCGGCCGCGGTCGGCATCAACGAGGACCACCTCGCTCGCAGCGCCGCGCTGGTCGACGCTGGCGTGGACGCGATCGTCGTCGACGTCGCGCACGGCCACCTCGACCGGACGATCGCGGCCGTCGAGGAGATCGCTGCGGAGTTCCCGGAGACGGACCTCGTCGCCGGCAACGTCGCCACGCCGGCGGGCGTCGAGGACCTCGCGGCGGCCGGGGCCGACTGCGTGAAGGTCGGCATCGGGCCGGGTTCGCACTGTACGACGCGGAAGGTCGCCGGGGCCGGCGTCCCACAGCTCACCGCGGTCGACGACTGCGCGACCGCGGCCGCGGACCTCGACGTGACGATCTGCGCCGACGGCGGCATTCGGACCTCCGGCGACGCGGCGAAGGCGCTGATGGCGGGGGCCGACACGGTGATGCTCGGGAGCCTCTTCGCCGGGACGGCGGAGGCCCCGGGGGCGGTCGTCGAGGTCGACGGGACGCGGTACAAGCGGTCGCGCGGGATGGCGACGACCGCCGCCGCCGAGGACCGGGATGACAAAGGCGCGAACGTGGGCGCCGACGAGGGCGTCGAGGCGCTGACGCCCTTCAAGGGCCCGGTGGGGACGGTCGCCGAGGAGTTCTGCCAGGGGATTCGTTCGGGCCTCTCGTACTGCGGCGGGCACACGCTCGAAGGCGCCCGGGAGCGCGCCGAGTTCATGCGCGTCGCCCCCGGCGCGAAGGAGCGCGAGGGGTTCCACACCGACGACGACTGGGAGGGGATCAGCGTGGACAGCGAGACGAAGCGGGTCGCCGACTCGACCGGCGGGTCGGCCGCCGAGGGCGACGACTGAACGGTCAACTGCGTCCGGTCCCGTCGCCTGCGGACACGAGGTGCGACCCGGTGCGTCACTGCGTGACGATATCACGGACCGCTTTTCACCGTGAGCGGACAGTCCGGCGTATGGCCGACGCCTTCGGACGCGCGCTCCGCGACCACAACCGTGGCGACCGGACGGAGCCGCTCTACCAGGGAGACGGCGAGGCGGTCCGCGAACATCCGATCGAGGCGTTCTATTTCACCGAGTTCGACCCCGACGACGAGGCGGGGTCGTGGCTAGCGTCCCGGCTGGAGTGCCCGCTGGTCGACCTCGGCGCCGGCGCTGGCCGCCACGCGCTGCGGTTTCAGGAGCGGTTCGAGACGGTGGCCGTCGAAGCCAGCCCGGCGCTCGTCGAGACAATGCGGGACCGCGGCGTCGCCGACGCGAGGGAGGGCGACATGTTCGCCCTCCGCGAGTCGTTCGAGCGCGACCGATTCGCGTCGGCGCTCGCGATCGGGACGCAGATCGGGCTGGCGGGGTCGATGCGCGGGCTCTCGGCGTTCCTCAGCGACCTCGCGTTCGTGACGACGCCCGACGCGACCGCGGTGGTCGACTGCTACGATCCCGAGCACTCCGAGGCGGCAGACCTGTTCGGCTACCGCGCGGACCCGACGCCGGGGCTCGCGCACCGCCTCATGTGGTTCCGGTACGACGGGGAGACGGACCCGACGCTCCACTTCCGGCTGTTCTCGCCGGACCGACTCCGCGAGGCCGCCGTTGGGACCGACTGGGTCGTGGACGCGGTCGACCGCGAGGGCTCCGGCGACGGCCCGCACTACCGCGCCGCGCTGCGGAAGCGGTAAGGGGACGTGGCCGCTCGGTGTGCGGGCCGCACGCGGTCCTACCACGTCGTCAGCGCCGCGCGACCGTGGTCCCGCGCGAGGATCGCGAGGAACGCGAGGACGCCGGTGACCGCGAACGCGCCGCCGACGTAGAAGACGGACGCCATGCTCACCTCGACCATGAGCCAGCCGGCGATGAGAGGGCCGGCCACCGACCCCGGCCGCCACACCAGCTCTCGGATGCCGAAACTGGAGGCGACGCCGCCGTCGTCGGTCCCCTCGTCGGCGAACAGCGCCATGCTGGCCGGCTCCCGGAACGAGTCGGCGACGCCGAGGAGTCCCGAGAGGCAGACGAGCGGAAGGTACGCCGGCGGGAGCGCGCCCAGTACGGGGACCGTGACGCCGCTACCGAGGGCGGCACCGATCGGCGCCGAGAACGGGATCGCCATCGCGATCACCCCGTAGGCTCCGCCGCCGCCGAACACGAACAGCGACCGCCCGTAGGCGTCTGAGAGCCGACCCGTGAACAGTTGCCCGACCATGTTGGTCGCCTTCTCGGCGGTGACCGTCACCGCCACCGCGGTCGCCCCGACCGCGAGCCCCCCGCCGCCGACCGCCGTCCCCGCGTAGATGGGAACCCACGTCCGGACCATCGTCACCGCGAAGGCGTACTGCGCCCGGAACGTCGATATCGTCAGGAGCTTGCGGTTGACCGCGAGGTCGGTGAAGGGGAACCCCTCGATCCGCGTCGGGTCGTCGTCGAGCACGCCCCACGTGACGAGCCACGCGGTCACCATCAGCGCCGTGATGACTCCGAATACGGGGCCGAAGCCGACGGCGTCGTAGATGGCGCCCGCGCCGAGCGAGCCGAGTATCGAGGCGGCGAACGAGGCGGCGTTCGCCTTCCCGATCTTGTCTGCCCGGGTGCCCGCTTCGGCGATCTGGCCGACGAGCGAGAGCGTCATCAGCCCCGCGCCGGTGACGACGAACCCCTGAAGCGCGCGCACGGCGACGAACGTGGCCGAGGAGTCGACCAGCGGGAACAGCGCGTACACGCCCGCACCGGCCACGAGAACGGCGAGGAGGACGCGCCGCTTGTCGAACCGGTCGCCGGCCCACGCGAGCGGGACCACCGCGGCCGTCTGCGCGAGCGTGAACCCGGTGGTGTACATCCCGATGACGAAGCCGGCCGAGACCGTGACGCCCAACACGGTGACCGCCTGCGGGTCCAAGGCGTTGATGTACGTCGGCAGAAGCGTCAGCAACGTGATGAAGCCGAACCCCTCCGCGAACCGAGTGAGGTACAGCGCCCAGAACTGCGATCGCTTCGGTCCGTCCGTCGCGTTGCTCACACGCGTCCGCCGTCCGGTGATTCAAAAGGGGTTACGGTTCGAAGGCCGGGGCCCGACGCTCGACGGCTCGTCCGCCCGGACCGGGGCGGCTACAGCGTGTCGGCGAACTTGTCGCGCCGGAAGAGGTCGATCTCCTGGGCCGTCGAGCCGGGCCGCGACGCGGCGAAGGCGATCGCCTCAGCCACCTCCTCGGGCTCGGTGACGCTCCCGGGCTCGAACCGCTCCTCGAACGGCTCGCCGTCCTCGCTCCCGAACTCCGTCCGGACCTCCGAGGGGTTGACCACGGAGACGGCCACGCCCTCGTCGCCGACCTGCGCCGCGCCGCTGTGCGCGAACCCGCGGACCCACCACTTCGTCGCGGCGTACACGGGGTTGAACGACCGCGGGTACTCCCCGGCGAAGCTGCCGACCGCGATCAGGCTCCCCTCGCTCTCCGTGAGGTGCGGGAGCGCCGCGCGCGTGAGGAAGAACGCGCCGTCGACGTTCGTCTCCTGCATCACCGAGTACTCCTTGTCGGTCATCGTCGCCACGTCGCTCCCGCGGGCGACGCCCGCGTTGACGACGGCCACGTCGAGGTCGCCGAACTCGTCGACCGCGGCCTCGACCGCCGCTTGCGAGGTCGCCGGGTCGCGCACGTCGCCGTCCGCGACCACGGCCTCGACGCCGTGATCGGACCGCACGTCGTCCGCGACCGATTCGAGCGCCTCGCGCCGCCGCGCCACGAGGACGACGTTCGCCCCGCGCTCGGCGAGCGCGTGCGCCGTCGCCTCACCGATTCCCGAACTCGCTCCCGTTATCACCGCCGCCGCGTCGTCGAGACTCGACATGTACGCAGCGTCGTCGTCGGCGAAGCACATAAATCACCCACGCCGCGGCGAGCGGCGCAGGGGCGGTTGAGCGAACTGCTCGCCGACCGCCTCAGCGGTTGGAGGAGGTGACGCGTCGGTGGTTCGCGCCCGCCCGCATGTCCACGTGGCCGCAGCGCTCGCACCGCCACACGTACGCGCCGGTCTTCACCGCCGCCCGTTCGCCGTCGACCCGTTCGGTCCGGTCGCTCCCGCGCCGGGCGCACTCGTCGGGGCGGTACTTGCTCTCGACGGACTCCTGCTCGGCGACGCCGTCGCCGTCGCCGACCGCGATCCCCTCGGCGACGGCGCGAACGTCCTCGCCGCTCATCCGTCGTCGCAGCCGAGTCAGCTACTTCCGGAAGCGCTCGGCCCGGTCGACGAGTCGGTCGTACCGGGCGTCGTCCGTCGGATCGCCGCCGTCCCGCCACTCGTACGCCGAGATAAGCACGGTGGTCCGGTAGTGCTGGTCCAAGAGCAGGTGGTAGTCGGCCCGGTGGAACAGCGTCTCGACGGTGTCGACGAGGTCCGCTTCGAACAACGGGCGTTCGATGTCGCGGCCGTACGGCGCCTCCGCGTCCGGGGCCGACCGCTCCCTGACGCAGAGCACGCGACAGTGCGACGCCTCCGACCGCGACCGTTCCAGTATCTCCTCGGCCGCCCCGTCGCCGAGCGACTCGTCCGGCACGAGGACCGCGACCCCGCCGTCGAACGCCTCGGCGAACTGGGCGGTCGTCAGCCCTCGGCGGGGGCGTACTCGTCGAGCCAGAGCCCGGAGAGGTCGGCCCGGGTCTTGTTCGCCTCGCAGACGACGACCGACGAGGCGAGAAGCGCAACGGGAATCACCCACCGCGGGCCGCTCGGCGCGACCGCCCGACCGGCCGCGGCGTGGCGTCACTCATCGCGCTCCGTCGGCGCGGCGCTCGACTCGCGCATCGACTCGGAGAGCCGCCTCGGCTCGACGAAGAACGGGTGGACGGTCGTGAGGTCCTCGACGAGCGAGACGGCCGTCTCGACCGACCGCTCCGCGCGCCGGAGGTCAGCCTCGATGAAATGACGTTATATTGATTATTTCTGGGTGTTTCGTCGAACACAGCGCGGGTAGCCGGGATAATCTGTTCGGTCGCTGCCGTGCTGAATGCCCGGATAAGTGCGCCACATGGGCTCGTTTCGACCCTCGATCACGGCCTCGACCGGCGCTCGGAGCGCCGAGGGCTCTCGTACATATCGAAATTATTTAAATATCGCATACTGGAATACATCCAAAAATGGCTCCCGACACTCAGATGAATCCCGTCGTTATCGCGGGGGCGGCGATCATCGTCGTAACAGGGGTGATGAGTGTGCTCGTGGACGTCGACTTTGGGATACTCGCACTCCAGGCCGCGGTTCCGATGCTCATCGGAGTCGGATTGGTGTCGTACGGGCGGCTCCGATCGGACGGGGTCGCCGCGACGAGCCAGCGGACGGTGTTGAAATGGACTGTCACCGGATTTCTCGCGTTCGTGATTCTCGGAGCCTGGTTCGGGGAGATGGCCTCCCGAGCGGACTCGTCGCTCCTGCTCTCGATGACCGGATCGCTGAGCGTCGGCGCGGCGCTCGGCACGGTCATCGGCGTGTACGCGGCGCGGCTTCGTCGTACGAACGAGGAGCTCGCGGAGACGGTCTCCGAACTCGAACGGGCGAACGAGCGCCTGACGATGCGGAACGAGCAGCTGGATCAGTTCGTCGACGTCGCCAGTCACGACCTCCGAAACCCGGTGAACGTCGCGAAAGGGCGGATCGAACTCGCCCGCAGGGAGTCCGACAGCGAACACCTCGAAACGGCGGACGCCGCCCTCACTCGCATGGAGGCCCTGATCACCGACCTCGTTTCGTTGACGAAGGCGGGCGACCGGATCGACGAAGTCGCCCCCGCGAATCTCGAAGCGGTCAGCCGGTCGGCGTGGGGGAGCGTCGACACGGGCGACGCGTCGCTGCGCGTCGAGACAGAGATAGCCATTTCCGCCGACGAGAGCTGATTGCGACAGATCTTGGAAAACCTGTTCCGCAACTCGGTCGAACACGGCGGCGAGGACGTGACCGTGCGGGTCGGAGCCATTCCGAACGGGTTCTACGTCGAAGACACCGGCGCGGGGATTCGAGACGACCTTCGCGACCGACCGTTCGAAGACGGAGTCACCACGGGCGAAGGGGGCGCGGGCCTCGGACTGACCATCGTCAAGCAGATCGCCACCGCTCACGGGTGGGAGATAGGCGTCGAGCAGAGCGCCGAGGGCGGCGCTCGCTTCGCGTTCACGGGCGTTGAGTTCCCAGACGGGTGAGGAGTGTCACACGCAGTCTGACTCCGGCCACCCCGCGGGCCGGAATCGAGTGTCGGTCCTGTGGCGCTCGATCCCTCGTCCGTTTGTCCGTGCGGTCCGCCAGGAGTCCCGTCGACGGGCAGAGCCGTCCGTTCAACGTTCGTATCAACCGTCTCGGCACGACTCTTCCCCCTCGGCTAGTTCTCCGAGCCGTCGGCCACCTCGATGGCGCCGATCTGTCGTTCTACCCCGTTCGTGATTCCGCCTTTCGAGACGGCGGCACAACGCGGGAACTCGTCAGTAGACGGTGAACCGTTATGAGAAGCGGGCCGGGCGCGATTGTGAACCACGAGAAGACGGTCGCTCGCTTCGCTCGCGCTGCGACTTCTCTACTTCAAATCGCTTCCGTCCGGTTCCCTCACCGCATCGCTGTCGCTCTGCGGTTCAGTGTACGGGCCGGGCGCGATTTGAACACGCGACCGACGGATTAAGAGTCCGTCGCTCTCCCTAACTGAGCTACCGGCCCTCACAAGTTCGTACCCGGGTCACGGTAAAAGGCCTTTTCATTCGACCCCGTCGGCGCTCGGCGGACGCCGGTACAATCGCACGAAAGCGACGGTATCGCGTTCGGACCCGAACGCGTCTCTCGGGAGCGAAGCCGCCGGGCTCGGCGACCTCGTGGCCGGGGGACGACGCCGAGAGCGCACTCGTTAAGTGTCGTGCCGCGGAAATCCCTCCAATGAGTAGTGGGGCATCCGGATCCGCGCGGACCCGGTACGCCATCCTCGGCTGTGGAAGCGTCGGTCACGCCGTCGCGGAGGAACTGACCGAGCGCGGGAAGGACGTCCTCATCCTCGACCGCGACGAGAGCCGCGTCGAGGCGCTCCGCGACCAGGACCTCAACGCGCGCGTCCAGGACATCGCCGAGCCGGACGTCGTCGACGAGCTCGCCGACCGCGACATCGTGTTGATCCTCGCCAGCGACGTGGAAGCGAACAAGGCCGCCGTCTCGGCGGTCAGAGAGACCGGCGGCGACCACTACCTCGTGGCCCGGGCCTCCGACCCCGTCAGCGAGGACGAGCTGCGCGAGCGCGGCGCGGACGTGGTGATCAACCCCTCGACGGTGATCGCCGACAGTGCCCTCCAGTCGCTGGAGACCGGCGAGCTGGAGTACATGGCCCGCCAGCTAGCGGAGATCATCGAAGACGGCGGCGACCGGATGGCCATCCTCACGCACGACAACCCCGAGCCGGACTCGATCGCGTCCGCGACCGCGCTCCAGGCGATCGCGGAGGCGTTCGGCGTCGACGCCGACATCATCTACTCCGGCGACGTGGGCCACCAAGAGAACCGGGCGTTCGTCAACCTCCTCGGGATCGACCTGCTCGCCCGCGGCGAGGCCTCGCCGCTCTCCGAGTACGAGACGATCGCGGCCGTCGACCTCGCGAAGGCCGCCGCCGAGGACCTCGATCTCGACGTGTCGGTCGACATCTACCTCGACCACTTGGAGGCCGAGGTGCCGTTCGACGCCCGTTTCGTCGACGTGCGGACCAACGTCTCTTCAACGTCGACGATCCTCACGAAGTACCTCCAAGAGTTCGACCAGTCCCCCTCGGAGGCGGTCGCGACCGCGCTCCTCTACGGGATCCGCGCTGAGACGCTTGACTTCAAGCGGGACACGACGCCCGCCGACCTGACCGCGGCGGCGTACCTCCACCCGTTCGCGAACCACGACACGCTCGAACAGGTGGAGTCACCGTCGATGAGTCCGGAGACGCTGGACGTGCTCGCGGAGGCGATCCAGAACCGCGAGGTCCAGGGGAGCCACCTCTTCTCGACGGCCGGGTTCATCCGTGACCGCGAGGCGCTCGCGCAGGCCGCGCAACACCTCCTCAACCTAGAGGGGATCACGACGACGGCCGTGTTGGGCATCGCGGACGAGAAGATCTACCTCGCGGCGCGTTCGAAGGACATCCGGCTGAACATCGGCGACGTGCTCGACGAGGCGTTCTCGGAGATGGGCGACGCCGCCGGCCACTCCACGCAGGGGTCGCTCGAGATCCCGCTCGGGATCTTCACCGGCATCGAGGCGAGCGGCGACAAGCGCGACACGCTCCTCCACCTCACCGAGGAGGCGGTCCGGCGGAAGCTGTTCGACGCGCTCGGCGTCGAGGGCGGGAGCGGAGACTCCTCGAACGGGTCCTGAGCCGCTCCGACCGCCGCCGCTCGGCGCGGTCGTTTTCCGGCTCGGGGACGTACCTCCGACCACCGCGCCGCATGTACGTTCCCGAGGATCCGCCGGCGAACTGTCCCGCCTGCGGTGACCCGTACGACTCGGTCTCCCGACACACCGGCGGGTTCGTGGCGAACCTGCTCGACAACGAGCGCTACCAACGGGTCTGTTTCTACCCCGCGACCGACGGCAGCGACCCCGCGTTCGACTGCTATCACCACACGCACGCGCAGGCCGGCGTCGACGACTGAGACGGCGGTCGCCCCGAAGCGGTCAGAACTCGTCGCCCTTGGTGATGGAGGTGTGCGAGCCGATCAGCGCGCCAGAGAGGTCGACTCCCTCCAGGGTGGCGCCCGTGTCGATCACGGAGTTGCGGACCTCGGAGTCGGTGATCGTCGCGTCCCCGAAGACGACGGCGCGGTCGAGCGTCGAGTCGGTCACCGTCGCGCCGCCCATCACGTGGACCACGTCGCCCAGGTCGCTCCCCTCGACGGTCGCGTCGTCGTCGACGAGCGTCCCGCCGTCGAGCGCGTACTCGACCGCGTCGAGGTAGCTGTCGGCGGTGCCGATGTCGAACCACGCGCCGTCGAAGGTGTACGCGTTGACCGCCCCGCGCTCTTGGAGCCACTGGAGGAACCAGCCGGGCTCGTCGGGGTTCTCGCCGTCTTCGAGGTAGGTGGTGAGCTTCGGGAGCGTCTCGGCGGGGAACGCGTAGCAGGCGATGGAGACGAGCGTCGACTCCGGGTCGTCGGGCTTTTCCTGGAAGTCGACCACCTCGTCGCCGTCCAGCTGGACGAGGCCGTACGACTTCGCGCGCTCGCGGTCGCCCACGTCGTAGGCCGCCAGCGTCGGCGTTCCCTTGTCCTCGAAGAAGTCGGCGAAGTCGCCCAGATCGAAGCTGATCATGTTGTCGCCGGCGACGACGATCAGATCGTCGTCGACCGACTCCCGCTCGACGAGCTGTTCGAGCGCTCCCACGACGCCGAACTTCTCGTCTTCCTCGACCGTCTCCTCGACCGAGAGCGTCGGCTTCTCGAAGGGGCTGTCGTCGAGGTACTCCGCGAAGGTGTCGGCGAAGCGCTCGTTCGTCGAGACGAACACCTCGTCGACCCGGTCGTCGGCCTCCAAGTCCTCGAATATCTCGTCGATGACGGTGTTTTCCCCAACCGGGAGGAACATTTTCGGCCGGTGTTCGGTGATCGGCCAGAGCCTGGTCGCGTAGCCACCCGCGAGTACGACGGCTTTCATACTCTCCCGCTCTCACTCCGGTGACATACCTCTTGTGCCCGTGTCGGCGTCGGACGCCGACCGGGCGGTTTTACTCGCCCGTGTCGAACGTTGGGTATGGAGACGACTCGCCAGCGGATCGCCGACGCCCTCCGCGAGGAACCGCGGACCGCGAGCGACCTCGCGGCGACGCTGTCGCTGCCGACGCCGACGGTGTACGAACACCTCGAACACGTCTCGCGGTCCGTTACCGACGAGAGCGGATCCGAAGAAAGGGACGGCGGGGCCGACGAGGAGTTTCTCGTCGCGCCGCCGACCTGTCGCGAGTGCGGGTTCGACGGCTTCGACGATCCGGTCAACGAGCCGTCACGGTGCCCCGAGTGTAAGAGCGAACGGATCGCAGAGCCTGCGTTCGTGATCCGCTGAGCGGTCGCCCGACGACTCACCGCTCCGCGACGACTGCGTCGCAGCGAACGCCACCCGGGATCCGCCGCATGAAGAGGTCGATCCCGTACATCGCGTCGCCGGCGAGGCCGACGTCGAACGGTAGTTCGGCGACGCAGCACTCCTCGGCGGACTCGGACCGCGGGTCGCGGACGAGCACTCGGAAGCCGTCGGCCGTCGTTCGCGCGTCGACTGCGACCGCGTCGACCGCCTCGTCGAGCGCGGCTTGGAGGATGTTCCGGACGGCGAGGACGACGGTTCCGCGGTCGCGGTCGATGGACCCGTCCGGGTCCACCGTCACGGTCGCCGTCGCCGAGAGGCCGGCCTGGGACACCGCTTCGCCGACGGCGTCGGAGAGCTGTACGGGGCGGGTCGGATCGGGGGTAGTCGGCGACGAGTCGCCGGTGTCGAGCGCTCCGAGGACCTCGGCGAGGTGCGTGTTCGCGGTCGACAGGAGCGGCGCGTCCAGTTCCGACGGCGGGCGCGAGAGGATCCGGCTCGCGGCCTCGATGCGGCCGCGGACCGCCTGCGAGGCCGCCGCCTCGTCCGCGCCGGTCGGTTGGATGAGCCCGAGGATCGCGGGCTCGCCCCGGTAGGTGACGCGGCTCCCGACCACCGTCGCCTGAAACGTGGAGCCGTCCGCCGCCAGGAGGTCGATCGTGTATC
Source organism: Halorubrum ezzemoulense DSM 17463 (assembly GCF_002114285.1). GTDB lineage: Archaea > Halobacteriota > Halobacteria > Halobacteriales > Haloferacaceae > Halorubrum > Halorubrum ezzemoulense. Next base: position 138,312 of record NZ_NEDJ01000002.1, read on the forward strand.
TGACGCGGTCGTCGTCGCCGGACTCTCGCCGCCGGATCGCCCGGACCACTCGGTCCCGATCGTGCGGGGCGACGATCGACGACACCGGCTCGCCCACGAGTTCGTCGCGCCGCATCCCGAGCATCTCGGCGAGGCGGCGGTTCGCCAGCTCGAAGCTCCGGTCCTGTGACAGCCCCGCGCCGATCAGCCGCTGTTCGAACAGCTGCGAGTACCAGTCCTCGACGCGCTCGCGGTCCCGTCGTTCCCTGAGCCGCGTGACGCACGTTCGGATCCGGTTCGCCAAGAGCTCGTACTGCTCTTGGCCGCCGCTCTTCTGGAGGTAGTCGGAGACGCCGGACGAGATCGCCTCGCTCGCGATGGCCTCGCTGCCGCGCCCGGTGAACAGGATGAACGGCTTCGACGGGTAGCGCTCGCGCACGGCGTCGAGCAGTTCGAGGCCGTCGACGTCGGGCATGTCGTAGTCGCTGACCACGCAGTCGAACGTCGACTCGTCGAGCCGGTCCAGCGCCGCCTCGGCGGAGGTGACGCCGACGGCCCTGATGTCGTCGTGCTGTTGGTCCAAGACGTCCGCGGTGAGCGTCGCGAACCCCGGCTCGTCGTCCACGCAGAGGACGCGTATCGGCGGCCGGTCGGCCATAGACATGCGTTCACACGAGACGCGATCGCATAATAACTGTTGTATATAATATCGGATGCTTTTGCCGCGAAACTGAGGACATCGCTTATTCGTTCGCTCGGGCAGGTTGGTAGCGTGATCGGTTCCTCGGAGGCGCACAGCGAGGCCGACGCGTCGAACGCCGAGTCGTTCTACGCGGCCGACCGCCGGATCGGGGGCGTGTTCGGTGCAATGTCGTTGACCGCGACGCAGGTCAGCGCGGGGACGCTCATCGGCACGATCGGGATCCACTACGCCGTGGGCGTGAGCTTCGGCCTGGTGTGGCTCGGCATCTGGGCCGGCTGGGTCGCGTCGCTGCTGTTCGTGGGGCCGCACCTGCGCGCCCGCGGCGGGATCACCGTCTCGGAGTTCCTCTCGGCGCGCTTCGACGGCGACAACGAGGTGGTCGGCGGGACGACCGCGGCCCTCGTCAGCGTCATCTACCTCGTGTACACGACCGCCCAGTACGTCGCCGGGGCGGTCATCCTCGACGCCGTCTTCGGAGTGCCGCGGGTCCTCGGCATCGCGGCGTTCGCCGCGGTCGCGCTCTCGTACACGCTCGTCGGTGGGATGCGGCTGAGCATCTATTCGGACGCGGTTCAGGTCACGGCCCTCCTCTTCGGCGTCGCGGCGGCGGCCGTCGTCGGAGTCGCCGAGACTGGGGGCGCGAGGGCGCTCATCGACGCGGCTGCGGCTATCGACCCGGCGTTGCTGTCGGGCACCTCGGCGCCAGCGCTCACGACCGGGCTGGCGCTGTCGTTCGGGTTCGGTATCGCGGTGGCCCCGTACGAACTCTCGCGGGTCTACGCCATGCGAGACCCGGAGACGGTCAAGCGGGCGATCCCGATCTCCATCGCGATCCAGGCCGTCATCGCCGTGTGTATCCTGACGCTGGGGCTGCTCGCGCGCGTCCGGTTCCCCGGCCTGGCCGACCCGGACGCGTCCGTCGTCCGGCTCGCGCTCGACCTGTTCGGTCCCGCGGTGGGGCTGCTGCTGCTCGGTGCGGTCGTCGCGGCGGTGCTCAGCACCGTCGACTCGGTGCTGCTGGTCACGTCGGCGGCCGTGGCCCACGACATCTACGAGCGGACGCTGCCGGCCCTGGGCCTCGTCCCGGAGCCGACGCCGGCGCGCGTGCGGCGAGTCAGCCGGATCGCGACCGTCGGCGCGGCGGTCGTCCCCGCCGCTCTCGCCGTCAACCCCGGTCCGTTAGGCGGGGTGGTCCAGCTCATCGTCGCGCTCTACACGTCCGTGCTCGGGTCGACCCTGTTCGTTCCCGTCCTCGGCGGGCTTCACTGGGACGCGGCCACGGGCGACGGGGCCTTCGCCGGCGTCGTGGTCGGGTTCGTCACCGCAACGGCGTGGCAGGTCCTCACCGAAGTGTGGACGGTCGACAGGCTCGGATCGCTGACCGCGGTCGACCCGGTCGTCCCCGGCGTCATCGCGAGCGCCGCCGCGTTCGTCGCGGTGTCGCTGGCCGACACCGACCGGCTCGGCTCGGCGTGATCGCATCGGGCACGCTCAGAGCTCGCCGAGCAGCGTCTCCGCCGCCTCGGCCGACGAGCCCGGGCCGCGGGCCGTGATCAGGTCGCCGTCGACGGTGACGCTGGTGTCGGCGTCGAGTTCGGCGTCCCACTCCGCGCCCGCCAGCCGGACCTCGTCTTCGACCCAGTACGGGAGCTTCCGGCCGTCCGGCATCACGTCGTGGTCGTCGACGATCCCGTCCTCCCAGTCGTTCGGGAAGCCAGTGACGGCGCGCCCCTCGACGAGCGGCGTCCCGTCGGCCTCGCGCGTGAACGCGAGGATGCCGACGGCGTGACAGACGACGAGGGCGACGCCGTCGTCGCCAGCGACCGCGTCGAGCAGCAACTGCCGGGCGTGCCGGTCTTGGTTCACGTCCCAGACGGTGCCGTGGCCGCCGGGGAAGACGACCGCCTCGTAGCCGTCGGCGTCGACGGTCGCGATCGGTTCCGGATCGTTCAGTTCGGGGTGCTCCTCGTCGACCTCGCGGAGCTCCGCGCCTCGCTCCTCGCCGCCCGCGGCCTCGGGGTCGAGCGAGCGCTCGTCGACGACCGGGGGCGACCCCGACGGCGTCGCGACGGTCACGTCGACGCCCTCCGATTCGAGCGTCGTCAGCGGCTCGATACACTCCTCGGCCCAGTACCCCTCCTCGCTCACGACGAACAACGCGTCAGTCATGTGTAGTCCGCCATTGAGGACCTCGATATAAAAGACGCCCGCGCCCGGCAGCGCCAAAGGGCGGCGTCGGGTTTATAAGCAAACGTCACAGTCTCGGCCGGCGCGCGCCGTCGAGCGGCCGCCCTCGGCGGCCGCGAGAAGCACGTGCGAGGGAGTCGCTGGCGCGACGAGGACGACCGAAGGGAGTCCGACAGACGCGCCCGACGGGGCTGGGGAGGCGTGAGGCGCGGTGCGGTGCCGGGCGGGGCTTTGGAGGTGTTAACCGCCGGTCCGTCGTCGACTACTAATAAACCTACGAGTAGAAACTTCGAGGTGGTCCCCCCGGGTCGACAGTTACCGACCTATTCGTCGCCCTGCGCGTCGACGACGACGACCTCGCCGTCCTCGACGGTGACGTTGATCAGCGTCTTCACGTTGTAGTCGGTCTCGTCGAGCTCGTTCTCGCCCGCCTTCTTGATCACGGCGACGACGTCGACGACGTCCGCGCCGACCTCGTCGGTGAGCGCGTCGAGGATGGCCTTCATCGTGCCGCCGGTCGAGAGCACGTCATCGAGGACGAGGACGCGGTCGCCCTCCTCCACGTCGTTGATGTACATCTCCGACTCGGAGTAGCCGGTCTCCTGGAACAGTGGGACCTCGCCGTCGAGGCCGTACTGGCGCTTCCGGATGACGACGAGCGGGATGTCGGTCATCAGCGAGAGCGCGGTGGAGATGTGGATCCCCATCGCCGCGGGGGTGACGATCTTGTCGACGTTCTCTAGCTCCGCCTTCCGGATGATCCGGATGACGATCTCCCGGAGCAGCTCCGGTTCGAGCATGGGGACGCCGTCACTGATCGGGTGGACGAAGTACTGGTACTCGCCTTTCTCGATGATCGGCGCGTCGAGGAGCGACTGCCGCAACTGGTCCATGTCGCGGGTACTCGGCCGGATTAATAAAGCGTGGCGGTTGCGGGATCGCGGTGTGAGTCGATCGCACGACGACTCTCCGCGAGCGAGACGCGGTCGAGACCCAACGCCGGATCGGCTCGAAACCCCGGCTCCGAGGCCGTACGACAACATCATTTATAAGCAGCTGATCGACACGATCACCACCGAACCCCCGGCCGCGAGGCGGGCGCTCGCTCGCTGCGGTCCTCGGTCAGTCGCTCGTTTCACTCGCTCCCGCCCTGCGGTCCTTCTGTCGCCTGCGCCCGCCTCGCGCCCGCCCCTTCGAGT